>CAVVNE010000132.1:0-5027 GCA_963749245.1 Bryobacterales bacterium
AAAACGCCGCCACCACTGCGAGAAGGGCCTTAGGACCTCCACTTTCAATAACTTTTTCGAGCGCCTGCTCCGCTTCTGGAGGAAGAATTGGTGTCGTTTTTCCGTCATCAATCGGGGCGCTAGCAGTAGTGGTAACATGCGTGGATCGGGGAAGCGGAGTTTCGTCGGTAACGGGTTGATGTCCCGAACTCATTTCTTTATGCCTTTGGCGCCCCACCTTATCCAGCGACCTGTAATCCTAGATATCAGATCAGCGTAGACCTCGACAGCGGCGGTCGAATCTACATGGAAGGTAACTGTGTTCCGATCTGCAGGGACGACACGGTGGATCCTACTGGGGTCGTCGCGGCGCAGTTCCGAAGCCCTTTTTATGGCATCTTCCAAGCTGAGAGGCGTTTGATCGTAATCCTTGTAATCGAACTGCTCATACTCGGGAGCATCAGTTGTTCCTGGCATTGACACACCTATCCTCTATCGGAGGAAAAGAAATGATACTACAGTGAGCCTCTCGGGTGGCATGGCTGCTCCGGGTCCCATTCTCTGGCACACCTTAATGGTAAAACAATTGGCGGAGTTGCGAATTTTGAGGCTCTTCCCAGAAGATCAGCGAGCGTCCGTTGCCCCAGCTATCAAGCCTAGACATGACTTACGACCGCTGCTCGCTCACCGACCGCTCCGCCAGATCCCCGATGATCGGCAGCTTGTAGGTTTCGTCGTGGCTGACCTTGATCATCATGAAGACCCAGGCCGCGAAAACGGCCAGTTGCATCAGGCTCGCGCCGAGGCGGTGGAAAGGCATGCCCAGCAGGAAGCCCGTGGCGGAGAGAAACGGCGATATCACCCAGTCTACGATCAGCCAGACCACGAACACGTACAAACCTTGAAATGCGTGGAAGCGGACCTGCGCGTCGTTGCGGAAGCGCTGGCTGGCCAGCACGACGATCGCCGCAATCCAGCCCAGCCAGGGAATATAGCACAGCAGGGACGCGTTGCGCGGGCTGATGCCGGAGAAAGGATCGTGCGGGGCCTGCGCTCCGGCCGCGACCTTTTGCCGGGCGCCGCACTTGGCGCAAAACGGATCGGCGTCGCCGACCTTATTCCCGCATTGGACACAAAAAGCCATTCCTGAAACGTAATACGATACTGTAACACCGAAGGTTCCCGGCGCATGTTAGCATCGTGTCGGATGCGAGCCTTCATAGCTTTTCTTGTTTTCGCCTCGGCCGCACAGGCAGCGAAAAATCTTGAAATTTTTTTCATCGACACCGAGGGTGGGCAAGCCACGCTGGTCGCTTCTCCCTCCGGCCAGGCGATGCTGGTCGACACAGGCTACGCCGGATACGGCGGGCGCGACGCGAACCGCATCGCCGAGGCGGCGAAGCTGGCGCATGTGAAGCGCATCAACGTGCTGTTCCTGACCCACTATCACGCTGACCACGCGGGCGGTGTGAAGAATCTTCTCGAAGTTCTGCCGGTGGAATCGTTCTTCGATCACGGGGAACAGGCTAAAGACGATAAAGCGGATTCTGACGCGTACACCAGGGCGAGGGGCAACGCGCCGCACATCGTCTACAAGCCGGGCGACAAGATTCCGATCAAGGATCTGGATATTACGGTGCTGGTCGCCGCGCAGAAGCACATCGAGACCAAAGGCGACCCGAATCCGTTCTGCGCCGGACTCCAGCCGCAGGACGGCGAATCGGGCGAGAATCCGCAGTCCGGCGGGCTCGTCGTGCAATTCGAAAAATTCCGCTTCGCCGATCTGGGCGATATTATCTACAACGAGGAACTGGCGCTCATGTGCCCGGAAAATCACGTCGGCAAGCTGGACCTGCTGCTGACGCCGCACCATGGCACGCACATTTCCCCCAAGGCCGATTACGCGATGGCTCCGCGCGTGGTGATTGAAAACGACGGCGCCATTAAGGGAGGAAAGCGGGAGGCGTATCAGATGTGGCGCGCGATGCCGGGCCTCGAAGACTTCTGGGAACTCCATTTCGCGATGGCCGGCGGCCGGGAAGGCAATTCGCCCGACACGTTCATCGCCAACATCGACCAGCAGTGCGCGGGCAAGTATCTGAAAGTGACGGCTCACGAGGACGGTTCGTTCACCGTGTACAATTCGCGAAATAAGTACACCAAGACATACGCGGCGAAGTAACCGCCTTTCATCCCAGAAAATCGAACAGCGTCGTTCTCGGGATTTGCTGGAACGACTGAAGCGCCGCCTGCTGTTCGGTCTGCGCCTGCGTGAGCTGGAGAATCGATTGCGTTTCGTCGGCGTCCTGCAAGCCGCTGATCTGGGTCTGTAGCTGCGTGATCAGAGTGGCGGCCGAATTGGTGGCGTTGGTGACCGCATTTTGCGCGGTGCCGTAGAAGGCGAGCTGGCTGTTGAGATACGTCGACACGGCGGGCATCGCGGCGTTCGCGGTCTGGATGGCCGTCTGATCGTTGTTGTTCAAAGCCGTCACCATGTTGTTGATCGACGTGAAGACGTTCGTGGTCGGGTCGGCCGAATCGAAAATCTGTTGCGCGGTCAGTGCCACGGGAAATGTCGTGCCGTTCGCCGCCTGAATGGTGCGCGTGGACGCTGTCCCTTGGTACGCGCTCACCGGATCCGGCTGTGTAATATCGAATGTGTACGGTTGCGTCTGGTCCGCATCGCCCGAGAAAATGTAGCGGTTGTTCACCTGCGTGTTCGCGAGACCGACCATCTGCTGCTCGATCGATTGCAACTGCTGCGCAATCGCCGCCCGGCCGGACGCGGTCTGCGTTCCGGTCGTTCCTTCGGCCGAAAGCGTCTGCACCTGATCGTACAGCGACGTAGCGCTTTCCAGCGCCTGCTCGCCGGTGTTGACTTCGGTCGAGACCTGGCCCAGATTGGTGCTGATCTGCTGGGCGGAGTTCAGATTCGCGCGGGCCTGCAGCAGCGTCGAGATCACGTCCGGATTATCGGAGACGACATTTACTTTGAGGCCCGTCGAAAGCTGCGTCTGCGCCTCTGTCATCTGGTTCGCGATCCGATTGATGTTGTTCAGGAACTCTTGCGATTGAGGGTTCAGAGTGGACACCATAAATTACTCCTTGCTAGGACGTTGGCATCATCGCCATCAACGCATCGGCCATGCTGTTCAGGGTGGTCACCACCTTGCTAACGGCGGTGAAGGCCTGCTGGAATTCCAGCAGCTTGGCCGCCTCCGCATCCAGATTCACGCCGCTGACCTGCGCCCTTTGCGACTGCGCCTGCGTGACCAGGTTCTGCTGCTCGGTCTGATTCGCGTTGGCGCTCGAAATATCGGCGCCCACCTGCTGTCCCAGATTTCCGAACGCCTGCGTGAACGTAAACCCGCCGACGGTCTGCGCGTTGGCCAGCTGCGCGATGGCCAGCGCATTCCCGTTGCCTCCGGGAGCGGTGGGCAGCGCCGCCGCGATCTGATCCCCTGTGAAGCCCTGGGTGACCGAGAGCGTGTAGGCCGCATCGGTGGACGTGTCGTACGAGAAAAGATTGTTGGCCGGAGGGTTGCCGCTCTGGTCGACGCCCTGAGCCAGGGCGTTATTGACGGTATCGGCGAACGTTTGAGCGAGGGTATTCAAGGAGCTGGAGTAGCCGGGCAGCGTGACGTTGTTTTCCTGAATCTCGGCGCCCAGTTGGCCTCCGGTGATCTGCGAGGTGATATCGTTTCCGTTGGCATCGCGGATGACGGTCTGGGGCGTGGAGAAATCGGCCGCCACGTTGAAGGTCTGTTGACCCATCACGATCGGCGTCTGCCCTCCCAGGTAGACGTTGATCTGCCCGTTGACATTCAGAACGCTGAAATTCGCCACTTGCGACAGATTTTCCAGGTCCGAGTTGAGCTTCGCGTCCAGGCCCGCGTCGGTGGACGCGCCGGGCGAGGCCGCGTAATCCTGATTGATGTTCGCGATGTCCGCGGCAATCTGGTTGATGGACGCAACCGCGTTGCCCGTTTCCTGTTCCACGTTGCTTGAAACCGAGTTGATGCCGATGGCCGCCTGGTTGAACGACGTGGCCACCGCCTGCGCCTGGGTGATGACGTTCTGGCGCGCCACCGAGTCGTTGGGAGTGACGCTCAACGCCGAAAAACTGTTGAAGAACGAATCGAGCGATCCGGAAATGCCGGTCGTCGAGCTGAGATCGAACAACGACGTTAAGGGCGCCAGGTCCGAGGCTTGCTGCTGCGCGCTGCCGAGCAGAGTAGTTTGCGCGCGCACCGATTGCTCCAGATACTGGGAACGCGTGCTGGCCAGAGGTCCCGTGGAAATCCCTCCCTCGAGCCCGTCGGAAGGATTGAACGAATCGGCCACCAGCGTCACATTTTGGTCGGCGTAGCCCGGCGTGTTGGCGTTGGCGATGTTGTTCTGAATTGTGGCGAACTCCTGGTCATAGACCCGCAAGGCGTTGGAGGAGTTCAGAATACTGGTCAAAAGCCCCATAATGATTTCACCCGCGCAGCGAAACTGTCGCCAGCGGCCCGGAGGCTGCCGCCTGGCCGTCCAGCGTATAGGCAGGACCCGCGCCGAGCAGGTTCGCCCATCCCCGGCAGAATTCGATACCGTGCGCCATCAGCCTCGCGTTGATCCGCAGGTCGTTTTTGAAGAGCTTCAACTCGCGGCGGACTTCGTAAGGAGCGCAGGCTCCCTCGCGGACCTGCTGCTCCACTGTTTCAAGGAAACGCGCCGCTTCCTCAAGTCCCGGCAGAGCCGCCAGGATCTCCTCAGGCGAGGAACCGAGCAGAGCCTGCCGCAGCGCCTCGATCCGGTCGCGCGCCTGTTTAATTCTCAAAAGCATCGTCGATGATCTTCGAGGCCGTGGCCCCTGCATCCACCGTGTACGACCCGTTGGCGTACGACCGGGCCAGCGATTCGAGCTTGGCCTGCCGCTCCGGCGAATCCGCCGCCAGCGACCGCAAACTCTTCACTAACTCGGACAGGTGAACATCATCGTTCGATGAACTTACTGTCGTCTGCGTGGAACCCGCGCCCGTGCTGTGCCCCGTGCGCGCGGTTTC
>CAVVNE010000133.1:0-5901 GCA_963749245.1 Bryobacterales bacterium
GGCTCCGTCAGCCCGCTGCCGGGGCGCGCGATGCATCTGAGCGGCATGTTTGACGCCATGGAGCACGGCGATTTGACTACACTCTACGTGCTCGGCGAAAATCCGGCCGATTCGGAAGCCGACCGCAACCGCGTGTTGAAGCTTCTTCGCGGACTGGAATTCATGGTCGTGCAGGATCTCTTCTACACCGCGACCGCCGAGCTGGCCGACGTCGTTTTGCCCGCCGCTGCCGGATGGTGCGAAACCGAGGGTACCGTCACGTCCAGTGAACGCCGCGTGCAGCGCGTCCGCCGCGCCGTTCCTCCTCCGCCCGGTGTGCGCGACGACATCGAGGTGATTTACGATCTTGCGCGCCGATTCGGCCACGATTGGGGCGAGCCCAGCGCCGAATGCATCTGGAACGAGCTGCGCCGCCTCAGCCCCATGCACGGCGGCATGAGTTACCGGCGTCTCGAAGAGCTTGGCGGGATCCAATGGCCCTGTCCCGACGAGTCCCATCCGGGCGAAATATTTCTGCACGGCCGCCTGTGGCAGGAACCCCTCCTCGGCCCTCGCGCGCCCTTCAGCGCCGTAGAATTCGTTCCTCCCGTCGACGTTCTCGACGAGGAGTTTCCCATCCGCCTGACCACCGGCCGCCGCCTCGATTCCTTCAACACAGGCGTGCAAACCGGCCACTACGCGTCTCCTCTCCACCGCGACGAAACGCTCGATTTATCGCCCGAGGATGCCGCGCATTATGGGTTTCGCGAAGGCGAGCGCGTGCGCGTCCGTTCGCGCCGAGGCACCTTAGTCGCGCCCGTCCGCCTGGATACCGGACTACGACCCGGCCTGGCCTTCATGACTATCCATTTTCATGATCAGGTGCCGACCAATAACTTGACCATCGACGCATCCGATCCGAAATCGGGAACATCGGAGTTCAAAGCCACCGCGATTCGCGTGGAGAAGTGCTAGGAGCGGAATTGGATCTTCACTTCACAGGTGCGCAAGCGACATTAGAAGAGAAAGCCGCCGTTGATCGTGAATTGGGGCCCGAGGAGCGTCCATCTCGCGACCGGTTGCTGCCCGTTCTGCACGCCATTCAGTCGCGCATCGGCTGGATCAGCCCCGGCGCGCTCAACTATGCGGCCTTCCGCCTGAACGTCGCGCCTGCCGAGGTCCACGGCGTCGCGTCTTTTTATGCGATGTTTTCTCTGTCCTCACGGCCCGGCGTAGTCGCGCATGTATGCGACGACATCGCCTGCATGGCGCGCGGTGCGGATACATTGTGCCGCGAGCTGGAAGTAAAACTCGGCCCGTCCGGCTCGCAGTGGGTGCGCAGCCCGTGCCTCGGCCTGTGCGAGCGTGCGCCAGCCGCGTTGATAACGGCAGCGGGCGAAGCGCCGCGGGAGAGCGTGCTCGCTCCAGCCGCGTCCGATGCCGTGGTGGATCTCATTGGCGGAACGTTGACTGGCGACCCCGACGTTTTAAGGCCGGTCCCGCAAGCAGGCCAGCCGCAGCTTCACTTGCTCCGCCGCATCGGGCATGGCGATCCATCGAGCCTTGACGATTATCGCCGCCTCGGAGGCTATGAGGCGCTTGAGAAAGCGTTCGATATTGGGCCGGAAGGCGTCATCCGCGAAGTCATCGAGTCCCGACTGGTCGGCCGCGGCGGCGCGGCTTTCCCCACAGGCAAAAAATGGGAAGCGGTCCACGCGCAGAGCGGAGCGTGCTACGTCGTCTGCAATGCCGATGAATCGGAGCCAGGCACATTTAAGGACCGCGTGGTGATGGAAGGCGATCCCTTCGCCGTCCTCGAAGGCATGACCATAGCCGCCTTCGCGGTCGGCGCGCAGCGCGGATACATTTATGTTCGCGGCGAATATCCCCTAGCCGCGATGCGGCTTCAACAGGCCGTCGTCAAAGCAAGAGCACATGGATTCCTCGGCGCGAACATTCTCGGCCGCGGCCTCAGCTTCGACATCGAGCTTCGCCGCGGCGCCGGCGCCTACATCTGCGGCGAGGAAACCGCGCTCTTCAATTCCATCGAAGGCTATCGCGGCGAGCCTCGCAATAAGCCCCCCTTTCCTACGCAATCGGGCCTGTTCCGCCGGCCGACGGTGGTCAACAACGTCGAAACGCTGATTAATATTCCGGAAATTATTCTCGGCGGCGGCGCGGCGTATGCGCGGATCGGGAAGGAAAATTCCACCGGCTACCGGCTGTTTTGCCTTTGCGGCCACGTGCAACGCCCCGGCGTCTACGAAATTCCCTTCGGCGCCACGCTGCGCGAGCTGATCGACCTCGCCGGAGGCGTCGGCGGCAACGGACGATTGCGAGCCGTGCTGCTCGGCGGCGCAGCGGGTTCGTTTGTTTCCCCGGCCGAACTCGACACACCCCTGACCTTCGAAGGCGTCCGCTCCATCGGCGCGACGCTCGGATCCGGCGTCGTGATGCCTCTCGACGACAGCGTCGATCTCAGGCGCATTCTCCTGCGCATCGCCGAATTCTTTCGCGACGAAAGCTGCGGCCAGTGCGTCCCCTGCCGCGTCGGCGCCGTCCGCCAGCAGGAATCGCTCGAACGCTTGGTTCACGGACGTCCTCTGGTCTCCGTCGGCGAAGAGGTTCGCCTGCTCACCGAAATGGGCCAGGCGATGCGCGACGCCTCCATTTGCGGACTCGGCCAAACCGCCTCCAGCGTTCTCGAATCCGCGCTCCAGCGCTGGAATCTTTTTCTATGAACGAATCCGCACCGTCTTTCCTGGTCCCTGTTCCCCGCGGGCCGATTCCCGAGGCGCCGGCCCGCCCAGCGCGCCGTCAGTTCGAAATCGCCATCGATGGAAATATCGTTCAGGTCGCGGAAGGCTCCACGATTCTCGACGCGGCGCGCGCCGTCGGCATCGATATTCCGACGCTCTGTTTCCTCGAGAGCCTGACGCCGGTGAATGCGTGCCGCGTCTGCGTCGTCGAACTGGAAGGCTCGCGCACGCTGGTGCCAGCCTGCTCCCGCAAAGTCGAAGCGGGCATGAAAATCCGCACCGATTCCGAGCGCGTGCGCCTCAGCCGCCGCCTGGTTCTCGAATTCCTCGCCTCCTCGGTCGACGTTTCGACGGCGCCCGCCATGGCGGCTTATATAGAGCGCTACGCGGCGCATCCGGAGCGTTTCGGCACGTCCGCCGCTACTGTCGCGCAGCCGCCCAAAATCGATAACGATCTCTACGTCCGCGATTACGCGAAGTGCATCCTCTGCTACAAATGCGTGGAAGCCTGCGGCGTCGACGCGCAGAACACCTTCGCCATCGCCGTCGCCGGGCGAGGCTTCACCGCGCACATCTCCACCGAATTCGACGTGCCGCTGCCCGATTCCGCCTGCGTCTACTGCGGCAACTGCATCGGCGTCTGCCCTACCGGCGCGCTGATGTTCACCAAGGAATATCGCATGCGCGAGGCGGGCGAGTGGGATGAATCGCGCCAGACCGCGACCGATACGATCTGCCCGTATTGCGGTGTGGGCTGCACACTCACGGTTCATGCGCAGGATGGCGACATCGTGGGCGTCACCTCGCCTCTCGACCACAGCGTCACACAAGGAAATCTGTGCATCAAGGGCCGCTTCGGCTGGCAATTTGTCGAAGCAAAGCCCTAGCATGGAGATAATGAAACGCGTGCAACTGATCACCGATGGCGCCTGCATCGGTAACCCCGGGCCCGGCGGCTGGGCCTGCATCCTGCGCTCCGGCGAAAGGGAAAAGGAAATCGTCGGCTCCGAGCCGCACACCACCAACAACCGGATGGAAATTACCGCCGCCATCGAAGGCCTGCGCGCGCTTCGAGAACCGTGCGAAGTGGAAGTGATCACCGATTCCGAATACCTGAAAAACGGCATCACCACCTGGATCAAGGGCTGGAAGCGCAACGGCTGGAAGACCGCGGCCAAAAAACCTGTCGTCAACCAGGACCTGTGGATGACGCTCGACGACCTGGTGAACAAGCACCACACGCATTGGACCTGGACCAAGGGTCACGCCGATCATGGCGACAACAACCGTTGCGACGAACTCGCCACCCAGGCCGCGCGCGAGCAGTTATAACGGCACAGGTGTGCCCGGAGCGACACGAGGCGCGCACGCATTTTCACCGGCTTAGCGGTGGCACTTTACGTGCTGGTTTTTTAGCATGCGAAGAGGACCCGTCCTCGCGTCCGTGGCCATCCACGTGTGCGCGATCGTGCTGCTTCTGTTGCTCGCCTCCATTCCTTCGGTGCGAACGGCCGTCGCGGCGCTGCCGGACCGGGTGGTGCCTCTGCTCGCGCCGCGCCTGGCCTCTCAATCCAAAGCGCCCAGCGGCGGGGGCCAGCGCAATCCGTTGCCCACCTCTCGCGGAAAAATTCCTCCGCGCGCGGTCGCGAAAATCTTCGTGCCTCCCATGGCCGTACGGATCGAAGATCCGAAACTCGCCGTCCAGCAGGCGATCGTGGACGCCCCGGACATCCACATCGACGCGACAGAAACCGGCGATCCACTGGGAGCGGCCGGACCCCTTTCGGGCGGCCCCGGAGGCCCGTTCGGCATCGGCGGCGGCCCCGGCGACAGCTTCGGAAATGGTTCGCGGCAGGGAACGATTTCGTACAGAGCGCTCGGCATCACGCAGGAACCGAAACTGCTGCACGCCGAGGAGCCCGAGTATTCAGACGAGGCGCGTAAGGCCCGTTATCAGGGCTCAGTCCTGCTAGCGATCGACGTCGACACGGACGGCCGCGTGACCAATGTCCGCGTCCTGCGAAGCCTAGGATTGGGGCTCGACGAAAGAGCCATCGCCGCGGTGTTGAAGTGGAAATTTCGCCCGGCCATGGCCGGAGGCCGCCCGGTAACGGCGCCCGCCCAGGTCCAGGTGACGTTTCATCTGCTCTGACGTACCATTAGAGCATGAAGTTGTTTCAAACATTCTTATGCTCTTCTGTTCTTATCGGTCTTAGTTACGCGCAGCCCGTCATCGGCGGATTCAAGATCGGAGTGCCGCTCACCGACGCGTTCTCCACCGTCCAGACCCTGACGCCTCCGCCCGCCAGCGCCAGCAATTATGAACTCGGCGTCTACGGCGAAGTGCGCCTTCCCGCCAAATTTTCCGTCGAAATGGATGCCCTCCATCGCGGCTACACGTTCAACTCCCAGACCGGATCCACGTCTGCGTCGAGCTGGGAATTCCCGATCGTCGCCAAGTACCATCTGCTGAAGGGGCCGGTCAAGCCGTACGTCGAAGGAGGGCTTTCTTTCAGCCATCTCTCGGCCGTCGAGAGCCTGATCGTCTCCCAGAATCACAACGCAAATTTCGGAATCGTGTTGGGCGGCGGAGTGGACATCCACGCGCTGGTCCTGCACATCTCCCCCGAAGTCCGCTATACCGGCGACGCCCTCAAAAACTTCACCGGCGTCATCAGCTCGAACCGTAATCAGCTCACATTTCTGATCGGCATCGGCTTTTAGCGAAGCATCCGCATCGCCTCGGTGATGCCCGCTTCCTTCGGCTCTTTGGCCGGACCCGAGTCCTCCACCGTATCGCCCTCGCCCGGCGCCAGGAACAGATTCGCTTCCAGGCCGTGCTGCCGCGTGTACAGATCCCAGTAACGCCCGTGCAGGCCGAACAGCGTATCGTGCGTCCCGCGCTCGACAATTCTTCCCGATTCCACCACCAGGATCTGGTCCGCCCTCCGAATAGTCGACAACCGGTGCGCGATCACGAAGGTCGTGCGCCCTTTCATGAGGTACTTCAGACCTTCCTGAATCAGCGCCTCCGACTCCGAATCCAGACTCGACGTCGCCTCATCCAGAATCAGAATCCGCGGGTCGGCCAGAATCGCCCGCGCGATCGACACACGCTGCCTCTGCCCGCCTGAAAGCTTCACCCCGCGCTCGCCGACAATAG
>CAVVNE010000134.1:0-30299 GCA_963749245.1 Bryobacterales bacterium
GGCGGGATATTCCGAGCCCTGGCTTTTGTGGATGGTGGCCGCGTAAGCGGGCACCAGCATGTCGAGCTCGCCAAATCCGTAAGTCACGGACCGACCGTCGAAACTCGCAACGATCTCGCCGGCATTGGGGTCGACATCATCGATATGACCGATATCGCCGTTGTAGACCTCCTTGTCGTAATCATTCTCGATCTGCATGACCTTGTACACGGGAGCAAAGGTCGCCGAATCGCTCCACCTTGCGATCACCGAGCGGGATTGAGAGCAGCTTGCAGTTCGATGTTCAACGAACGCGCGCCTACGCCGCCGCGGTTCATCGGACACAGCACCTGGATGTCGCGGATCGGATCGAGGCCAAACCGTTTCGGATCCGGGTCTTCACCCGATTCGATAATGCGGCCGACTACAGTACCGGGTAGCATTAACGTTTTTCGAAAAGTTATGTTTATGTAGTATTTCTTGGCTAGATTTCCTCTTGCTAGGAAATTTCACGCCGAAACGGTCGGCCACGGCGCCCGCGGGAATCTGCAAGATCGCGTAGGACCAGAAGAAGGCTGAGCCAAGGAGGCCGCGGTCTTTATCGGTCAGATGAAACAGCGCCTTGAAATCAGCCGAGGCGAGGGAGACGGAAAGGTTCGTCCGGTCGATATAAGCAATCACTATCCCGAGGCAGAGAAGACAAACGAGTGACCATCGCCGCATTCCCAGTGAGTATAGCGTGGCGGGAGCGCCACCGTTAAAATAACGGTGAAATGACGGCGGCTGGATCGGCGAGAATTTGAATAAACCCCTCCCTTGAATGAGTTTGGTGGTTTTGTCGGCTCGCTCTAAAAACGCTCGATGTTCGGCGGCTGGCGTTAAGAGTCTGGGTGAAAACGCGACGTTGACCGCTCCCGGTGGTCGCGGTTCTCCCGATTTTGATGAATCCTCAGGGCTCGAAAAAGAACCGCGGCTATCAGGAGCGTCCATGGGCCGATGGCCCAGGCTAGAGCAATGAAAATCAGATTGTCTTGTGGGGCAGGCCACCCGGCCTGCGGCCGACGCCCTCGTCGGCCTGCTCGTGGAAGCCGGACCGGGGGTCCGGCGCGGACGAGGGCGTCCGCCCCACCGCAGTCGTCGAGCGTGCATTTTCGACGGAGCGGTCCGACCCTTAACGGCTGGATAACGGCGCGAGGCGCGCAGGGGTATTCTGCGCTCCCTGCGGTCGCGGCTCGGTAGACAATTCGGCATCGTCGGTATGAGTATGAGCGCAGCGCCGAGTTTGTTGAGGAGATTAAAAGCGCTATTTGTTTGATGGGGGAGGGGTTAGGTTGCTGCCGGAAATTTGAACTGAACCCCTGGAGTGAGACACGAAGTTAAGGGGGTTATCGCCGTTCGCTGATAAATCATTGCACGGCGAGGTTGAAGTAATCCACTCTGGAAGGACCTGAGCGGAGGATAGGGCACTGCGGGGACGCAACCCGAGCGCCGATTCAGCGGCCGGAATGAGCGGAGGCCGAACGATCTGCCTCCGCGCTCCGTCATTCTGGCAGCAATGCGATAAATCCCGGGGGTTTGGGGGCAGCGCCCCCAACTTGAGGATTCATCGCGAAGCATCGTCATGGAATACTCCCACCATTGTTCTCAAACTCGGCGGGCGGCACGTAGCCCAGAGCCGAGTGCAGCCGCTGTTGATTGTAGACGCGTTCCAGGAACTCGCCGATCTGCGCATAGGCGTCGGCCAGGTCGCGGTACTCGCTGCGGTAGACCTCTTCATACTTCAGCGTTTTCATGAACGACTCGCAAGCCGCGTTGTCGTACGGATTGCCCTTGCGGCTCATGCTGATTTGGGCGCCATTCTGCTTCAGCAAATCCGTGTACTCGTGCGAGGCGTACTGCACACCGCGATCGGAATGATGCACCAGGCCCGGCGCGGGCTGCCGTTGCCGCAGCGCCATGCGGAGCGCCGACAACGCCAAGCCTGCTTCCAGCGTGCGGCCCAGAGCCCAACCGATGACCCGGCGCGAGTACGCATCCAGCACCACCGCCAGATACACGAACTCGGTGCGCAGCCGGATGTAGGTAATATCGGCCCGCCACAACTGATTCACGCCGTTCGGTGTGACGTCGCGGGCCAGGTTCGGATACACCGGCAGGTTGTGCCGCGAATCGGTGGTCACCACGAACGACTTGTGCCGCAGACACAGCAGGTTGTCTTGGCGCATCAACCGCAGCACCCGCTTGTGATTGACCGCGAAGCCGCGGCGGTTCAGCTCCATCGTGATCCGGCGGTAGCCGTAGGCAGGGAAACTCCAACGCGACCTGCTGCATCTGATCGCGCAACTCCATCTCTACCGGGAAGCTCGGCGGCGGCACGCGCCAGCGATAGTAACCGGCCCGGCTGAGGCCGGTCATCTGGCACAGCGCGTTCACGGCTTCGCCTTTCCCCGAGGCTTGCCGGACTTCCTCCAACAGGCAGCCTCGCCACTGACGACGGCTGGCGGGTGATGATCCCTGAAATGTTCCAACGCTTTTTTTAGGAAATCATTCTCCATCGTCAGCTGGCCGATTTTGCGCTCCAGCTCGGCGATCCGCTGCAATTCGGTCAGCGCCGGTGACAAGCCGCGCCGGCCGATGCCGGGAAAGGCCAGTTCCCCTCGCGCTTGCCATTCGCCCCGCCACCGTTCCAGCAGATGGGGACTCACTTCCAAGTGCCGGGCGACTTCCCCGATCCTTCGCCCTCCGTCAATTTCCCGCATCGCCGCGATCTTCAAATCTCGGCTGTAGATTCTCCGGGCCACATCCATACACCTCTCCATTCAATGTAGGTCGGCCCTTAACTTCGTGTCTCATTTTTGGGGTGCAGTCCAATTGTCACGTCTGTCCATGCTTACGCATGGCGGTTCCGATGCCCGAGCGGACAGGGAGGAAAATTACTTCTTCAACCCCGCCGTCCAGTTGTGGACCAGCGAGAGCGGCTCGGCCCCGGCTTCGGCTTCGCCGACCGGCACGGCGACCAGGAATCGCTGGCCGTCCGGCGTCGCATCGAAAATTCCAGCGGCGCTGAAGCCCGTCACCAGCGGCTGAATGCGGCCGACCTGAATCGCGCCGCCGTTTACCGCCAGCTCCGCGCCAGAGATCCCGGCGGTCGTTAGAAAGATCAGCTCGTTGCCGTCGCGCCGCCAGCGGGGTGATGAGCCTGCCGCGACTTGAATGATCCTGCCCGGACCAGGGAACGGAGCAATGAAGATGTTGTTCCCTCCGGAATCCTGCGCTACGTAAGAAATCCAGCGGCCATCGGGTGAAAATTCCGCGCCGATCGGGTTTACCACACGCTCGGCAAATGGCATGGGTTTTCGATCGCCGGAGAGCGGCAGTACAAACAACTTCGACGCGCCAAGAGGCTGCGTATAGTCGCCACAGAGGATGTACTTGCCGTCGGGAGACCAGGCGAGGGGCCCGACGAGGCCGTCCATCAGCGGCTCCTCGCTACCACTCATGTTGGCGGCCTTGCGAAACATTCCGTCTTTTCCGTCCCGCTGTCCGTAAAAGGCGATACTGCTTCCATCCGGCGACCAAACTACCGACATGGCCCGAGGCGAGTTCAAAAAGGTGAACCGGGTTCTGAGACCACGAGTTGTATCGTACAGCCAAAGGTCGTAGCTACCGTTCGTTAAAGTCACGACGGCAGCAGTTTTTCCATCGGGAGACAACCGGAATCTTCTGAATTGCCCAGGCTCGCCGAGATCTGCGCGTTTCTGGCCGTCGCGGCCGAACCAGGTCAGTCTCCTATCGCTAGCGCCGGACTGATAGATCAGCAGTCCGTTTTGAGACACGGAAAAAATACCCCGGCGCACATTGCCGACGCTCCGGACCTGGTCGACTACCGGAACCGCATCTCCGGAAAAGGCCAGTTTTTTCAAATCGAACGGTTGGGCCATCAGCGTAACTTCTCGGAGATAGAGAAGCTGACCTTGGGAGTAGGCGGCATCGCTCTGGGCGTCCACCAGGAGCTTCGATTCCTGAGAATCGAGCGCAGCCAAACTTATCCCCTTTTCAGAAAAGAACAGGAAATGGCGGCCATCGGGCAGGAACCAGGGCCAGCGGCCGACCTGGTTCGGAAGCGCGACCGGGATCCCACCGGAAGCGGAGACGCGCTGGAGCGGTCCTGGAGTTCCGCTGGACGCGAAGAGGATCACACCGTTTTCATTCCAGGTCCCTCCGCGCCCCGTCGGCGAGTCGCAGAGGGAGAAGGGCGGACCGCCGGATGCAGCGATCTTTTTCAGTTTGCCGTCCGCGAAGAATCCGATAAACTTGCTGTCGGGCGACCAGAAGGGATGAATGGCGCCGTCGGTTCCGGCGAGCGGCTGCGCGGTAAGCGCATCGAGCTGCCGCACCCATAGCTTCGATTTTCCGTCCTTATCCCGCGCGCCGAAAACCATGCGGCTTCCGTCCGGCGACAGTGCGGGAGGCGCAACGGCTCCGAGTCCGCGGTAGAGATCAAAGGTCGTGTTTTCAGGCGGCAGAATGGTCGCGCGCAGCACGGGAGTTTCGGGCGGCGTTTCGCGAAAATGGACGAATGCTAGCGGCGAGGCCAGGGCGAGGAGCAGGGCGGCGGTGGCCCAGCCTATCGAGTTCAACCCCAGCCAGGAATGACGGACGGGCTGCGCTGTTTCCGACGGAGCTTCTTCGAGCAGCAGCTTCGCGTCGCCGATATCGTGCAGCCGCTGGCGGGGATCTTTTTCGAGACAGCTTTTGAGCAGGCGGCGGACTTGCACGGGGACCCGAGTCAAATCCGGCTCCGACTTCAAGACCCCGGCCAGAATGTCCGAAACCGTCTCGCCGTGAAACAGATGCTTGCCGGTGAGCATTTCGTCGAGCACGACACCGAAGGCCCAGATATCGGCGCGTTTGTCCACGTTCTTGCCCCTCGCTTGCTCGGGGCTCATGTAGGCAGCCGTTCCGAGGATCATGCCCGCGCGCGTCGGCGAAATGGTCATGGTCGGCGAGCTTTGCGGATCGCCGGCCGGCGCATCGGCGTTCTTGGCGAGCCCGAAATCCAGCACTTTGATCACGCCGGCGGCGGTCACCAGGATATTGGCGGGCTTCAGGTCGCGGTGAATGATCCCGCGCTCGTGCGCGGCCTCGAGGGCGTCGGCGATCTGGCGGGCGTAGTCGAGCGCGGTCTTTAACGGCAGAGGGCCTTTGATGGGAACGCCGTCGATCAGCTCCATTACCAGGTAATCTGGCCCGACATCGTAGAGATGGCAGATATTGGGATGATTCAGAGCGGCGATGGAGCGGGCCTCGCGCTCGAAGCGGTCGGAGAATTTTTCCTGCGAAACTTTGATGGCGACGTCGCGATTGAGGCGGGTGTCGCGGGCGCGGTAGACCTCACCCATGCCTCCCGCGCCGATGGGGGCGAGGATTTCGTAAGGGCCGAGGTGGTCGCCCGGGGTGAGCGGCATAAAAGACGATCAGTTTAGTTTAACCAAATCGTGGGGCCGCCAATTCTGGCGGCAAGCCGGCTTTGTACCGGCGTTTCTCGAAGCCGCCTTGAAAGGTCGGCTGCCGGCAAAATTGCCGGCCCCACCAGGGAACGCTATCCTTCCGCGACCGTCACCGACACTAACTTGTCCCCCTGCTGGATCGCATCCACCACATCTTTCCCTTTAATCGTTTTCCCGAAAACCGTATGTTTTCCGTCCAGCCACGACGTTTCGACGTGGGTGATGAAAAATTGGCTGCCGTTGGTGTTTGGACCGGCATTGGCCATCGAGAGCGTTCCGGGCGCGTGTTTGTTGGGGTTGCCCTTGGTCTCATCCTCGAAGCGGTAGCCTGGGCCTCCGCGGCCGGTACCGGTGGGGTCGCCGCCCTGGATCATGAAATCCGCGAGCACTCTATGAAAAACCGTACCGTCGTAGAACTTTTCCCTGGCCAGGAAAACGAAATTGTTGACCGTTTTAGGAGCGTCCCTGGCAAACAGCTCGCAAACAATCTCGCCACGGGACGTTTGAAACGTCGCGGTGTAGGTCTTAGCCGGGTCGATCGCCATCGTAGGCGGGGTTGAATATTGTTGTGACATCACTTTTAGTGTATCGCGACGAAATCTGTACGCATCCAAAGAAACGTATTGAGGTTTGAACGCACTGGAGTAAAGAGAACCGGAAAACGGTCGAAATGAATTGGCAGCCAGCGTGCTGAGGGAATAGGCAGAAAGAGATCGGGGTCGCATATGATTATCGGAGCAGCCATCGCCGGATTGTTAATCATCTCCTTGTTTTTCGAGATGATCGGATCTTCGCCGAAACCGAGCGAAGAACGTCAGCCCGAGGCACGGCGAGTCAAGAGCGCGTGAAGGTTTGACACATGTACCGTGTCAAAACGGACGCATAGTGTCGTCATCCTGACGCCTTAGCCGCCCGGGCAGATCCCTCCACTACTGTCGCCAGTCACAACGGGATGCTAGAATGCTGTTCTCGGAAAGGCTGGCAACCCATGGCATGCAACCCGGAAATCCTTAGGGACATCCCTCTTTTTGCGCTTCTCGACAACGAAGAAATGGCGGTTTTGGCGGGGCAAGTCGAACTGCGGACTTTCGCGGCCCGCCAGCGCATTTACAAAATGGGCGACCCGGGCGGCCAGGCCTACGTGGTGGTCTCGGGGAAAGTGCGCATCACCACGGTGGACGAGGACCATCAGGAGGTGATCGTCGACGAGCCCGCGTGCGGCGAGTTTTTCGGCTTCGCTTCCATGTTCGACCAGACGCCGCATCAGACCAACGCCACCGCGTTGGAAGAGGCCGTCTGCATGGAAGTGGACCGCAACGATATCGCCGTCCTGCTGGAGCGCAAGCCGCACGCGGGCATGGACATGCTGACGGTGCTGGGGCGCCAGTTTCACGCCTCGCAGCAGTTGGTGCGCATCCGCTCCTACCGTAATCCGAACGAGGTGATCGAGGAGGAGATGACGACCGGCGAGCGGGTCGCCGACGGCGTCGCCAAGTTCGGCGGGTCGTGGTCGTTCATTATTGCCTTCGCCGTGGTTCTGGTGATCTACACCACCATCAATGTTGGGTTGGGGAAGTCCGCCTGGGACCCCTATCCGTTCATTCTGCTGAACCTGTTTCTTTCGATGCTGGCGGCGATTCAGGCTCCGGTGATCATGATGAGCCAGAATCGCCAGGACACCAAGGACCGGTTGCGCGGCGAGCTGGATTACGACGTCAACCGGCGGGCCGAAGCCGAGATCAAGGCGCTGTCGCAGAAGATTCACCTGCTGGGCGATAAAATCGTCGATGTCGAAGAACTGCTGCGCGAAAGGTTAACGAAAAATGTTTCGTAAACTGGCGTTTGTTGCGCTGCTTGCGCCGTTTCTGGGCGCACAGCAGCCGTCGTTCGACTTGTTGATTACCAACGGTAAAATCGTCGATGGCGCGGGAGGCCCCTGGTATTACGGGGACATCGCGATCAAAGGCGATACTATCGCGGCGATCGGCAAATTCGATCCCAAGGCCGCCGCGCGGACGCTGGACGCGAAGGGGATGGTGGTGGCGCCGGGCTTTATCGACATCCATACGCATGCGCGTCGCGGCATTTTCCTGGATCCATCGGCGCAGAATTACATCCGCCAGGGCGTCACGACGCTGATGGAAGGAAACGACGGCAGCTCGCCGATTCCTCTTGCGCCGTTTCTGAAGCGGGTGGCCGACGCGCATCCGGCGCCGAATTTCGGCACGTTCGCGGGACAGGGATCGATCCGCCAGGAAGTGATGAAGCTGGTGAATCGTCCGGCGACGCCCGAGGAGATCGACAAAATGCGGGCCCTGATGCGGCAGGCGATGCTCGACGGAGCGTTCGGGATGTCGACGGGGCTGTTTTATGTGCCCGGCAACTTCACGCCGCCCGATGAAGTGATCGAAATCGCGAAGGTGGCGGGCGCGATGGGAGGCATGCACATTTCGCACATGCGCAACGAATCGGCGCACATTCTGGACAGCGTGAAGGAGACCATCCGCATCGGCGAGGAGGGGCACATGCCGACGCAGGTGACGCATCACAAAGTCATCGGCGGCGCGAACTGGGGGTTGAGCAAGCAGACGCTGGAGCTGGTGGAGCAGGCGCGGGCGCGGGGCGTCGATGTGACGATCGACGCGTATCCTTATACGGCATCGAGCACCGGCAGCGCGGCGCTGATTCCGCAGTGGGCGCAAGAGGGCGGGCAGAAGGCTCTGGTCGAACGGCTGAACGCCCCGGCGCAAAGGGCCCGCATCAAGGCGACGGTGGTGGACAACATCAAGTACGACCGCGGCGCGGGCGATCCGGCCAATGTGGTGATGGCGAGCTGCGGATTCGACAAGACGCTGGCAGGGAAGAGTCTCGCCGACATCACTAAGGATCGGGGGCGCGCGGTGAATTTCGAAAACGCGGCGGAAACGCTGCTCGAAATCCAGACGTCGGGCGGATGTTCCGTGGTGTATCACGCGATCAGTGAGGAGGACGTCGAGAGGATTTTGAAATATCCGTTCACGATGATCGGGTCGGATGGAGAGATCCCACAATTCGGCGTCGGCGCGCCGCATCCGCGGAGTTACGGGACATTTGCGCGCGTTCTCGGACGATACGTCCGGGAACGTCATACACTGACGCTGGAGGATGCGGTGCATCGGATGTCGGGGCTGCCGGCGACGCGGCTAAAACTCTACGACCGGGGCCTGCTACGGCCGGGGATGAAGGCGGACGTGGTGGTGTTCGACGCGGCAACGGTCGCGGACAAAGCGGAGTTCGCCAAGCCGCATCAGTATGCGGTCGGGTTCAAGGATGTCGTGATCAACGGGAAACCGGTGATCGTGGGAGGAGAGCGGACGGGGGAGAGGCCGGGGAAGGTGTTGTATGGTCCGGCGAAGAAGTAAAAGCGATACGTACTCTCTCGATGTTATTATACGTACGTGGCCAAGCTGACCTTAAGCGTCGATAATCGCGTCGTCGCGCGGGCAAAGCAATACGCGAAATCCCGGGGAGTGTCCGTGTCGCACATGGTGGAAACCTATCTGGCCGCGGTGGTGGACTCATCGACCCCGGCACGGACGACGCCGGTTCTGCGCTCGATTCGCGGTGTCCTCAAGAAGGCCCATACCGACGACTACCGGAAACACCTTGCGGCGAAGTATCGATGAAGAGGATTCTCTTCGATACGAATGTCGTGCTCGACGTGCTTCTGGACAGACGAGCTCATGTGGAAGCCAGCGCCAGGGCTTGGGTGGCCATCGAAGAGTGCGTTGCGGAAGGGATGCTGGCGGCGCACGCAGTGACGACGATTCATTACCTGGTGCGCAAAGAACTGGGCACAACGCGCGCCAAGGCGGTCGTGTCGGCAGTATTGAAGGTCCTTAAGGTCGCCGCAATTGATGGGGCAGTTGTGCAGGAAGCGCTGCAATTGCCGTTTGCCGACTTTGAGGATGCGGTGACGGCTGCCGCGGCGCGAGCAGCCGGGTGCGCTTACATCGTGACTCGCGATCCTAAGGGGTTTCGCGAGTCTCCCATTCCGGCGCTTACGCCTGAAGCAGTGATGCCGCTACTCTAGAGTTTCCTTTTCCGCCAGCATCTTCACGCGATTCAATGCGCAGGTGGATCTGGAGAGGCCAGGGAGGGTGTGGTATGGGCCGGCGAAGGAGTAGGCCGATTAAAGGATTTCCTGCACGTTGTCGATAGCTCGGTCATGCGAGTGGTCTTAGCCTGCTTAGCTTTTTTCGCGTCGGGAGCAGTGCCTGCTTCTACTGGCGTTCGGCAAGTCGAGTACGAGATCACCGGCACCATTCACTACGCGAATCTGACACGCAAAAACGCGGACGGCGCGACTGAACAGCGGCAAGAGAAGCTTCCGTACAGCGACAAGTTTTTTGCTGCACCCGGAACCTCCCTCTATTTGTCCGTGCAAAAGGCGCGAGTCACAAAAACCGAGGATGGCTTTGTCACTCGAACGGTCATCGTCGATGACGGCGTAGAGGGCATTGTACACGTCCTGATCCGCGTCGGGGGCAAGGTGTTGTCGGAAGCCGAGGCGACCGCTCCCTACGGGATCGCCACCGCTAGCGGAGTCGTGCCGGAATGAATTGACCAACTGGCACGGCCGAGAACGGAATAGCGACATCCCCCTCACTCGTCCTGTTAGACGCGCGTGCCGAAGAACACGGCGAGATCCCTTGCGCCATGCACCACGCTTACAATCTGAATCGGTTTTGCTTCCCAGGTATATGCGACAACATAGGAATAAAAGTTCCAGAAGCGATACTTCCGGCTGAGAAGTTCGTCGTGGTAGTGGCCGATGCCTGGAGATCGGGCAAGCCTTTGAAGACCCTCGTAAAACTCAGATCGGAGGCGCTGCGCCGCATCCGGACTGTCCTCGGCGATGTCGAGAAGAATCTCCTTCAAGTCGGCTTTAGCTTCCGGCGTTAGGAAGAACAGCCGCTTCAAGTCAGCTGGCCTTGGCCTGGCGACGTTCTTCGATCATCGCGCGAAGTTCCTCGAAGACCTCATCGCCGTCGTGCAATTCGCCGCGCTTCGCTTGGGCAGCGCCGCGTTTCAGTTTTGCCTTGAGCTGCCGAAAAGCTTCTTCGCGGTCCCGTTCCCGGCGTTCCAAAAGCCGCAGCGCGTCGCGGACCACTTCACTTGACGTCTGATAACGGCCGGACTTTACGCGGCTCTGGAGGAACGCGTCAAGTTCCGGAGTAAGCGAAATGTTGACAGTAGTCCGGTGAGTGCTCATACCCGATGATCACCGGATGTGGCACATTGTGTCAAGTTCCCTCCGCCAGCATCTTCACGTGATTCAGCACCCGCAGGTGAATCCGGTGGATAATCGCGTCCGACCACCATCGCCAGTATTCGCCGGGCCACAATCCGTGTTGATACCAGGTGGTTCCTTCGAGCAGCGTACGGCCGCCGGGCAGCGGCGTCAGCCGGAATTCGCCGTGCTTCGAGATAAAGTAGCCGTGCAGGTGCTTTGGCAGAACCTTGGCGTACGGGCTCCATTCGTTCATCGGCGCGGGATTTTGGGTCACCTGAAACGCCAGCAGGCGCGGCTCATCCCAGACCGCGATCGGCTCGACAAACGGGCCGGTGGAGAATTCGCAATACCGGATCGCTCCGGGGCCCGTGCCTTCGATGCGCGCGCGTTTCGGATAGGCGAGGCCGGTGCGGAAATACCATTCATTGGGCTCCGGCAGATCGGAGAACGTAACGACATGTTTCCAGACCTGCTCCGGCGTCGCCGCTACGATCACTTCGCTGTGGACTTTGAAAACCGTCGGCGGGACCTTCAGGTCGAACGTGAGAGACGCGGAGGGGAGCAGGAGAAACAGGACCGCGCCGCGGGGATCGGGCCGCCTGGTGCGGATGATGTGATAGGCCAAGCCGCCGAGCGCCCCGAGCGGGGTCACCAACGGAAGGCACATGGCGACGCATCCCAGGCCCTCCATTCCAAACGCCAGTAGAGAAAAACTGGCGAACCCCGTGGCGATCGCGCCCACGCCCGCCGCGCCCCCGGGCGTCTCCGCTCGAAACAAGGCGGCAGCCAGTCCGCCAACGAATACGGGAACGAGGACGAAGAGCGTCCATCCGAAAATGCCGGTCCTTTGAAGCGCGACCGCGGCAACAAGAACGGCCAGGACGCCAAGAAAGGCGAGGCCGCGGGACAGCGCGCTCATACCTGCGCCCCTTTCACGGTTTCGACCAATTCGAGCGCCAGCCGGCGCACCGGTCTCATCAACGGCAGCGACGAGAGACGCACCAGCGTCGCGACGTTCTTCGACGCCAGGTCCAGCAATTTTTCCGTGCGGGCCTGCCGGGGCGATTCGTCGATGACCCAGAAATAAATCACGCCCATCTGAAAGAACCAGAGGATGCCGGGAAGCTCCGGCAGCAGGTCGCGCGGAATGCGGATGCCGCAATCGACGAGGATTCGCTGAAACCAGGCGACATCGATGTCGCGAATGTCCTTGGTTTCGGGACTGAAGGGCGAAAGGGGATGTTTCGGGTCCGCGCCGTTCTTGAGCAGTGCGCGCAGCACGCCCCGGTTGGGCGCGAAGTGCACAAGCTTCACGCGGATCAGCTCGCGAAGGCGGTCTTCCAGACCGTGCGTATTCTTGAGCGCCGCTTCGATCTTCGGCTGCATCTCCTGGTAAGCACGCTGGTAAAAATCCATGACGATGGCGTCTTTGGACGGGTAATAGTAATACGCGGCGCCGGTGGCGACTCCGGCTTTTTGGGCGATGTCCCGCATGGTCGCGCTGTCGAAGCCTTCCTGGCGGAAGAGGTCGAGCGCGGCGTCGAGGATTTTCGTTCCTGTTTCTTCGGCTTTCGGGGTTGTTTTGGCGTTTGGCATTTTTGAACCTGTTCAAAAGAAGTATGCGCCAGCTTTTGCGGGGTGTCAAGAACTTTTCTGAACGCGTTCAACAGGCGGGCTCAGTCCAGGTCCATCGCGGCCCTGAGCCCAGTCTCCACTTCCTTTAGGAACTCGGCCGGCAGAGCGCCGATCCTCTTCGTAAGCTTTGCCCGATCAAGAGTCGTGACTTGATGACAGACGGCGATACTCGGCATGGACAGACCGCCGACGCCCGCCGGCAACGTCACGGCGGTAGGTCCGCGCTTTGCCTGGAATCCGGAGGTTGACACCGGCACGACGATGATCGACTTCCAGGCGGGAACCTGGTTGAATCCGTCATGCGAGACAACAATGACCGGGCGCCGGCCGGCCTGCTCGGAGCCTGATCTGGGGGCGAGGTCAGCCCAGTAAACGTCGCCACGCTTCATTTGCGTTTCCGCGTTGCCTTCACCAGATGTTCGATGCCCACCGCTTCCAGGTCGCGATCGAGGTCAAGATCCGTGCCGGCCACTTCCGCCGCATAGGCCGCGATTGCGTCGTGCCGCGCTTTCCTCGCCTGCGACTTCAGCCACGAATCGATGGCTTCGCGGGCAATCGTGGTGGCGGGAACTTGCGTCCGTTCGGCTTCGGCGCGGAGGAGCGAGTAAGTCGGCTCCGGCAGCGGGAGGTGGAGATTCTTCATGGCAACTAAATTATGCCATCTCTGAGTGGCACGAGATGTGCCATCCTGTTGGCTACGCGACAACTGGTCTGGAAGCACGGGATGTTGTTTCTCGGTATCGTAATGCTCAGGTATGAAGAATTTCGTCCTGGCCATCCTCGGCGGCGCGGCGGGTTTTGCGCAGATCCCGGTTTCTCCGTCCACGATGCCGCGCATCGGCACTGTGGACGCGCGGTTCCAATCCTTCAATATCGAGATGGTGGAGGTGACGGGCGGGCGGTTCTGGAAGCCTTTTGGGAAAGAGGTCGATGCGATTCTCAAGGCTCCGCCGGCGGCGGGCGGACCGGTGGGGCTGGATCCGAATCTGTATCAGCAGCGGCCGCCGATTAATCTTTCGAATATCCGGTTGCGCAAACTGGCCGCGGCATTGGGGCCTGCTTACGTGCGCGTCAGCGGGACGTGGGCGAACAGCACTTACTTCGGAGATTCCGAGACGACTCCGAAGGGATTCGGAGGGGTGCTCACCCGCAAGGAATGGAAGGGCGTGGTGGATTTCTCCCGCGCGGTCGACGCGAAGATCGTCACATCGTTTGCCACTTCGGCCGGAACACGCGATGCTTCGGGCGTGTGGACTCCGGCCCAGGCGCGCGAATTCCTCCGTTACACCAAGTCCGTGGACGGCAGCATCGCCGCGGCTGAGTTCATGAACGAACCGACGTTCGCCGAAATCGGCGGCGCGCCGAAGGGATACGATGCCGCTGCCTATGCGCGCGATTTGAAAGTATTCATGCCGTTCATCCGGAAGAACGCGCCGGACATGCTGATTCTGGGGCCTGGCTCTGTCGGGGAAGGAATTTCACTGGCGCCGCCGGGAATGGCGCCGCACATGTTGAAGACGGAGGATCTGCTGTCGGCTACCGGTCCGGTGTTCGATGCTTTCTCCTATCATTTTTATGGCGGCGTTTCGAAACGCTGCGGTTCACAAGTAACGGCCGACGCGGCGCTCTCGAGCGACTGGCTTTCGCGCACCGGGCGCGTGGAAGAATTCTACGCCGCGCTGCGTGACAAGTTTATGCCCGGCAAGCCGATGTGGCTGACCGAGACGGCCGATGCGGCCTGCGGAGGAAATCCCTGGGGATCGACCTTCCTGGACAGCTTTCGATATCTGAATCAGATGGGGCTGCTGGCGCGGAGGGGCGTGCAGGTGATTGCGCACAACACGCTGGCGTCGAGCGACTACGGATTGCTCGACGAGAAGACGTTGACGCCGCGGCCCAACTACTGGGCGGCGGTGTTGTGGCGAAGACTGATGGGCCGCACGGTGCTGAATCCACGCGCTTCGGCGCCGGAGGCGGTGTATGTTTACGCGCATTGTCTGCGAGGACAGCCGGGCGGCGTCGCGCTGCTGATCCTCAATACGGACCGGACGCACGAGCAGACCATGGAGATTCCGGCGGCCTCCGTTCGCTACACGCTGGCGGCGCGCAATCTGGAGTCGGGTACAGTCGAGCTCAACGGGACGGAATTAAGACTGGCGGCCAACGATGAACTGCCGCCGCTGGCGGGTTTGCCCGTCAAGCCGGGCGCGGTACGCTTCGAGCCCGCGAGCATCACCTTCCTGGCGGTGGCGCAGGCCAATAATAGTAGTTGCAGATGAGAGTGAAGATCGCGCTGAACTTGATGAGCAGCCTCATGAGTGGATCTTAACGCGAGCACACGGGCGGGTGTCTGGGGGCGGGTAAGGAGATATAATACTAAGTAAGGAGTTGTTATGCCCACCGGGACGATTACCACAAAAGGCCAGATCACGATCCCGAAGGAAGTGCGGGATCGCCTGAGGCTCAAGGCCGGCAGCCGTGTTAATTTTGTTTTTGGACGCAACGGCAGCGTGACGATTAAGCCGGTGAACACGGACATCCGGTCGCTGAAAGGGATGATCAAGTCCCCTTTCGATCATCCCGTCACGATTGAAGAAATGAACGAGGCGATTCGCCGCGGGTATGCCGGGCTCCGGTGAGAGCCCTCGATTCCAATGTTCTTCTTCGCTACGTGATCGGAGACGAGCCGCGCCAAGCCGCCATTGCCGAACGGTTCATCGAAGAGTGTAGGCGGGCCGATGAGCCGCTGTTTATCACTGTTCTGGTTCTTTGCGAGACGATCTGGGTGCTCGATCGCGTCTACCGGCAGTCGAAAGCGCAGATCATAGAGGCCGTCGAAACGCTGCTCGCGATGGATTTACTTCGATTCGAGCATGATCGCGCGGTGCGCCGCGCCTTTGACGAGTTCCGTCAATCGAGAGCCGATTTGCCGGATTACCTCATCGGCGAGATCGCCAGCGCCGCCGGTTGCCGCGATACCGTGACCTTCGACAAAGCGTTGAAGGGTTCACCAGGTTTCACCCTCCTGTGATCTCTCCCGCGCGCAGCCTTGCTTTCCGAGTACTCAAAAAAGTCCACGGCGGCGGCTACGCCTCGGACCTGCTGCGTCATGAAGGCGCGGGCCTCGACGCGCGCGACGCGGGGCTCGCGGAGACCATCGTGATGGGCGTGCTGCGGTATCAGGGTCAGCTCGATTTTCTGATCGGCTATTTCGCGGGACGCAAGCAGCCGAAGCTGGATCTTGACGTGCGCGTCGCGCTGCACATGGGGATTTATCAGCTCCGCTATCTGGATCGCATCCCGCCGCACGCCGCGGTGATGGAGAGCGTTGAACTGGTGAAGGCCGCGAATCCGTCGTCCGCCGGATTCGTGAACGCCGTGCTTCGTAAAGTCCACAAAAACCCCGTAAAATGGCCCGACCGCGCCACCGAGCTGAGTATCCCTGCGTGGATGCTCGCGCGATGGGACAAGCAGTTCGGCGTGGAGGCTGCGGAAAAGATCGCGCGCGCGGCTCTCCTGGAACCGGAAGTGAACATTAATCCGCAAACCGGACGCCAGCAGGACGCCGGGGCGCAGACCATCGTGCCGTTGCTGGCGATCGAGCCGGGGATGACGATGCTCGACCTGTGCGCCGCGCCCGGCAACAAGACGGCGCAGGCCATCGAAGCGGGCGCGCGCGTGGTGGCATGCGATCGGTACCTGAAACGCATCTTAGACGTGCCGGCGGCGGCCGCGCGCGTGGTGCTGGACGCCACCCAACGCCTCCCCTTTTCGAAAAAATTCGACCGCATTTTGATCGACGCGCCGTGCTCCGGCACCGGAACGCTAGGGCGAAACCCGGAGATCAAATGGCGATTAAAACCCGGCGACGCGAACATTTTCGCCGCCCGCCAGCGCGCCATTCTCGACCAGGCGCGGCGCTTCATGAAGCCCGGAGGCAGGATGGTCTATGCCACCTGCTCGCTTGAAAACGAAGAGAATCAGAACGTCGTCAAGTCCTTGCGCCTACGTGCCGAAATGCATCTGCGCCTGCCCGGGCGCGATCCCGGCGATGGGTTCTTTGCCGCCGTGATAACATTGGTGTAATCGCAGCTATGGTCGAGATCCTCCCATCCATCCTCGCGGCGGATTTTGCCCGCTTGGGCGACCAGATCGCGCCGCTCGAAGCCGCCGGCTGCCGGATGCTCCACGTGGACGTGATGGACGGCCATTTCGTACCCAATTTCACCTTAGGCCCGCCGGTGATCGCGTCGCTGAGAAAAGTCACGAAGATGACGCTCGACGTGCACTTGATGATCGCCGACCCGGATCGTTACGCACCCCTCTTTATTGAAGCCGGCGCCGATCAGGTGATCGTCCACCAGGAAGCCTGCGTGCATCTGGACCGTACTCTGCGCATGATCCAGGGTGAAGGTGCGCACGCGGGCGTCGTGATCAATCCGTCCACTCCCGTGGCGACGCTCGACGAAGTGCTCGATGTGGCGGACTACGTTCTCGTCATGAGCGTCAATCCGGGATTCGGCGGCCAGAAGTTCATCCCCAACTCGCTGCATAAGGTGCGCCAACTGGCGGAGCGGAGAAGGGAACGAGGATTGCTGTTTCCCATTGAGATCGACGGCGGGGTGGACGCCCAGAACGTGGCGGACGTGGTGGATGCGGGCGTCGAATGGGTGGTGGCGGGGACGTCCATTTTTCACACTGTGAACCCACGGGCCGCCTTTGAGGAAATGCGCGCGCTGGCGCGGAGTACATCGGCGATTAAGGTATAGTCGTAAGGATTCTTTCTATGATTCGTTCTTCAACATTGAGTGTGGCTCTGATCGCAGCCCTGCTGGCTACGTCGGCCTGCGGGTTCAAGCGCAAGAAGTACGAGAACCCCATTACCAAGGACACGCAGCAGCCCGACAAGGTGCTGTTCGACAAATCGATTCGACGACATCGAACAGGGCCGCTATGAGCTGGCGCGGCTGACGCTGCAACACGCTGATGAACACCTACGACACCAGCGAGTATCTGGCCAAAGCCAAGCTGGCCATCGCCGACAGCTGGTATCGCGAAGGCGGCACGCACGGCATGGCGCAGGCCGAGGCCGAGTACAAGGACTTCATCCTGTTCTATCCGGCCATGGAAGAAGCCGCCGAGTCCCAGAAAACGCATCTGCGACATTCATATCGGCCTGATGGAGAAAGCCGACCGCGATCAGAATAACGCTCTGCGCGCCGAGTACGAGTGCAAGCAGCTGGTCACGCAATTCCCCAACTCGAAGTTCGAGCCGGAGACCGAACAGAAGCTCCGTAATATTCAGGAAGCGCTGGCGCAGAACGAAATGTTCGTCGGCGACTATTATCATCACAAGGGCGCGAATGCCGCGGCCGCCAACCGTCTGAGCGGAGTGGTCGACCAGTATCCTCTGTTCAGCCGGGCCGATTTCGCGTTGTGGGAGGAGGCCGATTCGCTGCGCAAAATGGGTAAACCGGCGCGCGAGAAGGAAGGCGAAGCGCTGCAAAAAATTGTGCGCGATTATCCGCTCAGCCCCTGGGTGGAACAGTCGAAAAAGCGTCTCAAAGACCTGGAAATGCCGATCCCCGAGCCCGATCCGCGGGCCATCGCGCACATGCGATACGAGATGGAGAATCGGACCAAGCTCGGTCTGTATACGCGCTCCACGGAATTTTTGAAGCGCGGCCCCGACGTCAGCATGGCGGCCAAAAGCGGCATGCCTACCATGACCAATCCGAAACAGACGGTCCCGCTGAGCGTGCCCATACCGGCGACGGCCGTGGCCAACACGACCCCGGCAACGGGCGTCAACGACGTCACCATCGCCCCGGTGGCGAATGGAAGTTCGGCGCTCGATACCAAGCCGGATGCACGCACCACGCTTCCCGCCAAGGCGGCGACGGCCGATCCGAACGCGCCCAAGACCGGGCTGCGCGCCAGCGGCGGCCAACCCGAAGAGATGACGGCGGCCGCGGCGAAGGCGAATCAGCCCAACGCCGTCAGCAACAACAAGAAGAAGAAAAAGAAGAAGACCAGCAAGACCGACCAGCCCACCAAGCCGTCCAGCCAGGAATGAGCATCATCCTCCTGGCCGACGATAGCCCTCACGCCCAGCGCATGGGCGAGCGCATTTTGCGCGAGGAAGGCTTCGAAGTGGTCAGCCTGACCAACGGCGAGACCGCCATCCTGCGGCTGGCCGACGTCGATCCCGATCTGGTGATCGCCGACGTGTTCCTGCCCGGCCGCAACGGATTCGAGCTGTGCCGCCACGTCAAATCCCTGCATCGGCACGTGCGCGTGATCCTCACCGCGGGACTTGCTTGAGCAGTTCGACGAAAATGAAGCCCGCCGCGCCGGCTGCGACGCGATTCTGAAAAAGCCCTTCGAAGCGTCGGTGGTGATGCAGACCATCCGTCCCCTGGTCGCCGAGGCGCAGATGGCGCGAGGACTGTTCGCCGAAGCGATCGCCGAGGCAACGGCGAAGCCGAGCGCCACGCCCGCGGTTGCGCCGGAACCCGCTCCTCCCGATCCCGAGCGCATCGAAGCCGCCATCACCCTGGCTTTGGACGCCGCGCTGCCAGCGCTGATTCGTGAAATTACCGAAAAAGTTCTGGTAGCATTAGGACACTAACGTTGATCGCTCCCTGCGGTCGCGGCTCGGAATCGGTCACAGACAACTACCGAGCCGCGACCGCAGGGAGCGATCTCAAGAAAACACATGCCCGATAACAGTTTTGACGTCGTATCGAAAATCGAACTTCCCGAAGTGTCCAACGCAATCCAGCAGGCGCTCAAGGAAATCCAGCAGCGCTTCGATCTGAAAGGCTCCAACTCCACCATCCAACTGGTGGAAAAGGACAACAAAATCCTGCTCGCCAGCGCCGACGAGTTCAAGCTCAAGGCGGTCATTGAGATCCTGGAGCAGAAGCTCATCAAACGCAAGGTCTCGCTGAAAGGCCTGGAATACGGGACCGTCACGCCCGCCGCCGGTTCCACGGTACGCCAGGAGATCAAGCTGCAACAGGGGATCGACGCGGACAAAGCCCGAGCCATCGTGAAGGTGGTCAAGGACAGCAAGAAGAAGGTGCAGGTATCGATACAGGGCGACCTGCTGCGCGTCTCCGGCAAGGATCGCGATACGTTGCAGGACGTGATGCACCTGCTGCGGTCGAACGACTTCGGCCTGGACTTGCAGTTTATTAATTACCGGTCGAATTAGGTTGGCTCGAAAAAGTCCAGTTGCAAACGGGGGCGGGCTATCAGCCAGCAGCCGCCCTCTGGGCGGCTCATGTTTGGAGGAACAAGAGCCTGCTGAAGCAGCGCGGCTGAATAGCCCGCCCCACACGAAACTCTCCGGGGGCAGTACTTCGGCGGCAACAAGCTCTTTCTGCTGCCCGGCTGGACGAAGTCGGAGGCGGAATGCCATTCCTTCCCCGTATCGTCGGGAGGGGCTTGGTGGTGCTCCGGCGGCGGCGGTACCGACTCTATCTGGATGCCCTCAAAGGCCCAGCAAACAACGCCGCCCAGGATCCAGTTCACCGCGCCGAGGATCAGAATGATCCTCTCCTGCATGCGCGTCAGATCCCGAAATACAATGTTCACCAGCGCGATGGCACCGCAGCACAATTCCCAGACAGAACCACCAAATAACCCAGTGGTGAATTCGAACGTGGATATGACTCATACCCGACCTCGATTTATTTGACGCGTCCGGGACCGGTCCGGTGTCTACTGTCTGCAGGGTAGCTCATCAGGCGGCGGCCACTGCACTGCTTTGGACTTGTTTTATCATAAAGGGAAGGATCTTCTCATGCCCTGGGAACCCGCCGCCTACAAAGACTACAAATGGATCGTAGCCGACCCACAACTCTTGGGCGGGAGCCTGGCGATCCGCGGCACACGCCTATCCGTCTCGCTGATTTTGGAATGCCTGTCCAACGGTATGTCGCTCGACGACATCGACGAAGCGTTTGCCCACGTCTTTCCCCACCAGGCCTTGCCGGAGGTGCTGAAGGTTGCCGCGGAACTGACCGATTCTTTCCATGTGGCTGCTTGACGTCAACATGGACGTCCATCTTGTCCGGATACTGAAGGAAGTTGGCGTCCCCTCCGACACAGCCGCCAACCGTGGCTGGAAAGGTCTTTCGAACGGCGATCGCGTCAGCAACGCAGTCTCCGCTGGCTTCACTTGCCTCCTTGCGCGTGACCAGCGCTTCGGAGAATCTGCTGCGCGCGCCCTGAAAACGTTCCCGAGTTTCGCCGTCGTCATCATTGAGTTGGGCCAACAACCCCTGGAGAAGCATCACGAACAGTTCCTTGCGGCGTGGTTTGTCGAGCCAATCAAGCCCATCGCGGGAAGTTTCATTCACTTGCCGCATTCCAGGCGAGCGAATTAATGCCCCGCAAGATCGAATCCCTATTTGTACCCGGCCCCGCAGGGCGCCTGGAAGCTCTGCTCGAAGAGCCCGAGGACTCCGGCCCCCGGGAGGCCGCGCTGGTTTGCCATCCCCATCCGCAGCACGGCGGGACGATGCACAACAAAGTCGTGTATCGCATCGCCCGCGGACTGCGCTCGGCCGGAGCCGTGGTGCTGCGCTTCAACTATCGCGGCGTGAATTTGAGCGAAGGGAAATATGACGACGGCGAAGGCGAGCTCGCCGACGCGCGCGCCGCGCTCTCTTATCTCAGGAGCCGCTATCCCGAACTGCCCTTCACCGTCGCCGGATTCTCCTTCGGATCGAGGATCGCTCTGCGGCTCGGCTGCGGCATTGCGCGGCGCGTGATCGCGGTCGGTTTTCCCGCTGCTTACAGGGATAACGCGTCGCTCGATACGTGCACCACGCCGCGCGTGTTTATTCAGAGCACGCACGACCAGTATGGATCGGTGGAACAGATCGAATCGATTGTCGCGCCGCTGCCGGAGCCGAAACGCCTGGTACTGGTCGAGGCGCAGGACCACTTCTTCGCCGGTGCGCTGGACGTTCTGGAAGAAGCGGTTAAGACGCTGCCAGCCTGAGTTCGCGCTCCATGCGGCGGGTGGCGCGGTCGCTGATCAGGTAAGCTACTTTACTTAGCAGCTCGGGGATGTCCTCAGGTTTGATGAGCAGGAAGTTCTGGCTCTTGGTGGGTGCCGGACGAGCGTTCTGATAGGTGGTCAACAGCGCGGTCGCCGGCTTGTAATCCTTCATGCGAGCATGGGAGATCACCTTGAGCCCGGAATCCGGCGATTCCATCGCTAAGTCGCTCAAAACAAGCTCATATTCGCCTGCATCGAGCTTGCCCACGGCTTCAGCGGCACTGGCTGCCGAATCGACATTGTAGCCGCCGGCCTTCAACACGGTTTGCAAGGTCAACCGCGACGTCGGGTCGTCGTCAACGAGCAAAACCCGCGCCAAATCGTAATCGAGGATCCGGGGTCTATATGTCAAGATCGTGCTACTTCCGGATTCCAGTTTAACCCAGAAGACCTGATTTTCGACCCGGAGATTTTCTTAGGCAGTTTTTACCTGCGACCTAACTCTATTGATTCTATAAATCGTTTTCGCCGAACACGCGTGCGAAGATCTGGTCCACGTGAGTGAGGTGGCGGTCCAGTGAAAAGGCCGTCTGAATCTGTGCAACCGACAGATAAGAAAGAATTTTTTCGTCCGATTCCACCGCCGCGCGAAAATCGCCCTCGGTTTCCCAGGCTTCGATGGCGAGCTTTTGGACGGTCGAGTAGGCGTCTTCCCGCAGCATGCCTGCGGCGGCGAGATCGAGAAGTAGCTGCCCTGAGAAGATAAGTCCCTTGGTACTATCGAGATTTCTCTTCATGCGCTCGGGGTACACGCGCATGCCGTCGATCAGCCAAAGCGTCTTGTCGAGCAGATAGTCGGTCAGGATGGCCGAATCGGCCAGAATGACGCGCTCCACCGACGAGTGGGAGATATCGCGCTCATGCCACAATGCAATATTTTCCATGCCGGCTTGCGCATTGGCGCGAACAATGCGCGCCAGACCGCAGATCTGCTCCGAGGTGACAGGGTTACGCTTGTGGGGCATCGCGGACGAGCCTTTTTGGCCCTCGCTGAATGGCTCCTCCGCTTCGCGGACTTCGGTGCGTTGCAGATGGCGGATTTCGAGCGCGATTTTTTCGAGCGTCGCGCACAGCACGGCGAGCGCGTTGACCCACGCGGCGTGCCGATCGCGGGCAATCACCTGCGAAGCGATCGCGGCGGGCTTCAAGTCGAGGCGCTGGCAGATTTTTTCCTCCGCTTCCGGCCCGATGTGGCCGAAGGTGCCGACGACTCCGGAAAGTTTGCCGACGCGCAGATCCTCGGCGGCATTCGACAGGCGCGCGATGTTGCGCAGCATTTCGTCATACCAGAGGGCGAGCTTCAGGCCGAACGTGATCGGCTCGGCATGAATCCCGTGCGTGCGGCCGATCTGCACGGTGTGTTTGAATTCGTGCGCGCGGCGGTCGAGCGAAACCGCGAGGGTCTTCGAACCCTTTGATAAGCAAGACCGACGCCTGTTGCAGCACGAGAGCCTGCGCGGTATCGACCACGTCGTTCGACGTGAGCCCGTAGTGCAGCCAGCGCGATGCATCGGCTTCGCCAGCGGCGGCCATTTTTTCGGCGACGGCGGTGGTGAAGGCGATCACGTCATGCTTCACCCGCGCCTCGATTTCATGAATGCGGGCGACATCGAAGGCAGCATGCGCGCGCAGAGCTTTCGCAGCTTCGGCCGGAACTTCGCCGGTCTCGGCTAACGCCTCGCTGGCCGCCAGTTCGACTTCGAGCCATTGCGCGAAGCGGTTTTCGTCGGAAAAAATGCGGCCCATTTCGGGCCTCGTATAGCGGGCGATCATGGTCTCCTGGCTAGCAAGCTCTATCGTATCGTGAACGTGAAACTGGGCGAACAGCGGTTAATTCGCCGACGCTGCGCGAATGAAGGTGGAGATGTTGGCCTTTAGTTGCTCCAGGTCGGCCTCGTGCAGATACATCATGTGACCGGCGTTGTAGTACTTCAATTGAATATTGGCGCGCAGCTTGTCGGGCAGTCCCAGGTGGTCCATGGTGTGCTCGGCGCCGAAAAACGGCGTGGCGAAATCGTACAGGCCGGCCTCCACTTCCACTTTCAGATGAGGATTGCTTACCATGGCCTGCTTCATGTCGCTTTCCACGTTCGGCGAGACCGGGAAAAACGAAATGGGACTCCTGCGCTTCCAGTTCCAATTCCTGGCTGCCTGCTCGTTCAGCAGAGTGTAATCCATGTCCTGGCCGAATTTCAGGTCCTCGCGGACGTAGCGGTTGAAGGAAGCAACGAAGGCGCCGAAAACGGCCGTGGACATCGGATCGTATTCGGCCTGCTCCCCCAGGCGGTCGAATGCGAATCCAGAAAACCGCGCGTCGAGGCGGCCGGTGACCATCCCGGTGGACCTCTGAAGCTCCGCCATGAACTGCATCGGGTTCACGCGCAGATCAGCCTTGGAGAGGTAATCCCGACTGAGCCCGGTGAAGCGGGCCAGCTTCTCGAGTACCAGGGACTTCTCCGCCGACCCGATTTTCGAGCCCTTCTGCAAGGCCTGCTGGTATTCTCCCGAAGCGAACTCGCGCGACTCCTTCAAAAAGGGTTCCAGGTTCTGCGGGCGGTCCTTCAGAATCTTGTGATACCAGGCGGCCGCGGAATAGCTGGGCAGATAAAGGACGTAAGGTAGATCGTCGCCCGGCCCGAAGGCCAGCGTGCGCAGATCGAGCACGGTGGAAATCATCACGACGCCGTTAAAATCCATGCCCTGCGATTGCAACTGGTTCACCAGCGCTGCGTTGCGAAAAGTTCCGTAGCTTTCTCCGATCAGAAACTTGGGCGAGTTCCAGCGGTTATTGCGCGAGACGTAAGCTGTGATGAACTTCGCCAGGGAATCCACGTCTTCGTCGATGCCCCAGAATTTCTTGTCTTCGGACTTACCCACCGCCTTGCTGAAGCCCGTGCCCACCGGATCGATGAACACCTCGTCGGTGGTTTCGAGCAGGCAGCCGGCCGAGTTGTCCACCACCTTGTAGGGCGAAGGAGGCGTGGGCCCGGCGTCGAGCGTGACCACCCGCTTCGGTCCGAACGCTCCAATATGCTGAGGCGCCGATGACCCGCCCGGACCTCCGTTATAGATGAACGCCACCGGCCGCGCGCCCGGGGCGGATCGCGTGTACGCGGTGTAGAAGATGCTGGCGGTGGGCTCGCCTTTCTCGTCTTTGATGAGAATGGTTGCAGCCGTCGCTACATAGTCGATGGACTGCCCGCCAAGTTGAATCGTGTGGTTGGTCACCGAGGATTTTTCAACTGGCGCCGGTTTCGGAGCCTCGGTCTTGGCGTCCGCTTTCGGGGTCTCCTGCGCGGTGAGGCCACAGGCGAAAATCGCGATGACTGCTGAAGTTCTCATAGCCTGAGTCTATCGCCCAAGCGCCTCGGAGTGCTTGTGGCGGGGCGGAGCGGGCATCGAGAAGGGTCTCGACGCGGCACGCATGAGTGCGTGCGCCATTTTGAATTCACCGGGCCTGAAGGCCCGGCCGCAAGCTGAAGCTCGCGCCACTCTTACTCCTCATCTTCGGCGGTCGCGGGCTTGTTGGGCCAGGTGGATTTGGGTCTTCGTAAAAACGAAGCCATCTTCGGGAGGGGTCGTAGGTTTCTCCTCTGTTTTCAAATATTTCCGTGATGTGGAGCAGTTTGTCCATCTCCCAGGATTCGCCGCCTGGGGCCAGCCTGCAGAACGGCTCAAAGGGCAGATTGCGCGCGACGGCGAACAGGAGCACAACCAGACAGAACGCCGTCATCCATCGCGGGGAAATCCTGGAGTATACGGCGGATGCCGGCTTGATGAGCTGGAGCGCCAGCCCATAAATCACCCCGGGAAGCACGGTCATGGCCAATGCATTCTGCCGGAAGGCCAGCCAGGGGTGGCCGTGAACCAGGAAATACAGCATGCGCGTGCTGCCGCACCCCGGGCAATAGAGTCCGGTCAGTTTGTAGAACTGGCAAGGCGGGAGCCAGGGTGTGGTCCCAGGCTTCAAAAAGCACACAACCGCGATCAGACCCAACAGGCCCAGCGCAGTCCCGTAAATCAGCCAGCGATCCGGCGGCAATCTCATCTCAAGAACCGCCGGAAGCGCCAGGATTTACAGATTGATAAATAGCTATACACATAGCGATGAAGTTACACACGAGACCAATTGCAAACCCAACCCAGAGCAAAGTCCTGTTGGCTTTGGACGCCGCAAGGGCGCCGGCATAGTCGTTCGCTGCCAGCAGTTTGTTGACTTTTCTGGCCTTGAAGATAGAAATAATGCCGATCAACTGGCAGCAGAAAATGGTCATGAGGACCGACTGAACCATATAGTTGGGCACCTTTGCCATCGGTTGACCCACGTTGACCGGCACAGCCGGCGTATAGGGACCGGGGCTGGGCGTGGCCCCCGGCTGGTTCAACCATGCGCCGCACTGCATGCAGTGCACGGCATGGTCATCGTTGTTGGCCCCGCAGTAAATGCAATACATGCTATCAGCCTCCCAGGAATTACAGCATGCGGCTGAACCTGGATTTGTTACGCCATCTCTCCACCACAGATCCGGCAGAATCTGCCCTCGGTCTGAATCCGCCCGCAACGGGTGCACGTGACGCTGTTTTTTTGCGCCTGCCTTTGCCCGCAAACGGGACAGAAGGCCGCCACAGCCGGCATACTCCCGCTGCATCCTGGGCAGGTTTTCAGCCCCTGCCCCAGCGACACCGGAGCAGGCGCCTCCATCGGCTGTGGAGGGTTCGGATCATTCTCCAGAACCCCAGGCTGGAAAAAACTCAGGCCAGAGGTATAACGCAGGTGGATGACTCCGCCTGGCAGGAGATGGATGGTCGCCTGAGCGTAGCACTTCTTCCTCGCGCCGTGGAAAAAGTTTCGAATACCAACGCTAACCGAGTGCCGGCCCGATTGCACCTCAAAGGCTTTTCTCTCCCAGCCCATTTCGTACTCTGTGTTGTCGATGCCGACTATAACCTTGTTAAAAATATCCATCGAGTTTACAAATGTACCCATATCCATTCTCGGCCGCGCCCAAAGTCTGATTTGCGCGGGCAGGAGATCCTGCGCAAAGACTCTCCGCGGTCCGGCCGATGGGTCAGACTGTCCTGCTATAGGAGGTCCCGGTGGCATGACTCGGAGACTTACTCCACCTCCAGCCCGGACATCAATTCCGTCCCGACTCGGTGCGCGACACCGACACTCCTGTTAGGTACATCTCGACCAGTGCTTCCTTGACGGATTCTTCGCGCCGCCGGTAGCGCTCTATGATCGCCCGTCTCCAACGGCAGCGGGCCCAATTGCCTCCGATAGTTTACTAGAAAGGTGCGTGGCCCGCCCGGCCAGGTCTGCGCCCGGGTGCTGCCAACCTTCACGACGCCGGCCGGCTACGGCACGTCCCGCATCGCCCACGACCGTTGTGAGATTGACCCCTACTATGAAAGGATGTACTCTTCCGTACGTAGATCGTCAAGGCTGATTGGAATTCGACGCTGATTTCTGTGCGCGGCACGCTCGCCTTTTGCGATCGGCCTTTGGTTTCCTAGCGATCATTTGAGGGGGGGGTAAGCTTACATGCAAACGCAGAGCCGCCTGTTGAGTCCAGCGTTGATCTTGCTCGTAGTGGCAGGCGCCTGTTCATCTCGAAAGAGCCTCACTCCCAAAACGGCAAAGGCGCTGATCCAGGAGTTTATGGAAAAACAGGACAATGCTGCGATGAAAGCCGGGATGATGACGATCGACGATTCCGGTTTCTCCAAGTTCCTAAATGAAAAGAGCCTGATCGACTATAAAACCTGGACCCCGCCGGCAGACGACACCGAAGCAATTCAGTTTCAGCGCCTGGTCAAGGCCGGTCTTGTGACACAAGCCGCCGAAGCCGCTACCTTTCCTAACTTGACTGGAAATTACGAGACGAATGGCGATTATGATTTTCATCCGCTTGCGCTCTCCATGCAGCAGGGATCGTCATCCATACAAGGCACCTGCCGTTACGTCATGGATCCCAAGGGCTTTAAAACACTGGCGCGTGGTTCTTTCTGCGCTGGTACGGTTGTTGGCCATTTGACTGCGGATGGAGCGATTGAGTTGCACTTTCGGCCCACTTCGGACTTCTACTGCCCGGTCCCTTTTGCCGGAACGTATGATGTCAATCCAGGGGATGACGGTATTGGACTTGAAGGGCCAGGCAGGATGAGGCTTTATCGCAAGGGTTCCCCGGGTACAATCAATCTCACCACTTATACTTATGCCTTCTCCCCCAAGTTTCAGACGTTTGTAGTGCCGCCAAATCAGGTGAAAGTTGGTCGTTATCGGGTTGATAGCGTCGAGAACGTTCTGCATGCTGCTGATGGAATTGCACAAGCAAACTACAAGTTCCATGTCGATCTCAACGAGGTAGGCGAAGCCATCGTTAACCCGCGCGATAACGGCTCCGGCAGGGGAACAATGATGTTTCACAAACAACCTGACGGGGAATGGATCTGCGTTGGCGCCAAGCCGGAAACGCCGCCCGGCATGATCCCGGTCTCCTGGGCCAAGAGCCTGGGAGTCGATTCGCTGGCCGGAATCGATGCGCGCCTGAAAGAACCCTGGGATCAGACCTTCGATGTGATGGTGAAGGACGACCTGTTCACCATCACCGACTGCGCCGATTATTGGAAGGTCGCCAGAGGCAAGTGGGACGTGACGAATCCGCTCGATCAGGGGCCTATCCAAGCCTATGGCCTGGATTGCGAGGCGCTCCGGCTCTTGCGCGACGCCAAGCCGACGCGCGCGGCCGATCCATTCGAACTAAATGCGGAATCGGCGAGCGTGCTGCCGCCGGGGGTGGGGCCGGTGGTATCCAACGATGACGTGCGGGCGGTGCAGGCCGCGGTCAAGGCCGGAAAATCCTGGAAGACTTTAGACCCGTCCGTGCGCGGGAAGCTGGATGAGACTGACCACACCGTAGTCGAGTTCCGAAACAGCAACGGGATGCTGGCGCGCCTCAAAGAGCTCGGCCGCGGGGATTTTACCGGGCACGGCTCACAGGAGATTCTGCTGCAATCGATCACCGGCGCCCTTCAGGGGTCGTATGCGGCCGAACAGCTGATTTTGCTCGGCCGCGATGGAGATAAGCCGGTTCTGGTGGCGCTCAAGATTCCGCCGATCACCAGCCACTGACGCTACACGCGATCAGCTCATCGGAAAAATGTAAAGACCATGAAAGAAACAAAGTTGTGGAAGGTTTGGTTAATGGCAATTGCTATCATAATAGTGGTATCAGCATTGCTTTGGGGACTGGATGAGGTCTTTGACTGGGTCGCTGACCGTGTGATTCCGTGGTGAACGATAGGGCAAAGAGGTAGCCACGCTCACAAAATGCAGCGTTCCAGCAGATGGGGACTCACTTCCAAGTGCCGGGCGACTTCCCCGATCCGAGGTTGTCCCACGTTTAGTTGAAGGTTGAGCGGCGGTTGCTCCCCGATTCTGATTAGAATCTGGGTGGCAAAACCTTTGAAAGGAGAACCGCCGTGAAACGAAACTACCAGATTGTGGGCAGCGAAGGGAAGGTGGGAGAACGCCACCTGGCCGAGTTTTTCCGAAAGAACGGGCAGCAGTTGCTGCCGATGGTGGAACTGATCGAGCAATGCCGGCTGGCCGTCAATGATGTGATCGAGGTGCTGGGCCGAAAGACCATCGAGACGATCCTGGAGGTGTCGGCGACGCAGGTCGCCGGACCGCGGGCACAGGGCAAGGCTGGCGGTGAGGTGCAATGGCACGGACACCAGCAAGGCCGGGTACGGCTGAACGATCGAAAATTGGTGGTGAAGAAGCCGCGCCTACGTCGGAAGGGAAAGGGAACAGGACAGGAAGTCGCCATCCCGGCCTACGAGGCGCTCCAGCGGGACGAGGCCACGGGCGCGCGGATGTTGGAGACCCTGTTGTGCGGAGTATCGACGCGGCAGTACCAACGAGTGATTCCGGAGATGGCCGAAACGGTGGGGGTCTCGCGCTCCAGCGTGAGCCGCGAGGCAGCCCAGGCGGCGGAAGCAGAGCTGGAGAAGTTGATGAACCGTGACTGGAGCCAAGTCGAGCTGCTGGTGATCTACATTGACGGGATGCGATTCGGCGCGCACCACGCGCTCAGCGCGGTGGGGGTGGATGCGCAGGGCCACAAACACGTGCTGGGGATGCAAGACGGAGCCAGCGAGAACACCGAAGCGGTGAAGACGCTGCTGGTGCATTTACGCGACCACGGCGTCGGTTCGGAGCGGCGCTACCTGTTTGTGATCGACGGCGCCAAAGCACTGCGAGCAGCGATCAACGAGGTTTTTGGTGCTCACCAGCCGGTGCAGCGGTGCCGCACCCATAAGCTGCGAAATGTTCTCCAGCATCTGCCCAAGGAGCAACACGACCAGGTCAAGGCCGTGATCCGTGCCGCCTATCGGCTGGATGCCAAGACCGGAATGGCGAAGCTGCGCAGCTTGGCCGACTGGCTGAGGCGGGAATGGGAACAAGCCGCCCACAGCCTCCTGGAGGGTTTGGAGGAAACCTTCACGGTCAACACCCTAGGGGTGCCACCCAGCTTGCACCGCTGCTTGGCCACCACCAACATTATCGAGAGTCCCCAATCCGGCGTTCGCAAACGCACCGGCAATGTCACTCGCTGGCGCGACGCTGCGATGGTGAAACGTTGGGCTGCCTCAGCCTTTCTGGTCACCGAAAAGAATTTCCGCAAGATCATGGGTCACAGAGAACTCTGGACCCTCGCCGCCATTCTGGGAAGAACCAACAAGACTTCTCAGGAAAAGGTGGCGTAACATGAACTCAATCCGCCGCGTTCAACTTCCAACTGCGCGCGGGACGACT
>CAVVNE010000135.1:0-19964 GCA_963749245.1 Bryobacterales bacterium
AACGACGAACTCATGAACCCTCCCGTTATCGCGTTGCGGAGCGCGGCATCGCGTGTGACGGAAGCGCCTAGTCCCGTCCAAATCGGCCTTCACATTGCCTAAGAGCCCATCCGGGAAGTTTGGATTCATGGCGAGGGGTTTGCAGCAAGTCGCCTGAGCATGATGCGGATCATGGCGAGGCGAATGAATGCAGCGACGGTTGTGGTGTAGCGCTCAAAGTCGCGGGCCAGGCGGCGATTGCGACTGATCCAGGCAAACGTCCTTTCGACAATCCACCGTTTGGGCAGCACCTCGAAACCGGCAATGTCCGATCGCTTGACGATTTGCAACACTTGCAGCGGCACCGGTACGCCGCACGGTCAACGCCATCTTGCGTCCCGCGTATCCGCCATCAGCAAAGATGCGTTCGATGAACGGGAACAGTCGTCGCGCTCGACGCAGCAAGTGGAAAGCCCCATCACGGTCCTGAACATCAGCGGGATGAACGATGACGTTCAACAAGAGGCCCAGTGTGTCGACCAGGATGTGCCGCTTTCGACCTTTGATCTTCTTGCCCGCGTCGTAGCCCGAAGGATCGAGCAAAGCCCCCCTTTTTGCGCCCCCTTCGCGGTCTGCGAGTTGATGATGGCTGCGGTCGGGCTCGGCTCTCGGCCCTCCTGCTCGCGCACCGCGACGTACAGTTCGTGATGAATGCGCTCCAACGTGCCGTCCCAGTTCCAGACGAAGCTCGAGTAGTCATACACCCGTGCTCTTGGGCGGCAGGTCCTTCGGCAAGGCCTTCCATTGGCAACCGGTCCACAAGATGTAGAAAATCCCGTTCAGCACCTCGCGCACATTCACCGACCGTCGCCGCCCGCCATGTCTCGCAGGCGGAATCATCGGCTCGACAATCCCCATTCGGTATCGGTCAATCACTCGGATAACGAAGGCCGTTGCGATCCGCAGAACGGCGGTGTTCAGGCTTCCACATCTGGGCGCTCCCAAAAGAATCACGTGCCCGATAAGGAATCACATCCGATTCGATCGACTCAAGAAGCTTCCGGATCGGCTCTAAGACCTCGTCGGTGACGGCGAGCACCTCATCGAGTTCAACGATGCGGTGATCCACCCTGGGTGATCCGCAACTCGATCTCGCGCGCCCGCGCCATTTGTAACGCTGCCGATGCGGTAGTTTTTGACGCACGGCGCTGGTCATCACGCGCAAAACGGAGGCACCCTTGCGCAACATCAGCGGGGCGATAAAGTCCCCTGCCGCGCTCAGTGCAGCCTTACAGCCGCCGCGATCACGGTGCGATGTTATTTGTTTGCTTAGCCAATAGCTCAGGCAGCTTACGAAGTTCACCGGCATCCGCTTCGCGTCGTCCCCTTGCAAACAGCCCATGACGCAGACGCTCCAGCGGGCGGTCTACGAGTATGGTCAACCCGATCGAAAACAGCAGCGAAAGCGCGAGCACAGCAGCACCGCCGTGCTGCCTGCCTCCCAGCCACGGTGTGGCCCAAACGATCCAGATTGCGGGAACGTGAGCGACGTAAAGCGGGTAGGAAAGATCGCCGATGAAGCGGTCAAGCCTCGACCGCTTCGACGCGACAAACAGAAACGGAATTGCAATCGCACAAACCGCGTAGAAGGCAAAGACCCGGAGATCATCGACCCAGATTACCTTGCGGGCGCTAGGGAGAGCCAGCCGCACAATACGATGAGTGCTAGCGCACCATAGCCGATTAGCGCGGCCGATCGCCATTTCGACACCGCAGTGTAGAGTCGGTACGAGAGAACGCCAGCGAGAAAATACATCAGTATGGATGGGAAGAGATTGTACTGCCATGCCCCGGTCTCCGCTTGGAAGTACCAAAAACCGACGTTGAGCACTGCGCCGAGCAGAAACAGTGCCCATATGTCCGACAAACTACGCGGTACGATCAACGGCGCGATTGCATAAAACATTATCTCAAGCGCGACCGTGTACATCTGTCCAAGCAAGAGATCGCCGCCTCCGTACGGGTGCAGTATGATATTGGCCCATAGTGTTTGGGGGAAAATCAACAGTTGATTGATTGCCAGCCCCACGCCTTGGCCGAAGATGTCGAATTGTTCTGGCCGAACAAGTCGAATTGTCCCGCGAGCTGACAAGCGAACAGCACGATGTAATAGACCGGCAGAAGTCGGAGCGCCCTGTTTTCATAAAACGACAGCATGCCGCTGCGGCTGGTTCCGTATTTCTCGGTTATCACCATCGACATGTAGAAGCCGCTGATGATGAAAAATCAGCACCGCCGAATAGCTGAAAATGAAATTGAACGGCACGATGGGGTAGTGCCAATTAAGGACCGTCAGCGCGAGCAAAAGTCGAAGGGTTCCCATAAAGCTCCCCAGACCCCAAGTGTAACCTTAGGGCGAGATTTCGGACAATACTAGAAGGGTTAGCCATCTGGTGCGCATCGTCAGCCGCATCGCGCACGATTGAATAATTGTTCGCGCTCGTGAGCGACGAGGACGCCGGGAGGCGGTGCAGCTTCGTTCCGGACAGAGCAAATGGGTCATCTGGGGCACACGACAAACGTGGTGCTAATGACCGCTATGGGTCAATCGCTGCCGAAAGGCGATGTCCGCGTTACGTCCGTTTATCCCTGGTGGTCTCAACTGGTCGACGCAACACTTTCCCGTAGACCGCAAAGGTCGATTATAGGCTGATAAGTTGGAGATGTGGTGATGCTTCGAGGGCGGCCGAGCAAATCCCGTTATGGGATAGCTGGTTGCGGGGGACTTGCTGAAAGCGTTTGGGCGGGCATTTGGCAAGCCGTCATCGTTATTTATAGCCACTTGCTCCAAGTGTTGCGTCGACCGGTTGAACCGGCACCTCAATCTCCGACATGCTCTCGGGGCGCCGCGAACGTCGAAATGGGCCAGGAGGAGACTTATGCATTGCACAAAAGCGCTGAGAAATCCGGGCTCATCCAAGCGATTGCCACGCAATTCAAGAAGGCGGAGCCGGTTGGTTGTAGCTCGCGTACGAAAATCAAAATGGAAATTCCGGCGAGACCTCGCGCGGGAGCCGATCGAGCTTTAAGGAACTGCCGAGCGAATTCACTTCTTAGGTCGAGCGAGTTCGCAGTCTTAGGTTTTGGAAATGCCGGGCGCGAGCAAATGTTCCAACTTGAAGCCTGGCGGCAATAACGCCTTCAAATTAAACGTCGATCGTTGACCAACAGCTGCGCTATTTTCGGCTAACCACGCTGCCGCAGTTTGCCGGCCCATATGGAACAGCTCCTCGAGGAAGGCCGGGTCGTTGTTCATTTTGCTCGACGCAGCAAGATTTGTAAGTTCTGGGGGCGCGTCGATGCAGTGAAAGAACGCGCGGAGGCCCGTAAGGGTCCCTTCCTCATCCTGAAGCTTGAGGACGAGCGCGATTGCGCCGAGCTCAAGAAGAATGTTGAGTTGAAGCTGATCTCGATCATCCGATCGAGGATTTGATTTTGCGTGCGCGGTGTTTCTTTGCGAACGATAGGATCGATCCTAACGATGATCAAGTCGTGCACATCCATGTCGTTAAGGATGTCGTGTATCGCCGGGTTCCCTGTCCACCCGCCGTCCCAATACGGTTCGCCGTCTATCTCAACCGCCGGAGACATCTGGGGCAGACATGCCGATGCCAGAACGGCATCGACCGAGATGTCCTTGTTATCGAAAACGCGCCGCTTGGCGCTCCAGACGTTGGTTGCGCACACCGCGACTTGAAGGGCGTTTTGCGAGCGCAAACGCTCAAAATCGATCATCTCGGTGAGCAGCTCGCGCAACGGATTAAAATTGGAGGGATTGAGATCGTATGGCGACGCATTCGGGCTCACCGTGCTATTAGCAGCGCTAGGCATCTTGCCGATCGATGCCCAGTACCGGCGCAGCGCACGTCGAGCTTCCTCGGTGCCTGCCCGGACCAATGCGTCCACCAGGATCACGGCGTTCATCGCACCGGCGCTGGCGCCGGTAGCGCCCGTAATCTTGAGAGTTGGTTCCTCTAGCAGCCTATCGAGCACGCCCCATGTAAACGCCCCATGCGAGCCACCTCCCTGCAAGGCGACGGCAACTTCGCGTATCGTCGATGCAGTTTTCGGCGGCTCCTGGTTCATGCGCAGCTGTCTTTTCACCTTTTCAGCCATCGCGATTTGCACCGAGCGCTGCCAACGAAATTGATCGAAATCGAGGCCTGCCTTGGTCAGCATGGTTAAATAATTTTTAATTTTAAACGCCAACGGCGCGACCGCGGCGGCCGCGCCGATCAAGCCAGCACCCTTCAAGAAATTGCGACGGGCAGCATCAGGTGACGAGTCGCGTTTCGGCATGGCGTCCTCCCGCAGATGGCGAAGCCGCGACATGTTCAGACATGTTCAGACATGTTCAGACATGTTCACCGGATTGGTCGGGTTAGCCGGAATTCCCCGGATGAACCCGCAACTTGAGGAAGAGTAGCAATTTTCGGGGCTTCCCAAAAGGCCGCCCTGCCCTGCAATGCGGGCCACACGTCGCTTTTGTTCAATGGCGAAGTCGCCAACTGCTCACGCGGAATCCGCTTTTACCTCAACATCAGACATTCGGCGGCGCTGATCAGATGGCAGCAATGGGCCAACAACCGACATCATCGATCAGATCTTCGGGCCATGCCGAGGAGACAGGGCGAAGATCGAAACAGTGAGTTCGGCTTAACGAGGCACTGCGATGATAGGTCGCTTCATTCGGACGTTGCCGCTGGCGCGACGTGAGCGCCACGCAGACCAGCGCGGTCGATTGCTTGCTGAGCCTGGCCCGACGCTTTGGCGTCTTCGACGAACTCGCTGATAAAAGAGAGCCGCTCAGGCGATTGACCTTTTGCCACGGCCATTGCCTACTTGATTGACCCCGTAACGCTCCTCCAACACACGCGACCCGGGCCAATGGGCAGATACCTTCAAGCATTTCACGAATAGAGACGCGAACGCATCCGCCTGCCCCGTCTGGAGCAGCGCGAAAGCGCCCCCAAGCTCTCACCGTAAACCAGACTGGAATGTTTCAGCATCCGGGTCAGAGTCGAGTGTCGATGCATGATTGCGGACGACCGCAATGCGCACGCCGGCGCGATCGATGTCTGCCAGGCTTTGAATCGACGAGCCGGCCGAAACCAGGAGCGTATAGTCCAATTGAAGGATCGGCGGCGAATAGTCCACTTCGGCAAGCCGAGCGGCGTCGATGCCGAGGATTGCCACGTCACAGGCTCCAGCCTTCAGGCATGCGATGGCTTGAGGTGGCGTCTGGTGTTCGACGGGCACGCTCTCAACCCCGATGCGCGCTGCGAGTGCGCGCCCAAGGTCGATTGTCCATCCCCGCAATTCACCAGTGACTGGATCTTTGACGTAGTTCGGAAGGAGTAAACTCCCACCCGAACTTTGCCCGCACGACGAGATCCGCAACACGTCGATCGGAGACCGGCTGCGAGTACGCGACCACTTGAGGACCTTTTCCGGAGGCATGTGCGCGGCCAGGCCCAGGGCCATGCTGGTGAGCAGGAGCGCGAGGAACGCGTGCAGCTTCACGGCGAGAATCAGTACGAGGAGAAGGGCGATGGAGACTGCCGTCAGGAAAATGAGGTAATTACCGTTGGCGGGCATTCAACGCATTCTAACGCTAAAATGCGAACGGACACTTGATTGACCTGCAAGATCTGTAAGACTCCGATGAAGGAACTGAAGGGGCACATTTATCATAAGAAGCGAAAATGGAAGTGTCCGCGGTGCGGGCGGGTGAGGATGCAGGCACAAAAATGATCAAACGTCGAAACATGCTGAAGATGCTGGCCGGAGGCGCGATGCTGGCGAAGGCCGCCGATGTGAAGCGCGTGCTGGTGATGTTCAAATGTCACCTGGACGTGGGATTCACCGACACGCAGGCCGGCGTGATGAAGAAGTATTTCAACGTTTATTATCCGGAGGCGATGAAGCGCGCGGCGGCGATGCGGGAATCGGGAGCGGACAGGTATACGTGGACCACGGGGTCGTGGCTGTTGTACGAATATCTGGAGCAGGCTTCGGCCGATGCGAAAAAAAGAATGGAGCAGGCGATCGCGAGGGGCGACATCGCGTGGCATGCGCTGCCGTTCAGCTGGCAGACCGAGGTGCTGGACCGGACGATGATCGCGGGGGCGATCGGATTTTCGAAATCGCTGGATGCAAGGTTCGGGCGCACGACTTCGGGTGCGAAGATGACGGATGTTCCGGGGCATACCATCGGGCTTGTTGGGCCGCTGGCGGAGAATGGCGTCCGGTTTTTGCATATTGGCGTGAACTCGGCCAGCACGCCTCCAGATGTGCCGGCACTGTTCGTGTGGAAGGATCGCGCGGGCGCCACGCTGATCGTGATGTATCAGCACAAGGGTTATGGAGGGGTGGTCAGGATTCCGAGGTCAGACCTGGCGGTGGCCATCGAGATGGCGGATGACAACGCGGGGCCGCATTCGATGGAGGAGATTCGCAAGATTTATGCCGACTTGAGGAAAGAGTTTCCAGGCGCGTCTATCACCGCGTCGAATCTGAGCGAAATTGCGAATGCGGTTTATCCTTTTCGCGACCAGTTGCCGGTGGTGACCGAGGAGATCGGTGATACGTGGATTCACGGGGTGTCGAGCGATCCGATCAAAGTGGCTCGGTATCGCGAGGTGGCGCGATTGCGGACGGAGTGGATCGCTGACGGGACGATCAAGATTGGGGACAAGACGGATCTGGCATTTTTGCGGCGGCTCACGCTGTTCGGCGAGCATACGTGGGGGACGGATACGAAGACGTATCTGGATCACGATCACTACAAGCCTGCGGATCTGGAAGACGCGCTCGAAAAATCGGGCTATCAGAAAATGATTACGAGCTGGGCGGAGAAACGCCGGAACATCGACGATGCGGTGCTCGGTCTGCCGGATGCGATGCGGGCGCAGGCGGTCGGCAGGCTGGCGAGGCTAAAGCCCGTGGCGCCGTCGACGGACGGGCTGAATATTTTTCACGCAAGCAAGGAACTGGAGACGGAGCATTTCACAGTCGGCCTCGATGAGAAGACGGGCGTGATCCGGCGGCTGCGAAGCAAATCCAACGGACGCGAGTGGGCGTCGGCGGAGCATCCAATGGCGCTGTTCAGTTACCAGACGTTTTCAGCCGACGACTATGCGCGGTTCATGGAGAGCTACGTCACGAGCAAAGCTGATTGGGCTCCGCAGGATTTCGGGAAGCCGAACATCGAGCATTTTGGAGCGCGTAGCCGGAGTTGGACATCGACGCTGGTGAATTGCTGGTCGGGATCGAACGCCGATGGCGAGCGGCTGCTCGCGCGGCTGCGGATCGACGACGCGGCGGCCGAGAAATCCGGAGTGGTGGCGTGGCCGGAGAAGATGTACCTGGAACTGCTGTTCCCCAAAAACGAGCCGGTGATGAAGATCGCGTTCTATTGTTTTGAAAAAAAAGCGAACAGGCTGCCGGAGGCGATGTGGCTGACGTTTCAGCCGGACGCGGCGGGCTTGATGCTTGAGAAGAGCGATTATATGATCGATCCTTTCGCCGTCGTGCCCGGAGGGAACCGGCACATGCACGCGTTGTCGAGAGGGCTGCTGTACAAGGATCTGTCGATCGATTCGCTGGACGCGCCGGTAGTGGCTCTGGGAGAACGGTCGCCGATTTACTTCTCGAAAGAGCAGCCGGACCTATCGAAGGGCGTGCACTTCAGCCTCTACAACAACACGTGGGGCACTAACTACATACAATGGTTCGGCGAAGATCTACGATTCAGATTTGAAGTGAGGACATGATTTCACCCGCTGCCGCCCCCGTCGCCGACCGTCACACAGAGTACAAGAAAGGCCGGCTGATGTTGGTCAGCAGCATGGCGCTGGCCACCGCCGGAATCTGCGCGTCGCTGCGCGCGAACACCGCGGTCGACCTGCAAAGGGTGTTCTTCGATCCCATCGACCGCGCGCACTCGGCTGAAATGATCGCCAATATTCTCGGCGTTCCTTTCCTTGGGTTCGCGCTGACGATTGCGATTGGGAGTCCTTTGCTCGATTACATCGGCATGAGTCTGCTGCTGCCGCTCTCCGGAATTTGCTTCTGCATCGGGATGCTGCTTATGGTGTTCTCGAGCAATCTCGCATCGGGAAGTGGGGTGTACGACGTGATCTGGCTGGGTGCGGTAATCGCGGGGATCGGCTGGGGCATGGTGGAGACGGTGATCAATCCCCTGATCGCGACGCTGTATCCGGATCACAAGACGGCACGGTTGAATGCTCTGCACGCGTGGTGGCCTGGGGGACTCGTCATCGGAGGGTTGCTGGGTGTTGGGTTGTCGAAATTCGAAGTCGGCTGGCAGGTGAAGCTGGCAATGGTATTGGTCCCCGCGCTGGCGGTGGTTGTGCTCTCAATCGGTGTGAAATTTCCACCGACTGAACGCGCGGCAGCCGGCATTTCCATGGGGCAGATGTTTCGCGAGCTGCTGAATCCTCTATTCGTGATTTTGTTCGGATCGATGTTTTTAACGGCGGCGACGGAGCTGGCGCCGGGGCAGTGGGTGGATTTCGCGCTGAGCCGCACAGTTCACATGCCGGGCATTTTGCTGCTGGTGTACGTGAGCGCGCTGATGTTCCTGATGAGGCACTTCGCGGGTCCGCTGGTGCACAAGCTGTCGTCGATCGGGCTATTGTGGCTGTCGTGCCTGATGGGATCGCTGGGCCTGGTGGCGTTGAGCTTCGCGAATTCGCCGGTCACAGGGCTGCTGGCGGCGACGCTTTGGGGCACGGGCGTCTGCTACATGTGGCCGACGATGCTGGCCACGGCGTCGGAACGGTTTCCGCGCGGAGGGGCGTTGTTGATGGGGCTTATGGGGACGGCGGGGACGCTCTCGAGCCGGTTCGTGCTGCCTCTGATGGGTTCGATTTACGATTCGAAGAAATTGGAGGCGGCGGGGGGCGAGGCGGCTTTTACAGCACTGCAACCGGGGCAGGAATTGGACCGGGTGCTCGGTTTGGCGGCACAGACGTCGTTTCGCGATGTCGCGATTTTGCCGGCGGTGCTGCTGATCGTGTTCGGGGGCGTGTGGCTGTACGACCGCTCGAAGGGCGGGTTCAAGGCGACGAGGATTTCGTAGGGCTTTGTCGGCGGCTGAAGCCGACTGAGAGCTTGGCACCAAGATCGCTACCGCCTGGGCGCCCAGCCGAGGGTGAAGGTGGCCATCACGCTGCGGCCCGGCAGCAGGTTCAACAGATCCCCCGGGTTCGGCGCGAAGGCGACCGTGGACGTGGCAGCGGTGGCCGGCGTGATTCCGACGACATTATGGCTGTCGGCGAGATTGTTGACCGCCAGGCCCAGCTTGCTGCCGCGCAGGAAGGACTGGTTCTTAATGGTGTAGTTCACGAACACGTTCAGTACGCAGAACGGATTAATGGTGATGGCCTGGTCCACCGGATAGGGAATATTGATTCCGTCGATCAGGTAGGTGAGCGTGCCGTTGTCGTTATACAGCGTGCCGACGCGCTTGTCGATGAGACCGACGTCCCAGTTTTTGTGGCGCCACAGAAGGGCGAGGGACTCGACGTTCTTGGGGGTGTTGGCCACCCAGAGGCCGCCGTTCGGGAAGTTCGGGCCAGTCTGATACTTCGCCGAGCCCATGGTGCCGTTGAGGTACACCGAGAATCCCCATCCGAGGATGATATTGCTTTCCGCTTCAATGCCCTTCGTATTGCTGGGCCCGGTGGCGACGAAGACGGTCTTCGGCGCTGACCGGGTCGAGGTAGGAATCGTAGCCGTTCTGGAAGTGGATGTAGTAGGCGTCGGCGTCCAGAGTCCAGCGGCGATGCTTCAGCACGGAGCCGATCTGATAGGTCTTGGCCAGGGTCGGCTTCGGCGGCACCAGAACCTGCGCGTTCGGAATGTCGAAGACGGCGCTGGGCGGAATGATGCTGCCTTCGGCCCACTGCGCGTAGACCGACCAACTGCTCTTGAGGTAGTAACGGGCGGCGATATTCGGGAGCCAGTTGTTGTAGTCGATATCATGATGGACAAACGCGGGGCCACCGATGCAAATCGGCGCCTGGTGACCGGATCAGTGGAAGCCACTCCGCCCAGGCAGCCGACCGTCTTTCCATTGTCCTGGTATTGATTCAGCGCCATCGCGTAATTCGCGGCCTTGACGCCCGCGATGATCACCAGCTTCGGCGCCGGGTGCCATTCGAATTCGGCGAATGGCTGGAAGGACTGGGTGATGAAGTGCTCGTGGAAGTTCCCCAGCGGCGTATCCTGGCCGAGTCAGGATGTTGGACGGGATCTGATAGCGGTCCGTATAGGCCCAGTCGTACCAGAGGCCGGTGCGAAAGATGCCCCACTTGGATTCCTTACTCAGGATCATCGTGTCGCCGGCGTGGCGGTATCCGTTGAGCTTGTCGACGCCGCTTGGCTTGGAGGCAGTGAGATTGATCGTGGCGCCGTTTTGGTAAAACTGTTTGTTCCAGTAGCGTGTGGTGTAGGCCTTGGTATCGAACTTCCAGCCGCCGCTGATGTCAGTGTGGTAGCTGGCGTATTCAAAATCTGTTTGCACGTGGTAGAAGTCGTACCCGTAGTAGCTGGGGTCGAGAGCTCCGCTCGGAAGATATTGAGTGCCATCCAACAGGTAGTTATCTCCGTACTGCGCGACCTGCGCGCGCGTGGGGTTGGTCGTCTTCGGAGTGTTCGTCCAGATGTCGACCAAGCCGCCGTACAGTGTGATCGCGCTGTGGCTGTTGAGGCGGTACTGATACTTGCCGTAACCCGCCACTCGCTTCTGGCGATTAAAGGTCTGGTATCCGTCGGACAGCAGTTGCTGAATATTCATCAGGAAGCTGTTCTTGCTGCCGGGCCCGAAAAACCCGCTGTCGCCGTCCAGTTGCAGCAAGCGTGTATCCCAGGAGCCGTAGACGATCGACGCGCGAATATCCGGGTCCGGAAACAATTGCGGCGACTGCAAATTAATGGATCCGCCGAAGTTGGTGGGGCCGAAATTTGAGGACAGGCCGGGACTGCGGTCGAAATCGACGGCGTCGGTCCAGCCGCTGGGAAAGTTGGCCCACGAATGGTGCGTCGGAGTGTTGGTATCCTCGAACGGAATCCCATCGAACGTCATGGTGTATTGGCCGTCCTGGAAACCGCGGTAATATGTGCTGCCCTGGCCGAGACCGATGCCATTTGGATTCAGGCTAAACGTGCCTGGCGCGAGGTTGATGTATTCTGAGTAGTCCGCCAGCGGCGACATAAAATTCCTGATGAAATCGCCGTTGACTTCCGTTTTGGCGGACACAGCCTCGAGCGTGTTACCCGAGGGGGCAGTGGCCGCGGCCATCAGAATGGTTTCGTTAACGGTGACGGAGGTTGTCAGCGTCTGAACCGACATGGGGACGGTGACGTCCAGAGTCGCACCGGCGGCGATATTTCCACCAGAGCGGGTAGTCAAGGCGAAACCCGGCGAGGAGACCACGATTGAGTAAGTGCCGACCGGGAGATCGGGAACGGAAAACTTTCCGTTATCGTCCGACACGGCGGTGCGAGAGGCCCCGGTCAAATCGTTCCTGACTTCCACGGCGGCATTCGGGATCGCTTTTCCCACCTGATCCGTTACCGCACCGGTGAGCGTTCCGTTCTGTTGCGCCTTGAGCGAGATCGCCGGAAGAAGCGCCAAAATGCCCATCGTGAGTGCACTTCGAATTAACCTGTTTTGCATGCCTGAAGATCCCTTTTTGGAGTGGAAAATGAATATAAGAGTAGCGACTGCAAATGACGATGGCGTTACGGCGACATGAACAGTTCGCGTCAATACCGGGGTGGGTTTTGAGCTATCCTGATCGCTTATGAAGAAGTCGATTTTTGCGATCAGCGTCTGTTTGGTTCTGCTGGCCCAGGACAAAGTGGATGAAGCGACGACTGCCCGAATCCGCAGCGAGGAACTGGAGCATTCGCGGATCATGCACACGCTCCACATGTTGACGGACCGCTACGGCCCGCGCGTCACCGGGACGCCGAATCATGAAGCGGCGGCGAAATGGGCGGTGGCGGAAATGACGTCGTGGGGCATGAAGAACGGGCACCTGGAGCCATGGGATTTCGGCCGCGCCGGGTGGCTGAATGAGAGCGCGACGGGACAGATTGTTGCGCCGGTACATGAGAACGTGAAGTTCGAAGTGCTGGCGTGGACGCCGTCGACCAAGGGGACGGTCAACGCGTCCGCCATCGAGATCGTCGTGCCGCAGGGTCCGGAAATTCCGCAAAGCGCCGAGGCAGCGGGTGGGCGCGGCGGCCGGGGAGGCGGACGAGGCGGTCCGGCCCGGCTGGGGCCGACCAAAGAGGAGATGGCGGAGTGGCTCGCCACGACCAAGGAAAAAGTGCGCGGCAAAATCGTGCTGGTGGGCAAGGCCACGGTGATTCCGGTGAATTTCGAACCTCCGCAGAAGCGCCGTCCCGACGATCAGGTGAAGGCGCAGTACGACCCGAACAATCCGAACGGCGGGCGAGGAGGAAGAGGAGGTGGCCGGGGACGCGGTGGAACGCCCGATCCAAACCGCCTGACCGCGGTAGAGGTGGGGGAACAGGTGGATGCGATGCTGTTGTCCGGCGGCGCTCTGCTCCGTATTAACGACGCGGCCAGGGGCGAGGGAATTATCGTCGCGCAGGCGCATCGCGCGTATGACATCACCAAGACGGTTCCGACCGTGATTCTGCGCAACGACGACTACGGCCGCGTCGAACGGCTGCTGGAGGACGGCGACGATGTGAAGCTGGCGTTCAACATCGTGAATCATATTTATCCCGAGGGCAAGACCAGTTACAACGCAATCGCTGAGATTCCGGGGACCGATAAAGCGGACGAGGTCGTGATGCTCGGCGGGCACCTGGATTCCTGGCACGGCGGAACGGGCGCGACCGATAACGCCATCGGCTGCTCCATCATGATGGAGGCCGCGCGATTGCTCGAGACCCTGAATCTGAAGCCGAGGCGCACGGTTCGCGTGGCGCTGTGGTCGGGCGAAGAGGAAGGATTGCTCGGTTCGCTGGCCTACGTGAAGCAGCATTTCGGCACGGCCGAGGATCCGAAGCCGGAGTGGTTCAAGCTGGACGTCTATTTCAATATCGATTCGGGAACGGGGCGGCCGCGAGGGGCTGGCGTATTCGGTCCGCCGGAAGCCGCCGCGGCGCTGCGGGGCGTTTTCGGGCTGTTCACCGATTGGGGCGTGGCCGGCGTAAGCCATACCAACAGCCGTGCAACCGGAGGAACCGACAGCACGTCCTTCAATAATGCCGGGCTGCCGGGCATCGGCTTGTCGCAGGACCCGATCGAGTACGGAACGATGACGCATCACACGAATCTCGACACCTACGAGCGCATTATTCCGGACGACGTCGAGAAGGCAGCGGCTATTATCGCCGCGGCGGTGTGGAACGTGGCCAATCGCGACCAGATGATTCCGCGATTCACGAAGGAAACGATGCCGGCGCCGGTGGCGGCGCGTTAGGATGAACTAGAGAGCAAGGAGGGCGCCTTGCGTCAAATCGTATATTCGCTGATGATTTCGGCGCTGGCTTTCGCCGGCGATGGGCGGACACCGCGGTCGTCGAGCGCCGATTATCCCGTTCATCAGGACACCAAAACAGCCACGATTGCGGCAGTGCGCGTGTCTCCCGAGCAGTTGAACAAGACCTTCCCTTCCGATTTCGCCAAGAAATACGTGGTCGTAGAGGTGGCGATTTATCCCAAGGATGGGGCGACGGTCGACGTGGCGGCGATGGACTTTGTCCTGAGGCTCGCCGACAGCGAGAGCCGTCCAGACACGCCTGAGGAGATCGCGGGATTATGGCGTCCTCGGACCGCGCATCCGGATGTCACCAGCAAGACGCACGTCACCAACGAGACTGGAGTGATCGTGGCGAGCGGTACGGACCCGGTGACGGGCCGCCGGGTGACCAATACCGGAACTTACGAACGGGTCGGCGTCTCGAATGGGGACGATCCAAACCGGCCGATGCCATATCCAACCGGCTCCAGCGTGGATGCCGATCGCATCGAGGCACAGCTCGCCAAATGGGAATTGCAGGACGGGAAAACGTCATCGCCCGTCGCCGGGTATATTTACTTCCCCGTGCCGACGAAGAAATCCAAGGGCGGGCTGGAGCTGCAATATTCGCGCGAGGATGTGTCCGCGAACTTGAAGCTCCCGGCACCCCCAAAGTAGCTTATTAAGCAACGCCAATGAGCGACCGTATCGTCCACGACAGCCTTGGCGACGTGAAGGTTCCGGAGGAGGCGCTTTATGGCGCTCAAACCCAGCGCGCGATCCAGAATTTCTCGTTCAGTGACTTCCGTTTTCCCCGGCCATTTATTGCGGCGCTCGGGCTGATTAAGAAGTGCGCGGCCGAGGTAAACGGCGAGCTGGGACTGCTCGACCCAGACGTGACGACGGCCATCGCATCCGCGGCGGAGCAGGTGGAGCAAGGGCAACACGACGATCAATTCCCGCTCGACATTTTTCAGACCGGATCCGGGACCAGCACGAATATGAACGCCAACGAAGTGATCGCGACGCTGGCGGGCAGGCTGTGCGGCAAGGCGGTCCATCCGAACGATCACGTGAATCTGGGGCAAAGCAGCAACGACGTGATTCCCGCGGCGATCCACATCAGCGCGGCGCGCGAAGTGCGGCGGAGTCTGCTTCCTGCCGTCGGCCAGCTCGCCTCGGCGATCGCGGCGAAGGCTCGCACTGTGGTCCACGTCGTCAAAACTGGGCGGACTCATCTGATGGACGCGGTTCCCATGCGAATGAGCCAGGAACTGGGTGGCTGGGAAGCCCAGTTACGGGCGGCCATCGAGCGGATCGATTCGGCGATGCCGAGGATTCTCGAGTTGCCGCTCGGCGGAACCGCGATCGGCACGGGATTGAACGCGGATCCACGTTTTGGCCTGGAGGTTGTGGCGCGGATCGCGAATGCATCTGGCCTTCCCTTCATTCGCAGCCGGAACCTTTTTGCCGGCATCAGCAGCCAGGACGGGTCTCTGGAATTGAGCGCCCAGTTGAGAGGTTTGTCGGTGTCGCTGCTGAAAATCGCGAACGATTTGCGGGCGATGAATAGCGGACCGATCGCTGGACTCGCCGAAATTTCTCTTCCCGCCTTGCAACCCGGCAGCAGCATCATGCCTGGAAAAGTGAATCCTGTGATTCCGGAAGCCGTCGCCATGATCTGCGCCCAGGTGACGGGCAACGACGCCACGATTCTAATCGCAGCGCAATCGGGCGCGTTCCAGTTGAACACCATGTTGCCCGTCATCGCATGGAATCTTCTGACCAGCGTTCACCTGCTCAGTGGAGCGGCCCGGGCGCTAGCACCGGTCATCGCCGGGTTCGCCGTGAATGAAAAAAGACTCCACGAACTCGCCGGAAAAAACCCGATTCTGGCCACCGCGCTTGTGCCGCACATCGGTTATGACCGAAGCGCCGCGATCGCCCAGGAGGTTGCTCGAACCGGACGCAGCGTCATCGATGTCGCACTCGAAAAAACCTCTCTCACCGAACCGGAACTGCGCGAGATCCTTGATCCGTCGCGCATGACGGGATAAAGCGTCAATGCTTGAAGGTATTTTTTCCGACTTCGAAGTGGAACCGCAATGAGGAGATCCATACCGGGCCCCTCTGCTGGTTGTACGCCGGATTCGAAGCATGCTGAAGATCGAAGCTGGCAAAAAAGCCAGGAAACAGGCGTGCGCTGTAATAGGACTCCCAAATGGACTCCGGGCCATATTCCAGGCGTCCGTCCCCGATCAGGAAATCGTGACCGCCCATCGCGAGGTACTGCGCGTGGACGCCTGAAATGCCGCTGGCGGTGAACTCCGTGGCGACGGTATCGAAGGGCCGGCGCCAGCGCGTACCAGTAATCGATACACCGCCGGTTGCCAGGCGATCGATCGCGGTGAACGCGAAGCTTTCGGTTTTGCCGTCGTTCCAGCCGAGCCGAGAGAACACGCCGATATCCTTGGCGATCTCCTGCTCCATATTCAGACCGAAGCCATATTTCAACGTTCCGTTGCGGCGTGTCGCCGTGACGTCCGGAACCCCTCCGGTCTCCTTGGCCAGACGAATTGCGTCGGCATAGGTCCCTGCGTCGGCGTGATTCGCGTAAGGCAAAGCGCGGATCGTCCCGGCGTGTTTATTCGCCGCCCAGCGGTACTCAACTTCGCCCACATCGCCGCGATTGACCAGGATTCGGCGGTCGAACTGAGACCCGTTCGCCACCTTTGGCATCGCCGCGCTGGCATATCGGAAGGACCAGTTCTTCAAATGAACCTCGTGCACCCATCCCCAAGTGTAGCCGCGGACGTCAGCCGGATAATCCCACGCGCCGTTGAACATCACCGCCCAGCCCATGAACTGCGTCCGCGGGTCGTGCGAATACTTGTTGTCGTCGAAAAAATCGGTCAGGGTGAAGCGCCCGACGTCGATCGTATACCGGTTCATGGGCCGCTGGCCGGCCAACTGATTTTCGTCGCTGTCGGACGGCTCCTTTTCGTCGCCGAATCCAAAGTCGTGAGAAAGGTACAGCCTCGCGAGATATGGCTTCGGCGTGGGGGAAGCGACTCGCGGCAGCTCGCCGTTTGACGAGTTCGCCAGACCGTTGACGCCGCTGAAACCCCTGCCGCCGGCGATTTCCGGGTCGAAATAGAGGAACGTGTTCTGCTCCAGCCGGAAGGCGAAAAAAAGCGTCGTGGTGAGAGAAACGTCCCTCTCCGGATAGCCTTGAAGGCTGAACGGACCCGAGTAAGGCGAGTGGAACGTGCCGTGATACTGGCCGATGGACGTTGCCTGGTAGAAGATATTCCACCGCTCTGGATCCGGAGGGGCCGGATCAGCAGGCGAAGGCGATTGAGCTCGGTTGTAAGCGCAGGCGATCAGCATGAGCCCCACCAGCGAACCTGCCCTTCGGTGCGCAGTTGTCTTGTAACTAATTGTTAACAATGCGGTTGTCTCTTCGGCGGAACCTTCATTTATGATACAGCACAGCCCGGGGAGGGCGACTAATCGGGACGTATCGAAGAGGTCAAGAAACGCCGCGAATGGTCCCCCGGCAGTTTTCCGCCCCGCAAGCGCAGCGAAACGGAGGCGCTTCCGGGTTGGCAAACGTCCCGTAATCGATCGTCAACTCCTCGCCGGTCCAGATATCGCGCAGCGCAATGACATTCAACCCCGAATACGCCGTGTTCGGCTCGCACGAGTGATTCTGCGGCGCCCATTCGCGCGGGTCCTCGTCCCACAGCGTGAACACCCCGTTGCCCACGGCCATCGCATATTGCCGGAACACTTCTATCTGCTCCGGCGGCCAGGACGACAGTACATGCGACCGGGTTACCAGCCTCGCAGCCCTCTCTTCGCCGCGAAAGACGATATCCCCGCGCTTCAGATCGACGGTGGCGTAAATGCCGAAGCCCGCGATCCCGTTCGCACCGCGCGCGTAACGCTTCTGCCTGCGCCGGTGCCGCGCCAATCCCGCATCGATGATCCGGCGCAGAAACCCGCTGTGCCCGCCGGCGTCCTGACGCAGGATGTAATCGGCCGACCCTTCATATCCCGGCGGATAAAAAACCGAACATGCGAAGTTGATGTCGAGAAACCACAGCCCCTCCGCATCCAACCGGAAATCCAGCCGCGCATACCCTTCGCCTTCAAAGCCTGCGAACATTGTCCGCGCCGCGTCGCGCAACCGCTGCGCCAGCGACGCATCCCTTACGGGTACATTGCACTCCGGATGATGCGACTGCACCTTCAGACGGTAAGTCTTGAAAGGCTCCCCTTCCGGGAACAGAAACTCGATCGGAGGATAGGCCACCGGCTCAAATCGATTCTCCGGATTTTCCGTCACCAGCACCGTAAACTCGCTGCCCTCGATAAACTCCTCGATCATCGCGCGGCCGTACTCGCGTTCTATCGCGCCGGCCTTCGCGCGCACCTCGTGGGGCGTCCTGCACAATGAATCGTCATCGATCCCCAGACTGTCTCCCGCATTCGCGGGCTTCACAAACAAAGGGAACCGGAGCCGCGCAATCGCCTCCTCGATCTCGCAGGCGAACCTGGGATACAACACGCCTCTGGTATGCGCGACGTATTTCATGAGCTCCTTCGAAGGATCGTAAAGCCTCGTGCTGGACCCCGTATACGGCAGTTCCAGGCGCTCCAGCGACCAGACCACGTCGATCGACGGCACGTCCCAATCGAGATACCCTTCGCACAGGTTGACGAAAATGTCATACCCGTTCTTCGCCGCGTTCCGAAGCTGGCGATACGCCGTCGATTTGTGCAGGAATAAATGATCGACCCGGTCGCCCGGCAGCAGCGGCGATAAATCCCTCGGCGGATCGTAATGCCGGTAGTCGACCGTCGAGCCGCGATAATCCGGCTGCAGGACGCAGACCTTCACAACGCATCCTGCAAGATCAGCCGGAGCAAATCCGCAAGCGTCATTCCCGCCAGCTTCAAAATGCAGCCCGTCGAGGTCTGGTCGTCCTCCGACAAGCCGCAGTTCGCGTTCACCTCCAGCACGAACAACTCTCCGGTCGGACGATCCCTTCGTAGATCCACCCGCGCGTAGCCTCTGCCGTGAACCGCGATGTACGCCCGCTTCGAAATTTCCTCGATCTCCGGCGCCAGTCGCGGATCACACGCCTCATACCCATAGAAAGCGCCCCCGTCCGGCGGCGGCGATTCCTCGCGATACAAACCCCAATAGCGTTCGTAACTCAGAAACTTCTCCCCATCCGGGATGCTCGCGTTGAACACGCGCTCGGCAGGCGGCAGGCATCGTACCGACGACGAGTCGCGCCCGTTCCCTATCACAAAAACGGTGAACTCCGGCCCGTCGATAAAACGCTCTGCAAACAGCCGCCCAGCGTCGCAGAATCGGGGCATCGGCGCACTCGACAAATCATCGAGCAACACGGCCACCTCCTCGTCACGGCTCACCTTCGACCGCAAAAAAACTCCCCCGCTCGCCGCGGACACATCGGGCTTCACCAGCAGCGGCGCTCCCACGCGCGCGCACACGCCGCTCACGGATTCCGAAAGCTCCTCAAACGCGGGCGTCGGAACGCCGGCCTCGATCAACATTTTCTTCGATGCCAGCTTCGAACTCGAGATCCGATAGAACTCCGAATCCGCACCGGTAAATCGAATCCCGGCGGCCTCCAGCGCCCGCACCACGCACGGCCCCGGCGTTCCCCTCTCTTCGATTCCGTCGCACAAATTCAAAACGATCGATTCTTCGCACGCTACCTGTTCGAGTACCGCCTCGACATTCGCCGCCATGATCGGCTGCCACACCCACGCCAGATTCAATTCGCGAAACGCCTCCGCCAGTTCGCGCTTCGATTGCGCCGTGTCGAAGTCAAATCCCTCCAGCCGCCCGTCCGCCACCGTATAAGGAACAAACGCCCAGATCAACAAGAAGATGACTCCGCCCATCCAGATCGCGAGAATGCACGAATTTCAGCCATTCTAGCGGATATCGGGGATGCACGCATCCGGCGGCCGGCATCGCCGCCGCGGCCCGGTGCTAAGTTTGTTTTTTCGCTGCTGCTAAAATAGGGCCGATGAATCGCCACCTGTTGCTGTTCCTTTCTATCGCTCTGGTTTCGTGTTCCTCGTCTTCCGCACCTCCTGATGAAGCCGCGAATAAAGCCTACCTCGAAAAAGCGGCCTCCGCGCCGGGCGCCGTCCGCACACCCAGCGGTCTCATTTATCGCGAATTACGCGCCGGTACCGGCACTTCGCCCGTCGCCACCGATACCGTCAAAGTGAACTATAAGGGCACGCTCATCGACGGCAAGAAGTTCGATAGCAACGACGGCATCAAGTTTCCGCTGAACCAGGTGATTCCTTGCTGGACCGAGGGCGTCCAGAAAATGGCTC
>CAVVNE010000136.1:0-5884 GCA_963749245.1 Bryobacterales bacterium
GGGCGGCATTTCCGCGATTACCATTTGCTGCTGGACGAGCACGCCGACCAGATTTTCGCGATGTCGGACGATATCGCCGAGCGCGCGCGCAAGATTGGCGGGACGACGCTGCATTCGATCGGCGACATCGCCAAGTATCAGAGGCTGAAGGACAACAGCGATGAGTTCGTGGCGCCGAAGGAGATGCTTTCGGAGCTGCTGGACGATAACCAGAAGCTGACAAAGTTCATGCGCGCAACGCATGAAGTCTGCGAAAAGCACGGCGACGTGGCGACGGCGAGCCTGATCGAAGTCTGGATCGATCAAACCGAGCGGCGGAGCTGGTTTTTGTTTGAGACGGTCCAGGAACTGTGAAGCAGGGCCGGCTAACAGGCTGCAAGCTGATAGCCCGCCCTACAAGAATATAAACCGTTTGTAATTGTAAAAATAGAGGTTGCACTGGCGCGTCCATTCGCCGCTACTGGTGGACCCTGATAACGGGATGCGGCAAATGCACTTTCGGTTTGATGGACAAAAAAATTATAAAACGAACCCAGGGGCGACCGGTGGTTCGGGTCCCTTCGGAGTAAGCTGAAGGCAGACTTTATGAAGGTCTGCTTTTGCCTGATAGTTTTTTCGACTGCTGTCTCCTCAGCGCCGATGCTACGGTTGGCGAATAGCGTGGTGACTGCATCAGCGGCAGTGGGTTCGTCGCCCGCGGGTCAGGGGTTGCTCGCCTACAACGCCGGTGATGGGACGCTGACCTTGAGCGCTTCCGTTCCGGCTACCGATCCATGGCTCTCCGTATCGGCCGCTGGTTCGACGCCGTGCCCTTTCGCTGGTGGCACATGCAGTCTCATCCAGTTCGCTTTCAACACTGCGACCCTGGCGGCTGGGAACTATACGGCTAGCGTGACGGTTTCCGATCCGAACGCGGTCGATTCGCCCCAGGTGGTGATCGTCATGGTGCAGGTGGGGGCGCAAACTTCCTTCGACCAGTACATCGCGCCGGGAGCGACCGCGACCCTTCTAACCAAGTCAATTTATTGCCAGCCCACTCCGGGATCATGCTCTGGCTCTAGCCTCGTTACCAGCGAAGCCGACGACGGAGGATGGCTCAAGGTGGCTTACTCCGGTGGAGGAACGTTCGGGTTCTCCGCTTACTTTTACTCTGCCTACCTCGCACCTCCCGCGAATATGGCCCTTGGTACGTACACCGGGAACATCGCAGTTATCGCCGCGCTTGGTTCCGGCGGGCCGAGCTACAACTTGCCGGTGACGATGCATCTCACGACGTTGCCGCTTGCAGTGCCTTCCACCAATCAGATCAGCGTTAGCCTGGCCCTGAATGGGCCGCCGATCGGTTATCCGTTTCTGCCTCCCATTTCACTAGGGCCGGTGGCCATTACGGGCGTTTCGGGATCCGGAACCGGCGTGAGCGCATACAACTACAACGGGCTGGCGATTGTTACCGTCGATCCTGGATCGCTTGCGCCGGGGATTTACACGGATGGTCTGGTGACGATTCAGTGCAACGGGGCGAATTGTCCGGTTGAAATACCTGTGTCGCTGGAGGTCGATCCGCAAGGGCCTCCGGTGGTGAACTATCAGGGAGCGTTGGATAACGCCACGTTTTCGACGACCGGGTCGCCGGGGGACGTGATGGTGGTGAAGGGCCAGCAACTGTCGATGCAAGCGCCGCAGATGGCTTCGGGAACGCCGTTGCCGACTACTTTGGGGGGCGCGAGCGTGCTGGTGAATGGCGTGGCGACGCCACTGTTCTATTCGTCGTCCGGGCAGATCGCGTTTCAGGCGCGTGCTGGCACTTATCTTGGCACGGCGTTGGTGCAGGTTGTGCGCGATGGGCAGGTAGGGAATACGGTTTCGGTGAATATGGCGCAGTATGCTCCGGGGATCGTCGTGGTGACGGACCCTGCCTACAATTTGGTGGATGCGACGCATCCGGTGAAGGCGGGATCGACTGTTGTGTTTTGGGCGCTGGGGTTAGGGCCCACGAATCCAGTGGTTGCGGATGGAGCCGCCGCGCCTGCGAGCCCGCCGGCCGTGGCGACTGCGGCAGTTACGGTCCAGTTTGGGTTGGAATTTTCTTATAACACGGCAATCCCGAGTTTTGTTGGCTTGAGCCCGGGGAGCGTGGGGTTGTACCAGGTGGTCGCGACGCTGCCTGCCAGCACTCCGGCGGGGACAATCTCAGCGTCGTTGCAGTTCCCGAGTGGCCGGCTGAGCAATTCGGTCACGATTGCGGTGGAATGACTCTATCTCCCGGTGATGTTCTTGATGAAGTCGGTTTCTGCTTTTTTGTAGGGTTTGCCGTCGTCCTTAAAAACTTCGTGGAACCATTCGGCAGGCTGGCGGTCCGTATAGGGATGCTGCCAGGAATCCCAGGGTAAATATGTCTGCGTTTTGCCGGCGACCAGGCCCCAGTTGATGGCGGCGACTTTATATTTTTTTGCCTCCGGCAAAATTCCTTCGAAGGTGCTGCCTCTGGGCCGCGCCATGTATTCGGTGCAGAAAATAGGGCGGTTATAGCGTTTCAGCCATTCAATGCGCTTTTCGAATTCGGCCGGCGGGCCGTAGTTGTGGAAACTGATCACGTCGGATTGGTCGAGCTGGATTCTGGCGATGGGTGAGAGCCCTTTTTCGGTCGACCAGTCGCCGGTCCAGACGGCGCTGGTTAAGGGCTGGATGGGATGCTTTTTGCGGGCCCACAGGAAGGCTTTCGGAAGCAGATCCTGCACCACTTTCACTTTGTCCGAAGGTTCCTGGCGGCCGTAGCTACCGTCGTTGGTGTTGTCCGGCTCATTCCAGATATCCCAGGCCAGAATGCGTGGGTCCTTGCCGAAGGCTCCGATGATGAATTTGACGTAGGCTTCCAGGCGGTCGGGATCGTTGGGGTCTTCGAGGGATTTGGCGCCGGGGCTTTGCACCCAGCCGGAATTATGGACGCCGGGGCGAGGCTCGCGCTGCGCGCCGAGCTTGGGAAAAGGGTCCCAGCAGGAGTCGAATAAAACGAAAATCGGCTTGATATGGTGGCGGGCGCAGATTTTCAGGAATGCGTCGATGCGCTGCTCGAAACCCTTGGCGTTTTGCTGCCATACCAGGTCGTGGAGGAACACGCGCATGGTGTTCATGCCGATGGATTCGGCCCAACCGAGTTCGCGGTCGATCTGCGGCGGGTCGAAGGTGTCGCCCTGCCACATCTCGATTTGATTGATGGCGTTGGAGGTGATGTAGTTGGCGCCGACGTACCAGGGCTGCTTGGCGTACCACTTATTGGCGGCCTTTTCGGTCCAGCGTTCCGAGGGGGTGATGGAGAAGTCCACCGCCCCCAGAAGTAGCCAGGAGCCGGCAGCCAGTAGCCAGAATGAGCGCACCAAAACTGACGATACCACTTTTCCTCAAGAAGCTCACCGGCTCTCCGATAAGGGGTGCATGCGCCACCTTTGGTTGGTTCTTGCTGTCTGCTCGCTATTCCTGACCGTTTCCAATGCCCAAAGAATCCGGGCTGTTCCCGACGACACGTATACGGTGACGCTGAGGGGTAACCGTCCCCCGCTGGCGCGGGCTGAATATGACGCGGGAGCGACCGCGCCGGGGCTCAGGATGGATAAGATGATGCTGGCGCTCGATTCGAGCGACGAGCAGAAGCAGGCGCTGGACGAGCTGATCGCGGCGCAGCAGGATCCGGCGTCGCCCCAGTATCAGAAATGGCTGACGCCGGACGAGTTCGCGGATCGGTTCGGCGTATCGCAGAACGACGTGGACCAGGTGACGGGGTGGCTCCAGTCGCATGGGTTCTCGATCGATGAAGTTCCCACCGGGCGGCGGACGATCGTGTTCAGCGGGACGGCGGCGATGGTGGAGCAGGCGTTTCACACCCAGATCCGCCAGTACCGGGTCAACGGCGAGCTGCATTACGCCAATGCGAGCGATCCGCAGATTCCGGAGGCGCTGGCGGGCGTGGTGAAGGGCACGGTGACGCTGCACGATTTCAGGCGCCGGAGCATGAGGACGGAAAAGCTGGCGGCTCCTGATTTTACAAGCGGCGGGTCGTATTATCTTGCGCCAGCCGATTTCGCGACCATTTATAACCTGGGTCCGCTTTATTCGGGCGGCTACGATGGGACGGGGAAATCGATTGCGATTGTCGGGCGCACCAACATCAATATGTCCGATGTGCAGACGTTCCGCAATTATTTCGGGCTACCCGTAAACGATCCGCAGATTATCGTGAACGGGACGAATCCGGGTATCAATTCCGACGAGGATGAAGCGGTACTGGACGTGGAGTGGTCTGGCGCGGTGGCGAAGGGGGCGTCGATCAAATTCGTGGTGTCGGCGTCGACCTATGCGACCGACGGCGTGGACCTTTCGGCGCAGTACATCGTATCGAATATCACGGCGCCGGTGATGAGCACCAGCTATGGGAACTGCGAGGCCTCGATGGGGTCGACGGAACAGGCGTTTTACAAGAATCTGTGGCAGCAGGCGGCGGCCGAGGGGATCTCGGCGCTGGTTTCGGCGGGAGACAGCGGCGCGGCGGGTTGCGATACGGCAGGGGAGACGACGGCGGTCGGTGGAAAAGCTGTGAACGGGCTGTGCTCGTCGATTTACAGCGTGTGCGTGGGGGGGACTCAGTTCAACGACACGGCGAGCTACAGCACGTACTGGCTGAGCAGCAGCAACACGACGACGAAGGGATCGGCGATAACGTACATTCCGGAAATCGCCTGGAACCAGAGCGGGAGCGTGAGCGGAGGATCGGGGCTGTGGGCCACCGGAGGAGGCGCGAGCTCGGTCTATGCCAAGCCTTCCTGGCAGACCGGACCGGGCGTTCCGGCCGACGGCATGCGCGACGTGCCGGATATTTCGCTGGCGGCGTCGATGCACGACGGATATCTCGTTGTCGAAAACGGCAATCTGTACTTGATCGGAGGGACTTCGGCAGCATCGCCGACGCTGGCGGGGATTCTGGCGATCGTCAATCAGAAGACAGGATCGGCGCAGGGGAATCCGAATCCGACGCTGTACACGCTGGCGGCGTTGCAGGCGAATGGGACTACCGAGCACGCTTATTTTCACGACGTGATCAGCGGGTCGAACACGGTTCCAGGGGTGACGGGATACGGCGCGGGCACGGGCTACGATCAGGCGACGGGTCTCGGCACGGTGAACGCGAGCAACCTGGTGAGTTATTGGAGCGACGCGGTGGTGACGGTTGCGCCGTCCATGAACGCCAACATGACGGCGCCGTCGCTGACCATCCGGCAGGGCGCGAGCGGGACGTCGACGGTAAATATCACGGTGGCGGGAGGATTTTCAAACGCGATAACACTGGCGGTAAGCGGCGTGCCGGCGGGCGTGACGGCGACGCTGGCATCAGCCAGTCTTTCGGCGCCGGGATCGGGATCGAGCGTGCTGACCATCACGGTGGGCGCGACGGCGGCGCCGGGGACGGCGCAGATCACGGTGACGGCGACCGGTGGTGGATTGACGTCCGCCGGGATCGTGAATTTGACCATCGTACCGGCGTTCACGTTGACGACGAATCTTGCGGTGGTGACCGTACAGCAGGGGTCGAGCGGGCCAGTGACATTGACCAGTGCGATCGCCAGCGGGTTCAGCGGCGCGGTGGTACTAACGGCGAGTGGCATGCCGGCGGGAGTGACGGTAGGATTCACACCTGCGACGATTTCGGCGCCCGGGTCGGGCTCGAGCACGCTGGCGATCGCGGCGAGCAAATCGGCCGCGGTCGGCTCTTACTCCATCACGGTGAGGGGCGCGAGCGGAAGTTTGACGAATGCGGCGACCATTCTGGTGATGGTGGCGTCGCCCACGTCATTCACTCTGGTGGCGTCGCCGGCGAGCGTGACACTGGCGCCGC
>CAVVNE010000137.1:0-17436 GCA_963749245.1 Bryobacterales bacterium
GCCCGCGCAGCATTCCTTTCGGAAGCGCGTAGGAGTAATCACGCGGCTGAGGGCCATGGGCAATCGAGCCGTGTCGCCAGAGAGAACTGCGATTGCTCCCCACGCGAGCGCGGCCTGTCCCCTTCTGCCGCCACGGCTTCTTGCCACCGCCGCTCACTTCGCCGCGGCTCTTGGTTTTGTGAGTGCCCCGACGCTGGCTGGCCAAGTACTGCTTGACTGCTTCCCAAAGCAGACTCTGGTTGGGCCTCGCACCAAAAAATTTCGTCCGCGACCTGGAAATCCCTCAGCGTCTGCCCTTCAAGGTTTTTGACTTCAACGGTTGCCATGTTCGTCCTTCTGCCTGTCCCGACTACGCCGAGACCCACACAATACGCCCGCCCCCTACTACCTTCCGCCTGCCGCCTGTCCCGACTATGCGGAACTCACACGATGTTCTGGCTCCCTAGTGGTCTCTGCCTACCCTCACTTATGCGGCGCTTTGGCTTTGTGCACAACCACGTAACCGCCCTGTGGGCCGGGGACGGATCTTTCCAGCAGAATAGTATTGTCATCCGGCAGCACCTGGACCACCCGCAGATTCCGCGTGGTCACCTGCGCGTTCCCCATATGGCCTGCGGCGCGCATTCCCTTCATGACCCGCGAGGGAAATGCCGAGGCGCCAATTGATCCTGGCGCACGATGAAACATGGAACCGTGCGCTCGCCACCGCCGCCGAAATGGTGCGCTTATGAAATCCCGCGAACCCACGTCCCTTCGAGGTACCGACAACGTCGACCAGGTCGTTGACGGCGAAAACGTCTACTAGAACCTTGTCCCCGACTTTTAAGTCGGCGGCGTCCGGCGCCAGGCGCACTTCGCGAAGGAAGCGCACCGGATTCGCGCTCGCCTTCTTGAAGTGTCCCTCCAGGGGCTTCTTCACTCGCCGGGGAGGAGGCACTTCCACCAGTCCCAGTTGCGCGGCCTCGTAGCCGTCCGCCTGCGACGTCTTCCGCTGCACCACAACGCAAGGGCCTGCTTTCAGCACGGTCACCGGAATCACGTCGCCGTTCTCAGCGAAAACCTGCGTCATGCCGAGTTTCTTCCCGAGTATCGCGTTTACCATGTTCATCACTTGTCAGTGGTCCGTGATCCGTGGTCCGTGGCACCGGAAATCCGACAACTGACAACGGACGACTGACAACGGACATCTTTACTTCGTGTGCTCTTTGCCAAACGCCTTGATTTCGATGTCGACTCCCGAAGGCAAATCGAGCTTGGTCAATGCTCATCCGATGGCGCCGTCAAAGGCGGTGAAGCTGTCGCCGCTCTCGGCATGCGTCACGGTGATGCGCTTATTGGGAGCTTTGGTGAACACTTCGATCGGAGTACTCTTGCCGGCAACCTCGATGACGCCCTTGCCCTCGCGGCTGGTGACCTTTTTGATGGCATCCGCGCCACCGAGCGCGGCCACGTATTTTTCAATGATCGAATCGGCGGTAATTGGGTTGGCCGGCTGCGCGGGACGGACCTCCGGTTTCGCGGGCATGTCCGTCTCGAGCACCGGAGGAATGGCGACAGGACGCTCCGATCCGCGATGGCAGGAATAGCAGGTGACCTGTGTCTGGCCGCGGAACGAGTTCTTGTTGATGGCCATGGTCATGGCGATCATCTCGCGGGCGGTCTTTTTGGCACGCTTATCGTCGAGCTCCGGCTTTCCCTGGACGTGGCACGTGCCGCACTGGACGCCGAGGGACACGGAGATGAATTGCATGGTGGGCACCAGTTGGTCGGCCGGGATGTCCTTGAGTTCGGTGACGTTCTTATAGACCTGGCCGGCAGTCTTCACGTCGGCGGTCTGGGCGACGATGGGCAAGGCGATCAGAAAGATGAGCGTGCGCATTGTTCTACTTTAACGCGTCACGGATTCACCTGTCTGGCCGAGGGCGGTCTTCGAGAGCGGCGGCACTTTTGTATCGGCATCCAGAGATGGACGGCGTTTGTGCCATTCCGTGGCCTGCTGATAGGCGTGAGCGAGAGCGAGCACGTTGACCTCGGCCAGATTTGGTCCGCTGATCTGCATGCCGACAGGCATGCCTGCTTTCGAAAACCCGCAGGGGACGGTGATAGTCGGCAGGCCGTAATCGTCGAGCGAGCGCGTGTTCCCGGGTTCAGGACGCCGGGCTCCAGGGCGCGCGGCGCGGCTGAGTTCTTCCTCGATCGGCCAGGGCAGGTGGCGGATGGTGGGAGTGATCAGCAGGTCGATGTTCTGCTTGGTGAACACGTCGTCGTCGACGGTGCGGCGGACCAGGCGCAGTTGGCGCCATTCGCGGATGTAATCGACGGCGCGAGCGCCGCCGCCGAAATTTCCGCCGCCTCCACCAGCGGGCGGCGCGGTTTCGGAATTAACGAAGAAGCCGCTGCCCAGGGTTTCGCGATACACTCCGCCTTCGCTGTTGGCGCCGGTGCCTAGAATGGAGGGCATCTCGACTTCGCGCGAGCCTTTCGTCAATTTGTTCAGTTGAGCGATGGCTTCGTCCATGGCGGTGGCGACCTCATCATCGAGGCCGTCGTAAAACATGGGCGGAATGCCGAGGCGGAACTGCGAGACCGGCGCGCCGATGGTTTTCGAATAATCGGGCACCGGGTAATCGATCGATTGCAGATCGAGGACGTCGTAGCCGGCGATGTGTTGCAGCACCATCGCTGCGTCTTCCACGGTACGTGCGATAGGCCCGCAATGATCGAGCGACCATGTGAGCGGAACAATCCCTCGAATGCTGACGCGGCCGTAGGTGGCCTTGAAACCTGTAACGCCGCACATAGCAGAAGGTGTGCGGACGGAACCTCCGGTATCGGTGCCGAGCGCAGCAAAGCAATCTTCCGTCGCGACCGCGGCAGCGGAACCTCCGGAAGATCCGCCGGCGATCAGCGCGAGGTTCCAGGGATTGCGAACGGGGCCGAAATAGCTGACGGCGGAGGTCGCGCCGCTGGCGAAGATGTGCATGTTGCACTTGCCCACGACGATCGCGCCGGCGGCGAGCAGGCGGCCAGTGACCTCGGCATGCTCGGTGGGAACGTTGCCGGCGAGCGTCTTGCTGCCAGCGGTGGTGCGCGTTCCGGCGATATCGATGTTGTCCTTCAGGCCGACGGGAATGCCGTGCAGAGGGCTGCGGAATTTTCCCGAGTGCTGTTCTTTTTCGAGGGCCTTCGCTTGCGCGATGGCCTGTTCATGCATCACCGTGATCCAGGCGTTGGTTTTCGGGTTGAACGTCTTGATGCGCGCGAGACACGCTTCGGTGAGTTCGACAGGCGATACTTTTTTCGCGCGGATGCGGTCGGAGGCCTGCTTCAGTGTGAGCGAGGAGAGCTCGGAATTATCCACCGGTTTGCTCCGATGCGGATTTGGAGAGGACGGGGACTTTCGTATCGGGCTGCAAGGCAGGCTTGCGCTGGTGCCACTCGGTCGCTTCCTGATAAGCGTAAGCGAGCGCGAATACGTTGACCTCGCCGAAGCGTGGGCCGCTGATCTGGAGGCCGATGGGCATGCCGTCCTTCGAGAAGCCGCAAGGCACGGTGATCGTCGGCAAGCCGTAGGCGTTGAAGGGGCGCGTGTTTTCTTCGGGGTCGGAGCGGGCTGGTGTCTCGGTTGCAGCGGGCGTTGCAGGTGCCGCGCCACCGCGACCGCCTCCACCACCTCGGCCTCCTCCTCCTGCCGGCGTTGTCACCAGCGACGCTTCCACCGTGGGAGCGGCGTGTCGCGCGGTCGGCGCGATCAAAACGTCGACGTTCTGTTTTTGAAAAACGTCGGCGTCGACGGTGCGGCGGATCAGTTGCAGTTCGCGCCAGCCCTTGATGTAGTCGACGGCTTTGGTTGCGTCCTGCGCGGCGGGAAATACGCGCGCGGTGCTGGGTTCATAGCCGCCGCCGTTCACTCCGCGCAATCCTTCGTGATACGCGGCGACTTCTCCGGCCGCACCCGCGCGAAGCAGGGAAGGAAGGCTGACATCGTGCGAACCTTTCGTCAATTTGTTGAGGACTGCGATGGCGTCCTCGACGGCGCGCGCCACTTCGTCGTCAAGATGATCGAAAACCTGCACCGGGATGCCGATGTGGAAGTGCGACACGGTTGCGCCGATCCCTGAAGAGTAATCGGGGACCGGTTTGTCGATGCTGTCGATATCGAGATGATCGTAACCGGCGATCTGCTGCAACAAGAGCGCCGCGTCTTCGACGGTGCGCGCAATGGGTCCGCAATGATCGAGCGACCAGGAGAAGGGAACGATGCCGCGCAAGCTGACTCGCCCGTAGGTGGGCTTGAAGCCAACGACGCCGCAATAGGACGAAGGGATGCGGATGCCTCCGGCGGAATCTGTTCCCAGCGCGGCGAAGCAGTTGTTCATCGCGACCGAGGCGGCCGATCCGCCGGATGCGCCGCCCGCAACGCGGTCCAGATTCCAGGGATTGCGAACCGGGCCCCAGTAGCTGACGGCGGAAGTCGTGCCGGCGTCGAATTCGTGCATATTGCACTTGCCGATGAGAATCGCGCCGGCGGCTTTCAGGCGTCGCACGACTTCGGCGTCCTCGGTGGGGAAACGATATTCGTAGACCGCGCTGGCGGCGGTGGTGCGCGTGCCTAAGGTGTCGATGGAGTCCTTGATGCCGATGGGAATTCCGTGCAGAGGGCTGCGGAAGCTGCCCGAGGCCTGCTCCTTCTCCAGGGCCTTCGCTTGCTCTATTGCCTGGTCTCGCATCACAGTGATCCAGGCGTTGATTTTCGGGTTATAGGTCTTGATGCGATCGAGACACGCCTGCGTCAGTTCGACGGGAGAAACTTTTTTAGAGTGGATGCGATCGGAGGCTTGTTTCAGCGTGAGCGACGAAAGATCGTCCGAAGAATCGGCGAATGCGATGCGGGACGCGACCGCGGCGCCGAGACTCGCTGCCAGCCACTCGCGCCGGGTAGAGGATTCCATGTGTTGTTTTACCGCGCAGTGAAAGGCGTGTCAACAAGTCGCGCTATACTGATTGGTCCTGGTCTGAAAACCTCGGCTGAAGCGAGGCGCAGAAGCCGCGCCACCCTGAAACAGGAGCCTCTCATGAAGCGAATTCTCTTTCTCACTCTTTGCGCTGCGGTTGCGGTGGCGGAACATTACGACTCGTCCGTCTTCGGCGCGCTGCAGTGGCGCAGCATCGGACCCCAGCGCGGCGGGCGGTCGATCACGTCGGCCGGCAGCACGTCGCGTCCGAATGAATATTATTTCGGCGCGGTGGGCGGTGGATTGTGGAAGACCACCGACGGAGGCACGACGTGGCGTCCGGTGACCGACGGGCAGATCGAGAGTTCGTCGGTGGGCGCGGTGGCGGTGGCGGAATCGAACCCCGACGTGGTGTATCTCGGCATGGGCGAGACGGAGCTGCGCGGCAACATCATGCAGGGCGACGGTGTGTACAAATCGACGGACGCGGGCAAGACGTGGAAGCACATCGGGCTGGGCGATACGCAGGCGATTTCGCGCATTCGCGTCGATCCGTCGAATGCCGACGTGGTCTATGTCTCGGCGCTGGGTCATCCATACGGGCCGAACGCGGAGCGCGGCGTGTTCCGGTCACGCGATGGCGGGAAGACGTGGCAGAAGGTTCTTTATAAGAACGATCGCGCGGGCGCCGTGGATCTAGTGATCGATCCACATAATTCGAAAGTCCTGTTCGCGGCTTTGTGGGATGTGTATCGCACGTCGTGGACGCTATCGAGCGGCGGGCCGCAGAGCGGGCTTTATAAATCGACCGATGGCGGAGACACGTGGACCGATATTACTCGCAAGCCGGGGCTACCGAACGGGATCATCGGCAAGATCGGCGTGGCGGTCGCCAGCGATTCCAATCGCATCTACGCGATGGTGGAAGCCGAAGACGGCGGGCTGTTCCGATCGGAAGACGCGGGTGCGACCTGGACGCGCGTCAGCGAAGATCGACGCATCCGTCAGCGCGCGTTCTACTACTCGCGCATTTACGCCGACCCGAAGGCGAAGGATACGGTGTACGTGCTGAATACTTCGTTCTTCAAATCGACCGACGGCGGGAAAACGTTCAAGGTGATCCGCACGCCGCATGGCGATAATCACGACTTGTGGATCGCCTCGAACGATCCGCAGCGGATGGTGGAATCGAACGACGGCGGCGCGAATGTGTCGATCAACGGCGGCGAAACATGGACCGGACAGGCGTATCCGACGGCGCAGCTCTATCACGTCGCCACGACGCGTGACGTTCCGTATCACGTCTGCGGCGCGCAGCAGGACAACACGACGATCTGCGTTTCAAGCGCGATACAAGGCCGCGGCGGAGGGGGCGGAGCGCGCGTGGCGGAACTGCAATATTCGGCTGGTGGAGGCGAGAGCGGCTATATCGCGCCGCATCCGGTGAATCCGAACATTTTCTATGCCGGCAGCCAGGGCGCGCTGTTGACCAGGCTTGATCGTTCGACCGGGCAGATGCGCGACGTGCAGGTTTATCCTCTGTTCTTCTCCGGAATGTCGGCGAGCGTGCTGAAGGAGCGTTGGCAGTGGACGTTCCCGATCGTCTTCTCGCCGGTCGATCCGAACGTGCTTGTACACGTCATCGCAACATTTGTGGAAGACGACGAATGAAGGACAGAGCTGGGAGAAGATCAGCCCGGACTCTGACACGCGCCGATCCGAAGACGCTCGGCGATTCGGGCGGCCCGATCACCAAAGACCAGAACGGTCCCGAAATTTACGGCACGATTTTCACTATCGCGCCGTCGAGGACCGATGCGCAGACCATCTGGACGGGCTCGGACGACGGCCTGGTGTACATCACGCGCGATGGCGGGAAGAACTGGAAAAACATCACGCCTCCGGGCCTTCCGGATTTCATCCGCATCAGCTTGATCGACGCGTCGCCGAATAAGCCGGGGACGGCGTACGTCGCGGCGAAGAACTATCAGGCGGACGACCGGCGACCGTACGCGTATCGCACCGACGATTACGGCGCGACATGGACGAAGATCGTCAACGGCATTCCGGCGAACGATTTCGTGCACGCGGTGCGCGAGGATCCCAAGCGCGCGGGGCTGCTTTTCGCCGGGACGGAACATGGGATTTATGTTTCGTTCGACAACGGCGGGGAGTGGGAGTCGTTGCGTCTGAATCTGCCGGATACGCAGGTGTCCGATCTCCTGATTGAAGGCGACGACCTGGTGATCGCAACGCATGGGCGGTCGTTTTACATCCTCGACGACATCACGCCGCTGCGGCAGCTTTCGAGCGGCGTGCTATCGGGCGCGGCTCACTTGTTTACGCCGCATCCGGTGGTGCGGTCGGTGAATCGCGCGGGCATCGATTACTGGCTGGCGAAGGAAGCGGACAAGGTGACCATCGATATTCTGGACGCGAACGGCGCGGTGGTGCGAAGCTATGTCGGGTCTCCGGAGGAGGAGAAGAAGCGTTCCTCGGCTGCGGGCGATGAAGAAGGCGGCGGCGGACGCGGCGCGGTTCGTCCACCGGCGCGGAAGGCGGGAGGGAACCGGTTCACGTGGGATTTGCGCTATCCCGGCCCGAAGACTTTCGAGGGACTGATTTTCTGGGGCGCGCAGCCGGATGCAGGCCCGACGGCCGCGCCGGGACGGTATCAGGTTCGGCTCACTGCGAACGGAGTGTCGGAAACTCGACCGTTGATGGTTTCCAAAGATCCCCGGTTGACCGGCGTCAGCGACGCGGATCTGGCGGAGCAGTTCAAGCTGGCGATCGAGGTCCGCGACAAGACCAGCGAGGCGAATGAAATGGTGATTCGCATCCGCGAGATCAAGAAGAACATCGGGGACCGTGTGAAGAAAGATCCGTCGCTCGATGCGGCGGGCGAGCGGCTCGCCACCAAGCTGAGCGCTGTGGAGGAGGACCTCTACCAGGTGCGGAATCGCAGCAATCAGGATCCGCTGAATTTTCCGATCAAGCTGAATAATCAGATCGCGGCGCTGATGCGGGTGATTGAAACGGGCGACGCGAAGCCGACCGATCAGAGCTACGTTGTGTTCAAGGAGTTGAACGAGCGCCTCGAGGAGATTCGCAAGCGGTATGAGGAGATTTTGAAGTCGGATACGAATGGGTTTAGCGCGGTGGAGAAATAAGAAGCCGCCTTGGAAGGCGGCTGCCGGCTGATAGCCCGCCCCACATTTAGTTTGTCAGCGTCAGCATGACTTTTTGAACGTACTCTGGTGAACCCGTGAAGATGCCGACTGGGGGTGTGCGATACACCAGTATTTTGCGATACAGGATATCTTCGAGGTCCGAGTTGATTCCCCAGCCGGCCAGGTAGCTCAGTCGCAGGTCGCCATCGCCGTTGAGAGGGGCGCCCGCGGTCCAGGGCGCGAGGTCGGGGGCGTTGCCTGCGTAGGTCGAAAATAATTCGAGCAGCGAATTGACGCCGGTCTCGCGCAGCGACTGCCTGACGCCCGCGTGATCGTCGCGATTGATGCGCTCCTGCGTATCATTGATGTTGATTCGCAAAGGCTCGAGCTGACCCATGAAGACCATGTCGTAACCCTGACCGTCGCGGGTGTTGGCCCAGATGGTGCCGTAGGGAAACGCCTCGAAGAATGTCGCCAGCTCGCTCTTGATGGTCGGCTCGTCGGTCTCGTAAAGAGGGACGTAAAGAGTGAACATGCCTCCGGGGTTGAGGTGGCTTTTCACCGAGTCGAAGTACTCCTTCGAATAGAGCGCGGCCGTGCCTTTGATAAACACATCAAGGGGATCGGACGCGATGATGTCGAATTTTTCGGTGGTGGTCAGCAGGTAGTGGCGCGCGTCGTCGAACACGATGTGAGTGCGAGGATTGAGCGCCACGTGATAATCCGCCTCGCCGAAATACCTGGTGGAGGCGGGCGGAATCAGCGGCTCGATCTCGCAGATAGTGATTTTTTGAATGCTCGGATAGAGCGTGAACGTTCCGGCGGAAACTCCCGCGCCGAAGCCGATGCCGAGAACCGATTTCGGATTGGGATGAAGGATGGCGGGCAAGTGGCCGACCATCCTTTGCAGCTTCATGTCGTAAACTTCGGTGGTGGCTTCCACGTGGCCATTGACGTTGACGTAGATCGTATTGTTGGGCCACTCGGTGATCGCGACGGAGGAGTTGATGCCTTCGGCGGCGTACAGCACCGTCGACTTGTCGTGATTCAGAGCCATGCGGCGGCCGTAGGCGATCAGTTCGCCTGGCACGGGATCGACCGACCATGCCAGTAGACACGCGACCGCGGCCGAGGCGGCCAGTCCCGCCAGCCCCACACCGGAGCGGCGCAGAATCGGCAGCAGGACGATGAGGCCGCCGACGGCCGAGGCGATCACCAGTATCCGCTGCGATTGCTGCGAGCCGATCCACGGAATCAGGACCAGGCTGACGGCGAGCGCGCCCACGATGCCTCCCAGCGTGTTCGCGGCGTAGATCGCGCCCGCGGTGCGGCCCGAGTCCTCGCCTTTCCTGGCAGCGGCGGCGCACGCCAGCGGGAAACTGGCGCCCCAGAATAGAGTGGGCGGCAGAATTCCCAGGATGCAGCGCTTCAGGTCCAGATAATACATGTGCCAGGGATCGAGCGTGGTCAGTGCGTTATCGTTCCAGAACGGAAGGATGTCGACGATCATCCACGCGGTCCAGGCGAAGCCGAACAACAGCAGAATCTGGCACCAGCCGAGCGCCAGTTGCGGGCGCACGCGCTTGATCAGCCACGAGCCGGCGCCGCTGCCGATCGCGAGGCCGACAAGAAAGACCGCCAGGATAATCGAAAAAACGTAAACCGTGCCGAGCAGCAACATGCTGAGCAGCCGCGTCCAGACAACTTCGGCCCCCAACGCGGTGGCGCCGGAGAGTCCGATGGCGAGATAGATGGGCCAGCGCGGCGAGCCGGCGACGGACGCCTCCGGCGCTTCTTCCGAAACCGCGGAGGCCGACATTTGCGAAGCCAGCAGGAAGCTGCCGCAGGCGACCGCCACGTTGATGGCGGCGGCGAAATAGGTCGCGGTGGCCACGTTGTAGATGCGCAGCAAATAAAATCCCGCGACCAGGCAGCCGAGCACCGCGCCCGCGATGTTGCCCGTGTACAGATATCCCCACCAGGAAACGCCGCTTTTCGCCCAGCGGACAATCGACGGAAGCGACGCGCCCATCAGGATGGTCGCCGGCAGCATGCAGAGCATGGCGAGGACTGCTCGCCACAGCATGCCGGGCATGCCATGTTCGGCTCCAGTAATGTAAAGGCGATTAAGAGACGGCAGGCTGATCTGCACCAGCACCGCGCACGCGGCGATGCCCAGTTCGAGCGCCGCATAAATTTTCAACGGATGCTGCGCGAGGCGAAGCCGAGGGAACCAGATGCTGCCGATGCAGAGGCCGCCCATGAAAGTCGCCAGCAGAATCCCCAGCGACACCGAGGTAGACCCGATTGCGAGCTGTAGCAACTGGTACCACACGACTTCGTAAATCAGCGCGCACATGCCGCTGGCCGAAAACAAAATCAGAAGGACAATCAGAGCGAAGGTGCTGCGTGTTTGAGGGGGTGCGACGGTTGGGTTTGCGATAACCAAAGAAAACTCCAGGTTCCGAACAGGGTATCGTAGCACACCTTTTTAATTTTTCTTGACGGGGTCGCGGAAGGAACGTTCCACTGCGTCCTTTGGGTCGGTTGAAACCGGCTGATCGCGCCACAGCCAGCGCATCATGTCCGGCAGCATCGGGCCGCCCATTTTCTGGCCGTGCTTGTTCATGCCCCAGGTGTAATTCACGTCGTAGCCTTTTTCGGTGAGCGCCTTCATCAGGCGGACGTTCTGAAAGAACCAGTCGCGGGTCTCATCGTATTCGCCGTTGCCGCGGACGCCTCGATTGTCGTTGCGGCCGTCCTGCAGGAAAATGCGGATCGGCTTTTTGTCGCTCTTGCGAACGATGTCGGCATAGGCATGCCCGCCGCGCAGGTTCACGAAACTGCCGACGATGCTGAGCACCTTGCGAAAATCGTCGGGCCGCTCCCAGGCGACGGTGAACGCCGCGATCGCGCCGGAGCTGGCGCCGCCGATGCCGTGACGCTCCGGGTCCTTCGAGATGTTGTAGTCCTTGTAAAGCACGGGCATCAGCTCGTCGACGATCGACGCGCGCGTAGCGGTCGTCGAGCGAGTTGTACTCGGTCGGCCGATTGGTCGTGCGGTCGCCCCATTCGGCGGGAGTCGGCTCCGGCTGCTCCGGCGTGTGGCCGGGGTTGATGAAGACGCCGATCATGACCGGGATCTCGCGGCGGTAGATCAGATTGTCCATCACGTTCTGCGCCCGCGCGTCGCCATCGGGATTCTTGAACGCCTGCCCGTCGTTGAAGATCATCAGGCTGGCCGGGACCGACGGGTCGTATTGCGCGGGGACGTAGACCCAATAGGTGTGAAACGTTCCGGGATATGCCTTGCTGTCGATTTTGAAGGGTCCGCGAATCTCGCCCTTGGGAACGCCGTCCATGGGGAGGGAGTCGGGACCGAGTTTATAGAAGGCGTCGGGATTGGGGGCTTGAGCGAGAACGGTGATGGAGAATAGGAGCGGGAGGAATTTCATACGTTGTCCGAATCATCATACACCTGAGTGGGATCTAAAACGCATCTTTCGGTGTCTGATATTCCATGGATTTCTACGCGAATATTCGAGCAGCCGCGCTGCTTTCTCTTGCTTCGGGGCTCTTCGCTCAGCCGGCGGAAACAATCAAACCGCAGGAGCCGGTCGGCGCGATCCTCAAACTTTTCGATTCCTACCGGATCGTCATGGTCGGGGAGGCGCACCTCTGTATCCAGCAGCACGAGCTGTTTAAGTCGCTCGTCAATTCTCCCGATTTCGCCGGCCGGGTGAACGACGTGGTCATCGAATCCGCCAACTCGCTTTACCAATCCACGCTCGATCGCTACATTGCCGGCGAGTCCGTGGCTCCTCGCGATCTCGAAAAGGTCTGGCAGAATTTTCTCGGAGCCCCCGGAGGGACACCGGTCGCGCCGTATCATGGACTGCTCGCGGCGATCCGCGCGCGCAATCAGGCACTTCCATCTGAGAAGCGTATCCGTGTGCTCGCCGGTGATCCGCCCATCGACTGGGATCGGGTCCAGACACGCGACGACATTGCCCCCTTTCTCGGCTTTCGCGACGAGCATTTTGCCAGCGTTGTCCGTTACGAGGTTCTGGCCAGGCGGCGCAAAGCACTCATCATTATCGGCGCCGGACACATTGAGCGTCACGCCGGCAGACCCGGCCTGATTGAGCAGCAGCTGCTGACGGCGTTCGTGAAGAGTTACGTGATTACGCCCGGAATGAGCCTGTTTCTCGACCAGCCTCCGGACGCGCGGTTCGCCGCATGGCCAGCCTCATCGATGCTGGAGATGAAAGGAACGTGGGTCGGGGCGCAGCCATTCATCAACCTCCGCACGCACGCCACGGAGGGAACATGGAGTCAAACCGCGGACGCGTATCTTTACCTCGGCCCTCGCGAGACGCTCACTCAGGGTGGAGAAGCGTTCGATCTTGAAGGCACGTCCTACGGAACGGAACTTCGGCGACGATGGAAAATTCTCTTCGACAAGCCTCCCGCCGAGCTTCCAAAATCCGACGGCAAAGTGCGCCCTTTATTCCCGCCACGCTAAGAAGTCCCTACGCGGAGCCGCCATGGGTGAGCATGCGGTCAGATGAGACAGCTTACGAGTAGAATGAACTCGATGCCGCTGGATCCCGTCTTCGTCTTCACGTCGCTCCCCTGGGTCCGTCACCACTTCGGGACCCGCCAAGACGCCGAATTGCCGTCCGACCTCGCGACGCTCAAGCAAATCCATTCGAACCTGGTGCTTATCGCAGAAGGCCCAGGCTTCTGCGGCGCAGGCGACGGACTCGTAACCAATCGTCCAGGGTTGGCCGTCTCCGTCCGTACCGCCGATTGCTACCCGATTCTGCTGGCCGACGCCCGCAATCGGGCTGTCGCCGCTGTTCACGCCGGATGGAGGGGTACTGCTACTCACATTGTCGAGAGGACGCTGGAAAAGATGCGGGCCGAGTTCGGAACTGCTCCCTCCGATGTGCATGCCGCCATCGGACCGGGGATCGGCGCCTGCTGCTATGAGGTGGGTGAGGAGGTCGCGCGCCAGTTTGGATTCGAACGCCGGACACACCTCGACCTCGCGTCGGAAAACCGGAAGCAACTGGAGGCGGCCGGAGTGGCGCCCCAGAATATCGAAGCGCTCAGCGTCTGCACTTTTTGCGACGCCGAGCGCTTTTTTTCCTACCGCCGGGAGAAGGAAAAAGCGGGCAGGATGACTTCGTACATCAGCCTTATGACAAGCTGATCGCGCCGGAAATTACGCCGCGCTGACCAGCATTTCGTCGAAATTCTCCGACGCGTCGCCGGCCTGGTTGCGATCGGCCATTTCCTGGCATCCGATGCAAAACGGAGTCCACGGTACCGCGGCCAGCCGTTTCGGACTGATGTCCTCTTCGCAGTGCAGGCACACGCCGAAGGTCCCTTCGTCTATGCGCCGCAGTGCCGCCCGCACGTTGCGGAGCAGCTGCGATTCGCGATCCAGATTGCGGATCGCCAGTTCGCGTTCGGCGGCGTGCTGCACTTCGTCCAGTGCGTCCGGGCTCTTCTCGATGGCAATTCCCTCGCGATTGCGCACAAACGCTACCAGCTCTGCCTGCTTCGCCTCCAGAATATTTTTAAATTTGTTTAACTCGTTCTTTGTCATGGCTGCCTCTTGTCTCTTCTCTTTTATTTTTCGTTCGTTCTATCTTTATCGTTTGTCCACGTCACATCCTTAGACGCTGGCCCAAGCAAAAAGGTTCAGATCTTCATACCCGTTTTGACGACGGATTTGATTTTTCGATTGTGAACTCTTCCATGCGAGAAGGTCCACTGTGGATGGCTGGCCGAACGGCCAACATGCGCGCCGACCATTTGACGGAGCTTCCACCCTTCTTTTCAAAGAGCCTCTGCCCGCCCGCTCCGGGCCTCCACCCGGTGCGATCGACGCTATCCAAATCTGCTTCGCACAGCTTAACATACTCGTGCCGCTTTCTGCAAGCAATTAAAGTGCCAATCTTTTCACGCGCTTCCCGTCATAGTACTGGGGCCATATATCGAACTCATATCGGCCACCAACCCAGAAAGCATTACGTCTGCCAACAAGTTTCCGGATCTGCCCCGATGCCTTATAATGTCTGGAGCACCGGTAAATATTCTCATTTCTTTCCATCGCCTGTGAAGAATCTTGCCTCGCGGCTCCTTCTCGCCTTCTCCTGCTGCCTGACGATCCTGGCCGGATGCGCCCTGCTTCCTTACGCCGGCATCCAGATGGATGAGACGTTATTCGCCGGCCCATATTACCAGCCCGCCGCAAGAGAATTCCGTCTTCGCGTGTTCCATCACGACATTCCGTTGATGGTCATGACCTATATCGGGACGCTCAAAACGCTGCTTTACTGGCCTCTGATGGCGGTTTTCCGGTCCCATTTTGAGGCTCATCCCCACTGGGCGGCCTGGGTTTTTCGCCTCCCGACCGTCCTTTTGGGAGCCCTAACTGTCTATATTTTCTTTTACTTGACGGAGCGAGCCGTCAACCGCCGGGCGGCCACTGTGGCCGCCCTCCTGCTGGCCTCCGACCCGACGTTTCTCCTTACCAACACCTTCGACTGGGGTCCAGTTGCGCTCGAACACGTTCTACTTGTGACTGGCTGTTTTTTCCTGCTTAAATACGCGCAGGAACGGGGTCAACGGTATCTCCTTTGGGGATTTTTCTTTCTCGGCCTGGCGCTTTGGAACAAAGCGATCTTCGTTTGGGCCCTGGCGGGTCTGATTTGCGCCGTTTTGTCCATATTTGGACGCGAGGTTCTCCAGTTGGTCAGCCGCCGTCACGTGGCGCTGGCCGCCGCCGGTTTCCTGCTCGGCGCGCTCCCGTTCGTTATTTACAATGCGCATCGCCGCGGCGAGACGTTTCGGACCAACGGCCATCTGGATCTGCGCGCCGCGCCCGCCAAGTTTATCCACCTGCGTAGCGCCCTGGGTGGTCACGGGCTTTACGGATATATTGTTTCGGAAGAGTATACCGACAATCCGAAAGCTCCCGTATCCCTACGAGGCCGGGCGGCGGTGTTCATCCGCGACCATCTGGGCGAGCATCGCGGCAGTGGCATGGAGTACGCGGCGCTGCTGGCTCTGCTGGCCGTGCCTCTCTGGTGGCAATCGCGCGCCGCGCGCTTCGCGCTGGTGTTCACGGCCGTCGCCTGGCTTTTTATGGCTTCAACGCACGACGCGGGCGCCTCCATGCATCACACTGTGCTGCTGTGGCCCTTTCCGCAGCTGTTTGTCGTGATCGCCATCGCCGCCATCCGGTGGAAGTGGGCGGTGATTTCGATCTGCTTACTGCTGGCCGCAGGGAACCTCCTCGTGGTGAACCAGTACATCGCGCAGTTTGAGCGGAATGGCGCAGAGAACGTTTACACCGACGCGATTTACCCCTTGTCGGCAGCTCTCCCAGAGATTCCCGGCCAGATCATTTATGTGCTCGACTGGGGCATTCAGTTTCCGCTCGATGTGCTGCACAACGGCCACCTGCACATGCGGAGCGGCCACGATCCCTTCATGACCGACGCTCCGTCCGATGAAGATAAAGAGGCAGCCGCGCGCCTGTTTGCCGATCCGAACGCCCTGTTCATCGCTCACGTGGATAAACGCGAGAATTTCGCCGGCGTCCACCATCGCTTCCAAGAGGCCGCCACCGCCGCCGGTTGTCATGAGGAAAATGTGCGTATCATCCCTGATTCCAATCGCCGACCGGTGTTTGAAGTCTTCCAGTTAGCTTGCAAGTAGGCGCCGGGCGCCAGACCGTCTTGTTCTTAACTGGCGCCTGGCGCCCGGCGCGCGGCGCGTCCACCGTCGCTTCCTCGAGGCAGCGACCGCCGCCCGTTGTCACGAGGAAAATGTCCGCGTTATCTCCGACTCCAACCGCCGCCCGGTGTTTGAAGTCTTCCAGTTAGCCTGCGCGCAGGCGCCGGGCGCCGGGCGCTAGGCGCCGCAGGCGTGTCTTGGTCTTAACCGGCGCCTGGCGCCCGGCGCGCAGCGCGTCCACCGTCGCGCAGCGCCTGGGTCTTCCTGTCTCAAACCCGTGTCAAACGTCCACAAGCGACCCCCTTTGAACGTGTTTAAGTCATTTGTTATCAACTATCCAGATCCGGCACGCGGAGTGCTAAAGAAATGGCGAATGCGGACTTTGTTCCATCTTCTGTCGAGCGTAGCGCTGCTCGCACCGGCGGGCGCCACTACGCTGCTGAAGATGTCCATGAACGATCTGATTACTCAATCCACTTCCATCGTCCGGGCTCGCGTCACCGGTTCGCGCTCGGCGGCCGCCGGGCACGATATTTACACCTACTATCAGCTGCAGGTCTCCGATACCCTGAAGCTGGGCGGCATCCTTCCGGCTGAAGTCGCGGTTCCCGGGGGCGTCTACGGAAACCTGCGGCAGATCGGAATCGGATCCCCGGTGCTCACCCAGGGACAGGAATATGTGTTGTTTCTGTGGACCAGCCGTAGCGGAATGACGCAGGTCATCGGGTTGTCGCAGGGCATGTTCAACCTGAAGCAGGACGCCTCCGGCGCCACCGTCCTGAACCGGCCGGCCATTGCCGATCAAATGCTGGACAAGTCCGGCAAGCCGGTCACCGATACCGGGATGACCATGAAGTGGAGCGATTTGCGCGCCCTGATCGTCAGGACGCTTCAGAAAACAGCTTCGGGAGCGGCGAAGCAATGACCTTTCCGAAGCGGATTCTGAGCATCGCGGCGGCCCTGACCGCCCTTTCCTCGATCGCTTCGGGCTATTATCACTTCGTTTACTTCGCCAGCCGCAACGCGCCGTTCAATCCAGTTATGCTGCGGTTCGACCTGACGCAGCTCACCAATAACACGGTCTACTACTTCATCTCCGATCAGGGACCGGACGTGTTTGTGAAGGGCGACAGCTTCACGGCCGTCATCAGCGAGCTGCAACTGGCGGCGCAGGCCTGGAACGGCGTATCCAGCTCGCAGATCAAGCTGGCTTACGGGGGGATGGAAAATTCCGCCACCCAGCAGTCGGCCCCGGGAATCGACGTGGTCTTTTCCGATCAGATCCCGGCCGGCATTCTGGCGCAGACCAAGGTCACCACCTACGCCAACGTCTCCTTTATTAACAACAACACGCCGTTCCTGCCGATTCTGCGGTCTACCATTCAGCTCCAGAAGAACCTGACCATCACGGTTCCGCAGCAGGCCAGCTTCTACGACAGCTCCTTCACCACCATGGTGCATGAGTTCGGACATTCCCTCGGGCTCCAGCACACCGAGACGTCGGCCACGATGTCGACTTACATCACCCGGTCGACCACCAAATCAATGCCGATCGC
>CAVVNE010000138.1:0-18643 GCA_963749245.1 Bryobacterales bacterium
GAGGGCGGCCCGACGTATCGCGTCCACGCCTACAACGCGGCAGGCAAAGAACTGCTCGCCCGCGAATTCACGGTCACCACCGCGATGCAGCCCTACAACGGCGTCATCAAGCCTTACGAACAGGTGCAGGTCGACACCGGCTGGGTGCGGATCGACGCGGGTTCCAGGGTGATCCTGGACCAGCGCATCAAAACCGACATCGAGGAATTCTGGGATCACTATCAGAACGAAACACTCCCGAAAATCTTCCGCCACGTGATGTCGCAAGCGCACGGTGAGCTGCGCCCCGAGTTCGCGCCCATTTTCGACACGCTCAGAATCGACATCCACATGAGCGAGCCGGACTTCAACCTGGGCATCGACAAAGAACGCATCTCGTCGCTCGAAGCTTTGCAGGAAGATACGTTCTACTCCACGGAAAATTTCGCCAATATGGTCGGCGATATGGAAGCCGGCCGCGCGGTCACTTACGTCGGCCGCATCATTCCCATCGTCCATGCGCCCGACGATGGCAAGGACGGCCACGTCCATATCGAGTTCTACGCCAAGCCCGCGGCCAATCCCATTGTTAGCTTGAGCTGGATTGACGCGCAGGGCAAACATCATGAGCGCAAGCGCAATCTCTACGCGTTGACCGGCGCTATGCAGCCGCGGTTAATCGAAGCGCGTGCCGATGCCAGTGGCCCGCGTAGCCTGACCTGGATTCTCCCGGCCGACTATAGGGACGACAAGTATAACGACTGGGTGAAGCTCGAAGGCACGACGCAAATCGAGCGCGGCATTTTTCCCGTCGAGCAAGCCAAGGGGCAGATGCGATGGCTCGCCGCCATGCAATCGGCGGGCTTGTATAAGGACGAGCTCGCGTATCTCTACCTGCGAAAGATGTCCGTCGAATTCGAGCTGCCTCCGCCGCTGACCGCCAAGGTCGCGAGCAGCGCGCCGCGCGAGATCGGAAGCTGGAACGTCTGCACACCGGCATCGAAGCGACCCATGATCGCCGACTTCCGGGACCCCAAGCGAAATTCCGTGCAGTGGGACGAGCCGATATCGCCCGACGAAAACGCGAGCGTCCTGGCGAAGCTCGGCGAAACGCCGGGCGTGAATGTTTATTGGATGGGCCGCAGTTATCTCGGCCAGAACCTGTGGGCCGCCGACGTGATGCTGCCTTCGCCCGCGCGCCTGCGTTCCTGGGCCAAGGAGACGACGCTTAAAGCCTCCATCGTTTACAGCGGACGCCAGCACGCCAACGAAGTATCCAGCACCAGCCACATCGACAAGTTGGGCGAGCAGCTCACCACCGACGAAGCCACCCGCGCGCTGCTCAAGCAGGTCAACGTGGTGCTGCATCCCATCACCAACAGCGACGGCGCGGATCTCTCGGTGCAACTTGCCGAAATCACGCCGAACAACATGCTGCATCCGGGCTATCACGGCTCGCTCGCCGCCGACGTGGTGGCGGGGCAGGCCGAGACCGATCCTGTTTATCCCGAATCGCGCACGCGCAAGCAGCTTCTCGACACGTGGCTGCCCGACGCATTCTTGAATCCTCACGGCTATCCGTCGCACGAATGGGTACAGCCATTTTCGGAATATTCCGCCTGGGTCACGACGCGCCAGGGCGCCAACAACGGACGCACCTGGTGGATTCCACGGGGCTGGTTCACCAGCCTGACTTATTTGCGCGACGACACGCATCTCTACAGCGAAAAAATCGCCTACGAAATTCGCGACCGCATCGTTGAAGCGCAGCGCAGCGTGCCCGGGCTGCTCGATCTTGGAAAATCGCATGAACGCCCGCTATCAGCGCTTCGGCCAGCGCTGGCAGCCGGAGGATATGCAACAGCCGGTGGTCAACGGCATCAGGATTTACATGGCGCTAAAAGGGTCCCCGGGCCGCGGCGGAACAGGCGCAGGAGGAGGAGCGGGCGGAGCCACAGGAGGAGTTTCGCCGGACGTGACCTGGGATTCCGGCTACACCGAGGCTCCGGATGAAACCGCGCACGGCGATTACATGAAGCTGATGGCGTCGGCCGGCCTCGCCTTCGACCGCGTCCATCTGAACTATCTCGCCCATGCGAAGTTAAGGATCAATCGCACGGAGAGAGAACAGGGCGGCAAAGTCACCTGGCGAGTGGAGCGCCAAAGGCCCAATCTGCCGGCGTCGGAATCCGAGCCCGCGCGCAATCCGGATGCCCGCTGAGTACGGGGAAGCGTCGGAGCCGACCGCTCCCGAAGGTCGCGGCTCCAAAAACGTCGAATTTGCTACGCGGCTTGTGCCAGGTGCAGGCCATGCTGATGCCGCAACTGCTCTTCGGCCAGGAACCAATCCTCGTCGGGCGACCCTTCCGGGCAACCCCGCGCGCGCCAGAACTCGTAAGCCAGCAGCGCTGTGCGCCTCGGGTCCAGGAAATCTTCGGCTCTTTGTTGGGAAGTATGATTGCGCATGAATTGCCTCTATACAGGGAATGACGCTCAATACCCGCCGCGGTGAGGAACCGAATATGTAAAGTTTTCCTAAGGTTTTTACCCGAGCCGCCCGTCACCCCGAAATGCCGATCAGTCCATTGAGAGAGTATGAGTTCCAAGCCTGATTCGCCACGTCCGGAAATCGACGAAAAAGCTGAACAAACCGCGCTCGCCTGCTATCTCAGCACGGTAGTTGCCATTGGAAACTGCATGGCGGAAGTGTGCCCGCCGGTGGGCGCGATGTACCGGGACCGACTGTTGAAGCTGCCGCGCCGGCTCGGCTTCGACGCCACTCCGCAGGCCCTCCAGCAGAGCCGGGAAGCGGTGGCGACCGATCTGCTTGAATATTCCAGGACTGCCAGCGCCTGGATCGCCGCGGGAGCGGATCACGCCGGGATGCTGCTCGACCATCTCCGCGCAACCGAGGAAACGCTGACCGCATCGGCCGATTTGCAGCGGGCATTCCTCGACGATCTGGCCGAGCACATCGCCACTTCGGCGGAAGTGGACGAGGAGGCTCAACTCCGCGTTTCCTTTAAGCGCTATGCGGCCGGCCTCCGGGCGTATGCACGGAAAGCGCTGACCGAGAAACTGGCCACCATCGACGATTTGCGGCGCCGGCGGGAGGAAATAGATGCGTGGCTCGCCCAGGCCACCACGTCGGATTATACAGATCCCGATACCGGCCTCATGAACCGCGCCGCGGCCGAGAGGCGGATCTTCACCCAGATCGCGAAAGGCAGGCCATTCTGCGTGATCCTGGTGGGATCGACCGGCGGCGGGCCGATGAAGGACTTGGCAGACCGTCTGGCCGCGACCATCCGGCCCTACGACGTGATTTTCCGCTGGTCGCCACATGAGCTGATGACCATCTTCGAGGCCTCGGAATCGGAAATCGCGGCGAGATCGCGGCAAATCGGCGGCTGGCTCGGCGACGGGAATTGCTCGGTGACGGTGCTGGAACATCTCGCCGAAGAGTCGGCCGAGCAGTTGATCGCCAGGATGGAATCGATATCGCTCTGCGCGGCGCCGCGGTGACAGGTTTTTTCGCACAGGCAGGCGGTTTCGCCTGCCGTGCGCGTTTTAAAGGGCGGCTCCTACCGCAAAAAATACCCGCGCGCCAGTTCCGGCTTCTTCTCCAACGCCGAGACCCAGCACGTGAGCGCTTCTTCGCCCCTGCCGAGCGTCTGCAGCACATGGCCGAGATTCGACAGCGCTTCCGGAAAATCCGGGCGCAGATCGAGCGCGGACCGGTATAGATCGACGGATTTGTCCAGTTGCTCGAGCTGCTGCGATAACAGCCCGGCGTTATAGTAGATCTCGGGCGACTTCTCTCCTGCATTGAGCAAAGCCAGATGATAGCTTAGCGCCTTGGCATGATCCGGCCTTTCCAGCGCGGCCACCGCGAGCCCGTTCAACGCCTCGGTGGAGTTCGGATTCCGGGAAAGGAGATTGGTCAACACCGCCTCAGCTTGGTCGTACTGACCGCTGCGCGTGTGCGCGAGGCCAAGGTTGATTTCCGCCTCCGGCCATTCGGGACGACTCCTGATGCAAGCCTCGAACGCCGGGATGCTGCCCGCGTAATCGCCTCGTTGGAGCCGCAGATAGCCCAGCCGGAACCAGGCGTTTTCCAGATCCGGGTTGGTCTTCACCAGGTTCGCATAGAGCGATTCGGCTTCTTCGAGCGACCCCCCTCGTTCGACGATCGAGGCGAGCTCCAGCTTCAAATCGGTGCGCTCCGGCGCGGCCTCCACAGCCTTCTCGAAGGCGGCGCGAGCGCCATGCCAGTCGCCCATCTCGCGATAAACCACGCCCAGGTTGATGTGCGCGAAGGTCGCCTCCGGCCGGACGCTCGCCGCTCTTTGATAGGCGATGGCGGATTCCGGCAGCCGCCCCAGACGCTGTAACGCGACGCCCAGATTGAACCAGTGATCGTAGGAATTAGGGACGAGTTCGGTCAGACGCGTCGTGTGTTTGGCCGCCGCTTCAAAATCTCCCGTGGCAAACGACGCGCCGGCGAGGCCAACCAGTCCGGCCACGGCATCGGGCCGGCCGGCCAGCAACCGGTCGCTCCAGCGGCGCGCGGAATCATGAGTCCTTCCGCTGCAACGCCAGGCTGATCAGATTGGTCAGCGTTTCCTCGGCGTGCGGATTCACCGCCAGAATGCGTTCGTAAATCGCGGTTGCTTCATCGAACTCCCACAGCAGCTGCAAACCTACCGCTTTTCCGAACAGGGCTTCCTCGGAGTCGGGCGTCTGCGTCAGAGCCGTGTCGAAGGCCTCGATGGCGGCCTTGCCGTCGTTCAACTGCAGCAGGCACGCGCCCGCCGCCAGTTTTGTTTTCAGGTCCCGATCCCCCAGCGAGATCGCCGTTCGAAAATTATCCAGCGCCTCGGCGTAGCGGCCCAAGTGCTGAAGGCACAAGCCCAGCTTGTAACGGGTGGACGCATCTTCCGGCAGCTGTTCGGAAAGCTGCGAATAGCTGGCCGCCGCAATGTCGAAGCGCCCCAGTTCGGAGTTGATGTGGCCCCGCGCGGCGTGGATTTCCGCCAAGTCGCCGCCCTGGGCATAGGCCTCGGCGCGATCCAGTTCCTTCAGGGCCTCCTCCTGCTCGCCCTTAAGATGCAGCGACACGGCGTGCGCCAGGGATCGCAGCGCGTCGTTGTTCGACGGCTCCCGGTCCACTGTCGCTACGCTCCCCGTATTGGTCTTTGTTTTCTGCATAAAATTCCCCGGATCTGGGCCCTCGGACCCTGAAGTCCTACTTAAGCATCGGCATACATCTCTAAGGTCTGCATAGGCTCGTGTAAAAGTTCGTAAAGGACTGTCACAGCGACGGTGCTCCCAGTCGCGGCCAACTTCTGGCGGACGGCAAAATCGCGCTCCTGCGCGCGGGCAGGAACTTGACAACCGGAACCGCTGGAGTGGCCGGCCCAGATGGATTCCACACGGCCGCCAGGTCGCAGAGTCCTATTTTCGATTGGAACACGGCGCGTGCCGCCGCCGGCAGCCGCTTCGAGGCGATTATCCTGAAATCCGGCCGCCCGAAGTCCTTGCTGGCCGCGGCGGCGAAAACCGGCTCGCATGGGGTTCCCAGCAACGCACTCGCCATCAGGGCCGGGTGGTCCGAAACACGGGCCGGCGCAAGAAAATGAATCACCGGGAGAGCGTCTGCCGGAGCCGGACCCTCGGGCGGAGGCAGAAAGGCGTCGGCCACCGGCCAGGCGAACGGAAGATGGGCGAGTTGCTCGATCGAAGGCGCTTGCTCGTCCCCGGCGTCCTGCTTGATGCAATCCGGCGCGTAAGCCAGCGGTTGTGGCCGAAATCTCGTCAATTCAACAACATCGGCAATTGGGACGGACAAGGGAAAAGGAGCCGTCTGGTTTTGCCACGTGCCGGACGACACCGGCCCCCACGCAGGAGTAGTCGCCACAACGGCCTGCAAACCGTAATCCATGACGTCCACCGACGCGGTGAGGAACACCTGATCCTGCCCCTGCGGGCGCGTCTCCAAAACCCACTGGAACAGGGAACCGGCCGAGCCTGTGGCCGTCAGTATCCGGTCTCGATCGATATCCGGCGCCAGTGCCGCGTTTGGGAGCACTGCGGCGGGCGCGGGCGGGTTGAAACTCATCGCCCGGGTTGGCGTCCGCCTAGTCTCAGCCGACGGGCGGGCGATCCCCGCCGGACCGCTCTCAGCCCGCCACCGATAACGCTTAATCGCGCCATCTCGCGGAACAAGAGGCTTAACCCACGCCTTCATGCCGGAGCCGCTTTGGATGCTCACGGCGGCGGCGTCTGCCGGTTGCAATGTGTTTCCCGCAAAACCCGTGGACTGCGAAATCCGGCCCGACCAACCGGTGCCAGGAAGTTTGGCCGGATGGAGAACGGGAGCCGGCATCCATTCGCGCGGCGCGGAGCTCGCCGCGGCGTCGAAGGGGATTTCCGCTCCGGCTCTTTCCCGAAACGACGGCGCCGCGATGAAAGGCACCCGATGGCCGGGCGTCTCCTCCGGTCCAGTAACGGACGGCGGCGTGACCGGGAGAACCTGCGCCGCCGGCTCTGGGACCTCCGCCGGCGCGTCGAACTCGCCGTCGGGGCGAACCTCGAGCCTGGGCCGCGTAATCTCAACTGGAAAACTCTCCGGTGCGGCGACCGCGTACGGCCCAGCCGTCCAGTCCCTCGGCGGTGTATCGGAAAGACCCACTCGCAGGTACAGGTTGAGGATGCACACCGTCGCCGGAACGTCGTGAACGGGGAGTACCAGGCCGGGCGTGGCTCCCACCGGTTCGTTCGCATCCGGTTCATCGGCCACCGCAACGCGCCCGTCCGGCGGAAAAGAAGGCAGCGGCGATACCAGAAACGGCGCAAACGGCGGCGCCTCGAACGCCTCCACTTGCCCAGCCAGCTCCGGAGCATCGTGCGCCGATAGCCGCGCCAACGCCGAATCCACTTCCAGCTCAGACGGTGGAGCCTCCACCGGCGTGAACACCAGAGGCGCTTTCGGAGCATCCCCTTCCGGCACGCTAGCCAGCCGTTCGTAGGCGTTTTTCGACAACTGGAGCTGATAGGCGTCGAAATGCTGCGGCGAACAGAAACTGTCTCCTTTCGCCAGCTTGAGCAGGCTCAGCTTTTTGTTGCAATAGAGGCAGCGCATGGAATTCCGTCTCTCCTTTTATCGGCCGGAGAGGCGGTTTTCAGTAGCTGGGCCTATTTCAGGTGGCGGTCGAAAAAACCCATCATGCGTTGGTCGGCGCGCTCGGCGTCGGCGCCCTTAAATCCGTGGTCGGCCCCCTCGATGCTTTCCAGTTCCGCCTCCACGCCCGCCGCGAGCAATCGGTCGATCATCCAGACCGACTGTTCATAATTCACATAGCGGTCCTTCGTTCCCTGGATCGCCAGCGTAGGAGCGGCGTCCGGTGTCACCCAAAACAAGGGCGAGGCCCGCAGATGCATCGCCCGCGCATGCGCCACGTCGCCCCCTAGGAATAATGGCAGCACTTCGGCCGCATCCGCGCTCCGGCCGTAGGATCTGGTCAGATCCGACGGACCGTAGTAATCCACCACCACCGAGACGCGCGACGACTGGTCGCGATTCGGCCCGTCGCCCTCAAACTCCGGAACATTCCCCGTTACACCCAGAAACAGCGCCAGGTGTCCTCCCGCCGATCCTCCCATCACGCCGATTTTCGCGGGGTCGATGCCCAGCCGCGCCGCGTTCGCACGCAGGTACCGCACCGCCGCCTTCACGTCACACACGGCAGCCGGAAAAGGAGCGGCTGGAGCCAGCCGGTAATCAGCCGAGGCGCACACATATCCGCGCTCGGCCAGCTTCGCGCATGTCGCTTGATACCCCTTACGCGAACCGGCGCGAAATCCTCCGCCGTGAATCGCCAGGATGGCTGGATGCAGTCCCGTGTCCTTGGGACGCACGATGTCCATCACCTGCTGGGGATCGGCATTCGCGTATGCCTCGGTAACGGTCTGCGCCAGCATCAGCGGAGCGACAAACAACAATAGGTATTTCATGGCACCCTCGATGACTCTAACTTGTTCTGTGAAAATCTCAAAATGACATGATCTTGTCTTGTGTGTGGGGCGGGCTATCGAGCCGGCAGCCTGCTTCCAGCAGGCTCGTTCGTCGCTGGGGAAAAGCCGCCCGGAGGGCGGCTGCCGGCTGATAGCCCGCCCCACCAGGCGACTAGCTAGACCGTCGACATCGCCGCCTGCATCATTGCTCTCGCGTAGCCGACGTTGTAGGCGAACGCTGCGTATCCTCCGCCTCCTGGATACTGCGAGTGAAAACCGGTCCGCTCCCGATCGTAATCCAGGGCGCGAGGATGCTCCGGATACACCAGCCTCGGATATTTCTGTTTAACCAGTTCCTTCATCACGGCGAACATATTGTTTTCGCCCTCGTCGATGAACACTTCTGTGTACTTTTCGTAAGGCTTCCGCACCCGCACGTTCCGGTAGTGAACGTGATTAATGCGGTCGCGCGAACCGAAGTAGTGACACACTTCCACGGGATCGTGACCCATTTCCCTGGTCACGCCGCAATCGAAGGTGATTCCATTCGAAGGACTCTTCACGATGTCGATCAGCCGCTTCCAGCCTTCGACCGTGCCCATGATCTGCCCCGACCCACGGCTTAGCGGCGCCGGCGGATCGTTGGGATGCAGCGCGAGCCTGACTCCGGATTGTTCCGCGACCGGGATCACGGCCTTCAAAAAGTACGTGATGTTGGCCCACATCTCTTCGAGACTGTGTGCGCCTTCGTTCGGCAGCGGCGGCAGATCCTTCACTTTATCGTTGTCGAATGCCGTCAATCCGGCGCCCGCCCTTCCGGTTTCTTCGTAATATCCTTCAACAATTCGATGCGCATAGAAGTTGTACTCGACCACGGGCAGCCCGACCTTGCCCGCCGCGCGGATCGACTGCTTCACCTTCTCGATTTCCTCGTCGCGTCCCGGACGTCCGTAAATCGTATTCGGAAATCCCGAAATCATGAGGTTGCCCAGGCTCAATCCTCCGGCTTTCGCGCGATCCATCATGTCCATGAGCCGGCTCTCTTCCCAGGGAATCCGCGGTCCGCCGCTCAGCACGTGGTCGACGCCGAGCTGTTTGATTTTCCGCAGGCCCGCCTCATCGATGGTGCCCGCCGCCAGGCTCCCCGCGCCCATCTCCAGACAAAGCTTGGGCGTGTCCTTTCCTTCCAACTGGGGCGCGGAAGCGACGGCCGCCCGCCCCTCCGGAGCCGCCGCGATAGCGGCAAACCCCGCGGTCTTCATTAAATCGCGACGCGAAAAATTGTTGGACATGTTACCTCGAAATATTACGTTCCGCCAGCCATTCTTTCAAACGGTCCGGCCAGCCCATCACGGGCGCGGGTTGCTTCTTGGTCGGCCGCAAGCCGAATCCATGCCCTCCGTAAGCATAAATGTGCATTTCCGCAGGAATGTGATTGGCTTCCAGCTCCAGATAAAACTTCACCGTCGGCTCCACGTGGGACCGGTCGTCGTCGGCGCACACCATGAACACGGGCGGCGCGTCCTTCGGCACCGGAAACAGAGGCGGGTCGTCGGGCTTATTCGCGCCCGGCCGGTACCAGGGATAAATCAGCGCCGCAAAATCGGGCCGCGAGCTGACGCGCTCAATCGGATCCTCCGCGTCCGGTTTCCCCGCGTCGAATTTCGTCTCGATCATGCCCGCCACTTCGCCTCCGGCCGAAAAACCGGAGAAGCCGATCTGCGAGGGGTCGACGCCCCACTCCTTCGCTCGGCCTCGGACCATTCGCACGGAGCGGGCAGCGTCGGCGTACACCTGATCCGGCAGCGTGTATTTCGAGCCCGGCGCTTTCGCCAGACGGTATTTCAGAACGAAGGCGGCGATGCCGTTGGAGTTCAGCCAATCGGCGAACTCCCAGCCTTCTTTATCGATGACCAGTTGCGTATGGCCTCCCCCAGGCGCGACGATCATGGCCGCTCCCGTCGCTTTTTCCTTGGGAGGAAGAAAAACATAGATCGACGGATAATGCGTGACGGTGAAGTTGCCCGGCCAGCCGGCGTACTTGGGGTTAGCGGACGGTTTCGATACTTCCGGCGCAGTGATCCCTTCCGACCCCGGCGCGCCGTTCGCCCACAGCTTGATCTCCTCGCCGCGATCGGCGGCCAGAACAACGCCTGCCGCCAGTAGAGAAAGGCATACAAGTTTCGACATGGAATCCTGGACCATAGTGTACGGCAGTGAGCTATACTCGCGCTAATTCGTGCGTTTTTTTTTGCTATTGGAGGAACCCATGAACAGACGAAGTTTCTTTCGCATCGGCGCCGCCGGCGCCATCGCCCTGCCGCATCTCGCAGCACAGCAGGCGGAGGACCGGCATAACCGAGTCGGCGATCCTCTGGGCCATGCACCCGCACTCCTCCGCAAAGCGCTGTCGACGCCCATCACGGGATTCCCGACCATCGAGCCGATCTTCGGCGGGATTTTTGTGCCTGGCGCGATCCAAACCCAGCTGATCAGCGCGAACGGCTTCACCGCCCTCAACACCCAGGTGCAAACCCTCGCCGCGCAGGGATACGTGCTCTCCTCGCTTACCGCGATTCGCAACATGAACGCGACCTGGTATTACGCGTCCTTCGTGCCGGGCACCGCCAAATATCAGCTCATCCGCACGTCCGACCCGAATATGTTCCAACAGACGTTCACCGCGAACAAAACCGGTTATCGTCTGGTGGACTTCGCCATCACCTGGGAACTGACCGAGCTCTATTATGTCGGCTACTGGCTGGCCGTCTCCTCGCCGGCGAATCAGACGCTGGTATGGGACCTCAGTTTCTCCAATCTGGGCACGCAGTGGAACACGCTATCCGGCCAGGGCCTTCGCATGACGCGCGTTCAGGCGTTCCCACAGCAGGACTCGGCGGCGTTCTCGGCCCTGTTTGAACCGGGCAGCGGGGGATATGTGCTCTGGGATGCCAGCCTGGCTGAATTTCCGGCGGACGCAACCGGAAAATATACCGCAAACTCGCTGGTCGGCTTAGGCTACGATTCGGTCAGCGGCAATATGGTCGGATGCTGGGAGGGCAAAGTCAGCTCCGCTCAATTCGTCTGGAACCAGGATTGGGGCACCCTGCAAGCCACCGCACAGCAGATGGCGGCCAACGGCCTGGTGCTCCGCGCCATTGCATCCTACCCGAACGCTCCCGATTTCGACGACTATTTCGCGGCGAACCTCCAGCCATTCGTAATGGGCTATGCCTATTCTCTCGGCAAGAACGGCCAAGTCGTTTCGGAAGGATATGGATATTCGAGAAGCTCCAAACAGCCGAACAACCCGAACACCCCGTTCACACCAACCTCGCGCAGCAACCTGGCGAGCGTTTCCAAGTGGATCACAGCCATTGCGCTCGAGGCTCTGATCCTGAAGTACCCGTCGATTACTCTCGACACGCCCTTCTGGCCTCTCATTTCGAGCATGGTGCCGAATCCCGATCCATCGGTGAAAACAGTCACCCTCCGCAATCTCGCCACGATGAAGAGCGGCATGCAGACGCCGCCGAGCGAGGGACCTTTCTATGGGAGCCTGTGGCCCTATCTCGTTACCTATCTGGCGATGCCGCTGGTCGGAACGCCCGGCGTCACCTATTCTTACAACAACGAGAATTTCACCATCCTGCAAGGCGTGTTCGATCAGGTGACGGGCGTCGATTACGTCACCTGGGTAACGCAGAACGTGCTGGTTCCTGCCGGGATCAATACATCCGTTTTCAACCCGGTTCCCGATCCGCAGACGACTGCAACCCTCAGCTACGCGGGACCGGGCGATACAGCCGCCGGAGACTACTGGACCCAGATCGATTTTGTGGCGCCCGCCGGCTGGATCTCCTCCTCCACGGAGTTGTTGAAGATTCTGCTCGCGCTCCGGAACACCAGCGTCCTGCCCGCGTCCTCGATCAGCGAGATGCTGAACGACGAGATCGGTTGCTTCACGTACACGGGAAGCTACGGAACCAACTACGGCAAGAATGGAGGGATTTCCGACGGGGCGGGGCAATCCACCAATACCGGCATCATGCGCTTCCTGGAAGGTTACGATATCGCCATCGTTGCCAACAGCGCGGCCCCGCTCGATATTCTCGATCAGTGCTTGAATGCCTTCAATTCCCGAGGCTTGTTGGCCGCGGACGCGCCGACTGCCATCATGACCGTCATCAGCGCAGCGACCAATCTTCCGAAGGCCGCGCCCGCCTCCTATGTCTCGATTTTCGGCGCCGGCTTCACAGACCAAGCGGCCACCGACTGGACTTCATCCATCACCGGCCCCTCTCTTCCCACGTCGGTTGGCGGCATCGCCGTCAATGTGAACGGACAAGCCGCTTACGTCGAGTACATCAACCCAACGCAGGTGAATTTCCTGTTGCCCTCGAATGCCGCCGCCGGCGTCGCCAACGTGGACCTCATTACGCCAACCGGGGTCATGACCTCGACCGTCGAGATCGACGCCGTCGCGCCGGGGTTGTTCTGCTACACACTGAAAGGCGTGCTTTACCCGGCATCGGTGTTCGCCACGGCAACGGGCGTCGTTTACGTGGCCCCCACCGGAGCTTTGTCCGGATATAACAGCCGCCCGGCCGCCCCGGGCGACATCATCGAACTGTACGCCACCGGCTGCGGGCCCACCAGTCCTGCGGCGCCCGACGGCGTGGTGTTGACCAAGCCGTATCCGGCGGCGAATCTTGGGGCGTTTCAAGTGACCATGGCCGGACAGTCCGCTTCGGTCCTGTTTGCGGGAATCGTCAGTCCCGGTTTGTGGCAGATCAATGTGCAAATCCCCTCCGGCCTGATCGGCGGGGACCAACCATTGGTCCTGTCTGTAAACGGCGTCGCGTCGCAGGCGAATGTGAAGATCACTCTTCTCGGCGGCTAGCCGGAGGTTGGCTCATCTGTCCGCTCCCTTACGGTCGCGGCTCCGTGACGGCATGCGGTACATGTGGACAGACGGGTGATTGCCGTGGATCGTCGCATCTACTATCGGAAATCGTATACACTCGTGAGATTCAGGAGAGTTGCACTTTGTCCATATTGAAAATTCTTGCCCTCGCGGCCGCTCCGCTTGCACTCGCTCAAACCATCGACACCCGGCTTTATTCCGAAATGCACTGGCGCTCCATCGGTCCGCCCCGCGCTGGACGCGCTCGCGCGCTTTCGGGAGTTCCCAGCCAGCCCAACGTCTTCTATGTCGGTTTCGATAACGGAGGCGTGTGGCGCTCCACCGACTTCGGTTCCACCTGGAGGCCTCTGTTCGACAGTCAGCCCACGGGCTCTATCGGCGCCATCGCCGTCGCGCCTACCGATCCCAACGTGATTTACGTCGGCAGTGGCGCGGGCATCATCCGCCCCGACCTGGCGACTGGCGACGGGTTTTATAAATCGACGGATGCAGGCAGAACTTGGATGCACTCCCAATCCCTGACCGACTCGCAAATGATCGCCGACATCGAAGTCGATCCGACCAACGCGAACCGGCTCTTCGTCGCGGTGCTCGGCCATCCCTACGGCCCCAACACTGAGCGTGGCATCTTTCGCTCCACCAACGGCGGCCTGACGTTCGAAAAGGTCCTCTATAAGGACGAATACACCAGCGGCAACGACGTCCGCCTTGATCCTAAGAATCCCAACATCGTGTACGCCGCCCTGTGGCAGCAGCAGCAGGGATTTTATGAAAACGGAGCGTTCGGAGGCACCGATGGAGGTATCTTTAAATCGACCGACGGGGGCACGACGTGGAAGCAGTTGACCAACGGCCTGCCTGCGATCATCGAAGCGAATCTGGCGATTTCGCCCAGCAATCCTAAAACTCTGTACGCGACGGTCGCCGCCGGCGGCGGAGCAGGCGGGCGCGGCGGACGAGGCGGCGGGGCGGCGGCGGGCGGTGGACGCGGAGGCCGGGGCGGCGGCGGAGCCATCTCCTTCTACAAAACCATTGACGGCGGCGACCACTGGTTCCTCGCCACCGAAGATCCGCGAGTTTCTGAAATGGGTTCCCAGCGCCATCCGCCCGATACGCGTCCTCTGGGCCGCATTGGCGGAGGCGACCTGCCCACCATCACCATCGATCCCACCGACGAGAACGTCGTCTATAGCTGCTCCACCGTTTTCTGGCGCACCGAAGACAGCGGCCGAACCTGGACGGCTGTCCGCGGCGCGCCCGGCGGCGACGATTATCAGAAAAGCTGGGTTAATCCGAACAACCCGAGAATCATTCTGCTGGTCAGCGACCAGGGCGCCGTCGTTTCCGCCAATCGCGGCGTGTCGTGGAGCAACTGGTACACCCAGCCCACCGCGGCCATGTATCACGTCACCGCCGACAACGCGTTTCCCTATCGCCTGTGCAGCGGCCAGCAGGACTCCGGCTCGGCCTGTGTCGACAGCCGCGGCATGGACGGCGAAATCACCTTCCACGACTGGCATCCCGTCGGCATCGAAGAGTACGGTGAAGCCGCGCCCGATCCGAAAAATCCCGACCTGGTCTACGGCGGTAAAGTGTCGCTCTACAATCGCCTCACCGGCCAGAAAGCCAACGTTGGGCCCGCGGGAGGCCGTGGCGCTGTTGTCGAGCTGCCTCCGAATGCCCCGCCATCGCGCACCGTGCGCACCCAGCCTTTGAACTGGTCGCCTAAGGACCCGAACGTTTTGTTCTACGCGACCGCCGGCGTTTGGAAAACCAGCAATGGAGGTCATAGCTGGACCCCCATCAGCGGCGACCTCACCCGCCAGACGTGGGACGTTCCTTCGAACGCCGGGAAATATGCGTCGACCGTGACGCCCGCCGCGCAAGGCTCCGTCACTGCGCTCGCGCCCTCGCCTCTCGACATCAATGTGCTGTGGGCCGGAACCGGCGACGGCCTCATCCAGGTCACCATGGACGGCGGGAAGAAATGGTCCGACGTCACGCCGCCGCAGATCAAGGCCTGGACGCGTATTTTTAATATGGACGCGGGTCATTTCGATACAAAGACCGCCTACGCGGCGGCCAACACTCTGCGCCTCGACGACATGAATGCGCACCTGTGGCGCACACACGATGCCGGCAAAACGTGGACTGAAATCGACAAAGGCATCGACGGCGGCGCAGTCGCCAATTCCATCCGCGAAGATCCTCGCAAGAAAGGCCTGCTCTACGCGTCCACCGATACACAGGTGTGGGTTTCGTTCGACGATGGCGACAACTGGCATTCACTGCGCCTCAACATGCCGGCCATCTCCATCCGCGACATCGAAGTGAAGGACGATTCATCGTGCCTGTGCTCGGATCTGGTCGCTGGTACGCATGGCCGGGGCTTCTGGATACTCGACGACCTCACGCCACTGCGCCAAGCCGCGGAAGCGGCAGCGGCATCGAACGCATTTTTGTTCAAACCGGCTACCGGAATCCGCATTCGCTTCGGCACTAACGATCCTACGCCGTGGCCTCCGGAATTGCTGGCCGGAGAGAATCCTCCTCCCGGCGCGCTCGTCGATTATTACCTGCCCTCGTCTTCAGGCGAAGTGAAACTCGAATTCCTCAACGCGAGGGGCGCCGTGATCCGCACTTATTCGAGCACTGATAAGGTGATGAACCCCGACCCGGCCACCGATCCGGCTGCCTACAACAAAATCTGCCAGCAGACGCCGACCGCGCCGGATTGCGGTCTGCCGCTCTACTGGCCCGCTCCGCAGCAGATTTTAAAAACCAGCGCCGGCATGCATCGCTTCTGGTGGGACATGCACTACGATCCCATCCCGGGTGCGGGCGGAGGCGGTCGCGGCGGCGGAGGCGGAGCCAACGGAGCCGTCCCTCATCGCACGTATCCCGGCGTTAATTCGCCCTGGGTCGCCCCCGGAACATATACTGTCCGCCTTACGGCGAACGGCCAGACGCTGACGCAGCCCATCGTCATTAAGATGGACCCGCGCGTCAAGATCACGCCCGAAGTGCAGCAGATTTTCACGCTGACTACCCGGATGGAGGACAACGCCAGGAACTCGGCCACCGCCTATAAAGAAGCGCGCGAACTGGTCGACAAATTGAAGGCCCGTCCGCAATCCGCCGCCAACGACGCGCTCGTCAAGAAGGTGGAAGCTCTCGCGCCGGTCCAGGCCGCGCCCAGCGGAGGAGGCCGAGGGGGTCGGGGAGGCTTCGGCGCCGCGGAGCCGCCTTTACCGCCGAACCTGTCCAACATCGACGCCCAAATGGTCGCCTCGATTCAAGGCATGCAAGCCGCCGAGATGCCTCCGACCGCGATGGAACTCGAAGCCGCCGCCAAGGCGGAAGCTGCGTATACGTCGCTGATGGCGAAATGGACTGCTTTAAAAACAACCTGCTGCAACGCCGCGAAGTAAGGTTGTAGGTCGGGCTATTGAGCCGCCTGAAGGACGGCCGCAGGCTAATAGCCCGCCCTACTCATATCGCAAGGCCAGAATCGGATCCACCCGGCTGGCTCTCAACGCCGGAATATAGCCCGCCGCGCAGGCGATCACGGCGAGTCCGACCGCCGCCATCGCCAGCGTCGACGGATCGTTCGGCGCGACTCCGAATAACTGGCTGCGCACAAACCGCGTCAGCCCCAGCGCCGCCGGCAAACCCAAGCCCACGCCGATCGCCACCAGGATGAACACCTCTTTCATCACCATCCAGACCACGTTGCCCTGCGCCGCGCCCAGCGCCATCCGGATGCCGATTTCCCTCGTCCGCCGCGCCACCGTGTACGCCATCACGCCGTACAATCCGATGGTCGCCAGCAGCGTGGCCAGGAAACCGAACACCGCCGAAAGGCTCGCAATCAGCCGTTCCGACGAAAGAGAGTTGGTGATCTGCTCCTCGGTGGTGCGCATGTCGAAAATCGGGACGTTGGCATCCAGCTCGCGGGCTTTGGCCCGTACCGCCGAAAACAGTTGAGTGGGGTCCATGGTGGTGCGCAGGTACACCGTCATTCCGCTCAGGTACCGTTCCGCCAGGTATGGCTCGAAGGCCTGCTCCGGAATGTCGTCGCGCAGATTCGTATATTTGAAATCCTTCACGACGCCGATGATCTCCATATCGAGCTTGGTTCCCGGATCGATGCCCATGCCGATGTGCCGTCCGATGGGATTGCGTCCGGCAAAATATTTCTTGGCGAACGACTCGTTGATCATGATCGTCGACGGCACATAGAAATCTTCGTTGCGCGGCGGGCGCCCTTTGGTGTGCAACACATTTGCCGTATCTTTCTCCGAAAAGTCCCGCCCGGCGACGATCGGCACACCCATGGTCGCGAAATAGTTCGGGCTGATGGAGTTCATGAACGGCTCGGGATGATCGCCGGCGCGCGGCGGCGTGTATCCTTCCACCATCGCCGAATTGTCCCACTCGTTGTCTTCCAAGATCCGCACCGCGGCCAGGCCCACCGACTGGACGCCGGGCAGCGCGCTCAAGGATTCGGTGAGGTTTCGGAAGAAAACTTTGGCCCGCTCCGGTGTGTAGCCGGTCATCCCCGGATCGATTTGAAATCCGATGAGGCGCTCGGCGGGAAACCCCGGGCCGAGCGCGCGCAGGTTGCTCAGGCTCTTCACAAAAAGCCCTGCGCCGATCAGCAACAGCAGGGAGAGCGTCACCTGCGCCGCCACCAGCGCCTTGCGGAGCGCGGAACTCCCTCCGCCAACCACGGCTCCGGCCTGATCCTTCAGCGTCGGCGCGACGTCGGGCTTGGTCGCCTGCAACGCCGGGGCCAGCCCGAATAGCAGACCCGTCAACAACGTCACGGCGATGGTGAACAGCAGAATCCGCAAGTCCGGCGTCGTCGTGATCTTCAACCCTTGCGAGTCCGAAGGCAGATAGGCGGCCATCAGAAGTTGATCCGCCCAGAACGCAAACACGATGCCCGCCGCGCCGCCCAGAAACGCGAGCAGCAGACTTTCAGTGAGTAGCTGAGAAATAATGCGCGTCCGGCCGGCGCCCATCGCGAGGCGAATTGCCATCTCTTTGTACCGGCCCGTCGCCCTCGCCAATAAAAGATTCGCGAGGTTGGCGCACGCGATTAGCAGCACTGTGCCGGTGATGGCCATCAGCACCCACAGCGGCGTCGTCAGCGATTGGCGGAAGTACGATCGTCCCTGCGAGCCGGGCAGCACGTCGATCGTGCACTTCAGAAATTCCTGACGCGTGAAGGTCGAGGCAGTACTGAAGGCGGGCTCCAGCACCTCCTGCTCCAGCATGGCGTGCATGATCGGCTGGAGCGACGCTTTGGCCTGCGCCTCGGTGACGCCGGGCTTCAGCCGACCGAAGGCGTTCACCCAACGCGTCCGCCGGTCCCTGAGGAACTCCTTGTTCAGCGGCATCAGGTCCGGCTGCATCATCACCGGGATGAACATCTTCGTCGCGCGGCCCAGTTCGACGCCGTCGAAGCCTTGCTGCGCCACTCCAACTATGGTCAAGTTATTGCCGTTGACGACGACCTTTTTGCCGATCACCCGCGGGTCGCCGGCGAAACGAGTCTTCCAGAAGTCGTAGCTGAGCACGACCACCGGATGTCCGCTCGGTGTGCGATCGTCGTTCTCGTTAAAAACACGTCCCAGCGCCGCACCAACGCCCAGCACCGGAAAATAAGTGCCTGAAACCAGTTCCGACTGGGCCAGTTCGGTGTGTCCGTCGAAG
>CAVVNE010000139.1:0-31852 GCA_963749245.1 Bryobacterales bacterium
CCGGCGGAGGCACTCTCGACGGCGAACTAGCGGTTCGCCCTCTGCCCCACAATGCCGGTGTGCTCCTGGTCCCCGCCTTCAGCTCTACGGGCCCCATGATGATTCCGGTGTCGGGACAGATCCCGAATCGCCGGACAAGGTTCGCTTCGAGGAGGCGTTCCTCGCGCCCGGCGACTACACCGCCTACGCGTTCTCGGACTGGCAGCAAGTCGAGTTTCGCAATCCGAGTTTTCTTCAAACGCTGAGCGGGGGCGAAAGCGTGCGCATCGAGGACGGCAAGGAGCTGAAAGTATCCATTACGAAGGTCGTCAAATGAGGATCGCGCTATTATTCGCTTCACTCGCTTTCGCCGCGGCCGCCCAGACATTCCAGATCGCGGGCACGGTGGTGGACGCGGGAACCTCGGCTCCCATGCAGCGCGTGCGCGTCACCATGAACCCGTACGGCCGCAACGCCGAGCGGCGCTCGATGGTAACCGCCGCCGACGGCAAGTTTTCGTTCGATGTGCCCAAGGGAAAATTCGTCCTTATGGCTGAATATCGGGGAATCCGCCAGCCGTTCGGACAGCGCGGACCGGGCATCGGTTTCAATGTTTCCATTTTCACCGGCCCGGATCAGGATACGTCGCATCTCACCTTTCAATGGTTCGCTCGCGGCGCAATTTCGGGAAAAGTCATCGACGACCGCGGCGAACCTGTCGAAAACGCACTGCTTCAACTGATCCGCGTCTCGGTTGTTGCCGGCCGCCGGACTCATGCCACGGCGGCCTGGGGACGTACCAACGATCTGGGCGAATACCGCTTTTTTCAATGGCCGGGCGGCACGTATTATCTCGCCGTCACGGGTGAGCCCTGGTACACGGCGCGCACCCAACTGGTCAACGTGCCGGGCCGGCAAATCGAGGCCGGCGAGCCCGCCCGGTCCTATGCGCCCGTTTATTATCCGAATGCGAGCGATCCCGGCAAGGCGCAGCCGCTGGAACTGGCCGCCGGCGCCGAGGTGACCGCGGATTTCAGATTGTCGACGGTCACGGGAGTGAACGTGCATGTTCATTGCCCTCACCCTGCCGGACAAACCCCGCTGATTACGCTTCTTACCGAAGGCTTGGCCGGTGTCGATGCGCATCAGCGGCAGGCGTGGCTGATGGGGAACGATCAGACCATCGCCGGGGTGCTTCCGGGGCATTACACGGTGCAGATCGACGGGCGGAACGGAGATACGTCCTCGGCTCGCAAGGAGATCGAGGTCGGGCAATCCGATGTGAACGTGGATCTCGCGATGGCGCCCCCTCCCAAGGTCAGCGGGAAGGTGGTTTTTAAAGACCCGAATCTCCGGCCGCATCGTCCTGCGTACGTGCGGCTGGTGGCCGAATCGAACGGGTCGGCGATCGCGCGCGTCCTCGATTCGTCCGGCGTTTTTTCTTTCGACAACGTCCCGCCCGGAAGGCGGCGCGTCCAGATGACCGGCGCGGACGGGTTTTTCGCGTCACAAATCACCGCCGAAGGAGCCGTGCTCGACGGCCCTTTTATCGATATTGCACCGGGTGCGGCGATTCAGCTCACCATCGTCGCCTCGGACGACATCGGCACTTTGAAAGGATTCGTCATGAATGGAGGCAAGCCGGTGGCCGGAGTGCTGGCGGTGCTCGCGCCCAGAAACGATTCGAAGGATCCCGGCGATTACCGCGGCTTCCAGACCGATAGCGACGGCAGTTTCGATTATCAAAACGTTCGCGCCGGCGAGTATGTGTTATTCGCGGTGGAAAAGGTCAATCTCGAATATGCGAACCCGGCCGCCGTTCGTCCCTATCTCGCGTCAGGGAAATCGCTCCGCATCCTCGCGCACTCGGCCATCGTCGAGAACGCTTCGCTTACCGCGCCGATTCCGCAAAGGTAAGCTCTTGTTTCTATCTGAGTGATTTAGTTGGTCGGGGCGAGAGGATTCGAACCTCCGGCCTCCTGGTCCCGAACCAGGCGCTCTACCAGGCTGAGCCACGCCCCGAATATCTAGATTGTAGCAGTTAATTCCGCGTCACCACTACGCTGCGCCATCCGGAGTTGCCCGCCGCGTCGTACGCACGGATCGTTACCACGTTCGATCCCACCAGCAAAGGAATTGACGCCGACCAGCTCGTCGTCCCGATTGCCGTGCCGGACGACCCCGTGTTGGTCGACCACGTGACCTTGGTCACGCCTACGTTATCGCTCGCCGTCCCGCTGAACGCGATGGTTGCCGCCGAAGTGGAAACCGTCGTCGCCCCCGGCGACCCTATCGTCAACGAGGGAGGCGTCGTGTCCGTCCCAGAAGGAGGGGGCGAAGAAGCAGCCTGCCTTGTCACCGTCACCACCTGGGATACGTGCGTCGAACCTGCTGAAGCCGTAATCGTGATGGTATTCACGCCCATCGCCAGTGCGATATTCGGAATCGACCACGCCGCCGGGCTCCCCGTGGCCGTGCCCGACACCGCAACCGACGACGATGCGGTCGACCAGGATACCGAGATTGTGCCCGATCCGCCGGTAGCCGCACCGGACAGGCTGACCGCCGTGGCCGTCGTCGTGGCGGCCGTCGCATTCACCGTCAGCGTGAGCGGAGAACCGGTCGGCGTCGGCGTAGGAGTCGGCGTGGGAGTGGGCGCCGAGCCGGTCTCGGCCGCGTACAGCGTCTGAATCGCCGCGATGTCGCCCGGCTGGAGCCCGGCGTTCATTTTGTAGTAGGGATACATCACGTCGTTCGGATTATCGGAGTGGCCCAGCCCCAGCGCGTGCCCCAGCTCATGCAGCGTCACGCTGAACAGGTCGATATTCGTGCCGATGTGCCAGCTCTCCGAATCGTCCAGATGCATGTCGCCGGCGATCGGCTCCGGATTCGGATTGGCGGGATAAAACGTGTGTGCCAAAGCACCGCCAGGACCATCGAACGGATACGCATCGCCGTGTGCGTAGGTCGCCCACAAAATGTTCACCGTCTGATTCGCCGTTGCGCTCGTCCCCTGCGCCCAAGTGACCTTCACCACGGCCGACCACTGCGCCATGGCCCGCGCGATCTCCGCCTTCGCGGCCGCCGCGTTCAACTGGCTGGTCACGTTGCTGTAGTAATAGAACACCGTCGCCGCTCCCAGCCCCGGCCCGTCCCATCCGTTGCCGTAGGTCGGAATCGATTGGGTCGTCGCGCCGTTGGTGGTCAGCGCGCCTACGCACGGAATCACTGCAATGCCCTGTGCGAGTTCGTTCGACGCCGGGAAAATATACGACACCGCGTCCAGCTGCGCCAGGCTCTCGACCAGCTGCATGTCGCTGGTCTGGATCATGAGGTTGTGCGGCCCCAGATCCGGATTCTCGCTCAGCGCGGCGCCCGCATTCAGCAGCATTCCCCGCGCGTCGTCCAGATTCACGTCGGGATAAAACTCCACCAGCAGATGGCCGTTGGCGTTGGCCGCGTCCAGCGGGCTGATTTTATCCGCCGGCGCGATCGGAGCCGCGTAGCGGACGCCCAGCCCGCTGAGATTCACCGGCCCACCGACCGAAACCAGCAGACCGTTCTCCGGCACGTCGGCCAGAACGTTCACCCCGCGCGCGGTCAATTCGCTCACCTGACCGGCGGTCGGCGGACGGTTGAACTGCATCAACAAATGCCCGGCGCCCGATTCGCTGGAACCCTGCGCCTCCAACACCACCTGCGCCGGATCCGTCCTGACCGATCGCGTCTTGAGGATCAAGGAGGTCTGCCCCGTGGCGGCCCCGCCGATGAGAAGTGCCGTCCAAAGCGACCGGCGAAAATTGCTAACCACAAATCTCTCATCGATTCGGAGGAGAGAAGTGCGAACCTAATCCACTGAGGGAGCGTAGTTTTCTGATTCACGAAGCATTTCAGCCGAAATGGCGCGTGAGCACTGCTAGGCGGCGGATCGGAGGCGGTGGGTGTGGGCTTTTTCGGCCAGGCGGGCGCGGCGTCGGGCACGGGTTGCGGTCTCGATTTGGGTGGGCGTAAAAACGAAGCCATCGGCCGAGTGGTGGTAGTGTTCTCCTTTCGATTCATGCATTTCCATGATGTCGAGGAGGCTTTCCAGTTCTTCCTTTTCGCGGGTGCGACGGGTTTGCTGGAGGTCGCGGAGTTGCGCGGCCGTCCGTTCGAACTGGCGGGACAGGCGCTGGGTATGGATGCTCAGGTTGGATAACGCTTTGGTCTGACTTTCGAGGGCAGCGGCGATGGCCAGGGCGTCCCGGACCTGGCTGGGGGCGTCTTCGAGGATAAGGGGATGACGGGCGGCGGCGAGGGTGAGGAGATTGGCTTCGAGCGCGGCGGCTCGGTTGAGGCGCCAGGAGGCGTCGGCCAGGGCCTGGACGAGGTTGGTTTCGATGGCGCCTTGCGGATCGCACTCATCGGTGAACGACTTTTCATGTGACCGATATGCAGCGAGATCTTCGTTCGGCATGACGACGATCTGGCCGGTGAGCCCGTGGCGGAGAGCGTTCAGAGAAGATGTCTTTTTGCCCTCGGGAGTTTTGGGGCCAGTGGAGTGTTGGGCATTCGCGATATTGATCTGGGCGCGGTTGGGTACGGGTTGAGGTGTCATATACGTCCTTTCACCTTGTTCATAGCACTGCGGGGAGTGGAGAGTGCTCGGGTGGAAGTGGGATGTGGCTGAAAAGAAGGGAGTTGGGGGTGAGCTTCGAGACGTGTTCGAGGAATCCGGGAGGAATCCGGGACAACGACCGCTTCCTCCGATTTCTTTTTGTAGAATCAGTGTAAGGGGTTGTTGTCCCGGATTTCCCGTTACAATATGACAATACTGGCGGAGAGAGAGGGATTCGAACCCTCGATAGAGTTTCCCCTATACACGCTTTCCAGGCGTGCGCCTTCAACCACTCGGCCATCTCTCCAGGGTTGCAGGTATCAGTTTAGCAAAACCAGTGTTTTAGGGTCGCTTCAGAACCGCGTGAATGTAGTTTGCGAAGGGCTTTCCGGGTGGCGCGATATCAAAATCGAGCGTCACGCTACGCTCTCCCGCCCTTCGATAGGTCAGGCGGTAGGCTTCGTTTAGAAATTTCACGGAATCCGGGGCCGATTCGACGGAGTACTGAATCACGTGGTCTTCGTTGTCGAAATAGATGGCTTTCAGGGTTTTTGATACTGGGTCTACGTAAATCACCGTCAGGTCGTGGTGGGGACCAGCGTAACTCTTTCGAATCAGCACCTTGTGTTCGAGGTCGAAATCGAAGGAACAGGCTCCGTTACCCTCGCCTACCCATTGGCCCATCAGGAATTGCAGAGGTTTCCAGGGATCCTGAGCGCTGAGGCACGTCGCGGCGGCGAGAAGCAACCAGAATCGCATGAGTTCATTATAACTTCGCGATTTCGCGATTCGGCGTGGTCAGGCTCGCTTCGCCAACATGGGGCTAGAACGCCAGGGCCCGGCGTTTTTCCGCAACTTGTGGAGCTCGCGCTACAAACCGAGTCAGGCAGATAACGGCGATGAGCCCAATGTTTTTAAGTTATCTTCTTAAATGAGCGATGCTTCCCATTTTTCTGGCGACGTACGGAGCGGTGTTCGTCGCGGAGATCGTCGGCGATAAGCTTCTGTATACGACGGGAGTTCTGGCGGCGCGCTATCGCACCGTGCATGTCATGCTGGGAATGGCGCTGGCCTTCATGCTGAAGATGGGCGTCGCGGTGCTGGTGGGCGAGCGGATCGGGAAGCTGCCCCCGGTGTGGGTCGCGTCCATCACGATGCTGAGTTTCATCGGCGTCGCGGTCGCGCTGTGGCGGAAGGATATCCAGCGGTCCGAAGGCCGGCGCGACAGCGGGCTTTCGAAAGCGATGATGATGTCGTTCGCGGCGATTTTCTTTTCCGAGTGGGGCGATGTGGGGCAGATCACGGCGGCGGCGATGGCGGTGGCGCATCCGCTGACGCCGTGGGTGGTGTGGAGCGGCGCGGTGAGCGCGATGGTGACGAAGGGCATTGTGGCGGCGACGCTGGGCGCGGGCATACGGCAATGGGTGCTGGATCGCGTATCGCCGAAAACCATCCGCTATGTGGGCGTGACGGCGCTGCTGGTGCTGGGAATCCTTTCGGTGGTGGAGACGTTGACGGAAGGGCACGCTTGACGGTCGACCTGGAGCGGAAGGCGGCGATCCGGTTCATCATCTGCGTGGGCGTGGTGAGCCTGTTCGCCGACATGACCTATGAGGGCGCGCACAGCGTGATCGGTCCGCTGCTGAGCGATTTGGGATCGAGCGCTACCCAGGTGGGCTTCATTGCAGGCATTGGCGAGATGTTCGCGGCCAGCCTGCGACTGTTTTCGGGGCGCTTGGCCGACAGGACGCGGGCCTACTGGACCATCGCGATTTTAGGGTACGCAATCAATATTGTGGTCGTGCCGGCGCTGGCGTTCGCGGGAAGCTGGAAGGCAGCGGCGCTGCTGATCATCGCGGAGCGCACCAGCAAGGCTCTGCGCGGACCGGCGCGCGACGTGCTGCTGTCGGGTGCGACGCAAAAGGTCGGCCACGGATTCGGATTCGGGGTGCACGCGGCGTTCGACCAGGCGGGCGCGGTGATGGGCCCCCTGTTTGTGGCGTATGCGGTAGCCAGGACAAATCACTTCGGGCCGGCGTTTTTGTGGCTGGCGGTGCCGGCGGTGGGCGCGTTCACGGCCATGCTGGTGGCGCGGGCGATCAATCCGGACGTGGAAGTCTCCCCTCCGAGCAGAGTCGCCCAGACGCTGCCCCCGGTGTTCTGGACGTACGTCGCGGCGGCGGGATTGCTCGCCTGCGGATTTGTCGATTTTCCGCTGCTGGCGTTTCATTTCCAGAAGACGGGGCTGGTGGGCAAGGAGACCATTCCGCTGCTGTATGCGGCCGCGATGGGCGTGAACGGCATCACGGCGGTGATTTTCGGAAAATTGTTCGACCGGTTTGGAGTGTTCGCGCTGGCCGGCGGAATTCTGGTGTCGCTGCTGTCGCTGCCGCTGGGATTTTTGGGCGGACACGCGGGAGCGTTCGCGGCGGTCGGCTGCTGGGCGACGGGACTGGGAGCGCAGGACGCGTCGCTGCGTGGAGGGATCGCTCAGGTGGTGTCGATGAATAAACGCGGGGGAGCGTTCGGAGCGTTTAACGGAGTGTACGGAATCGCGTGGTTCGCGGGGAGCGCGGTGATGGGGCTTTTATACGACCATTCGTTGTACGCATTGGTCGCGTTCGGGATCGCGGCGCAGTTGGGAGCGGCCGGGATGTTCGTGTGGCTGAAAAAGCCGCTTGCAGCGGCGGCACATTAGAGCGGTACGCGTGGCGCGTGCGAGGACTGGAACGTCGGCTGAAGCCGACGCGCAAGCTGAAGCTCGCGCCACAAAGCTCCTTCTAGGCAACTCCTTTGCGGGTCTTGATCTCAGCCAGTAGTTTGTCGATTTCGTCCTCTTTGCCGAGCGCGGCCAGGCGTTCTTCGATGTCGTCCGTCGCGATGCCCGCCTTGGCGTGGCTTACGGCTTCGGCATGGCGGACTTTATCCTTTACGCGGTCGAAGGCCGCGGATTTGGAGGTGTCGCCCATATTGATTTGCGCGTCGCTGGCGCGCGTCAACGCGCGGGCGCGGCGGTGCTGGGCGATCAGGACGTCGGACTTGCTTTGCGCTTCGGCCAGCTTCAGCTCCAGTTTGCGCAGAGCCGTTTTCAGGTTCTCGACCTGCGCGGTCTGATCGGCCACCTGTTCGGCGAAACTCGACGCGACGTTCTTCGCCGTCATGGATCGTTCGAGCGCGGCGCGCGCCAGGTCGTCCTGTTTCTTGTCGACCGCCAGTTCCGCTTTGCGGACCCATTCTTCGTGGGCGGCCTCGTTCTCCTGCTGTTTTTTCAGCAGAAGGTGCTGGTCGGCGATCGAGATCGCGACCTGTGTTTTGACTTGCAGGAGCTGGTTCTGCATGTCGATGATTACCTGTTTGATCAACTTTTCGGGATCTTCCGCTTTGTCGATCAGATCGTTCAAATTGGCGCGAACCAGTGTTGCTACGCGTTCTAAGAGGGCCATACGTTACTCCTTTGGCTTGTCATTACTGGATTTGTCTGCGATGTTTTTGACTTTTCCGAGCAGCTCCGACATCTTCATGCCGCTGAGCGTTTCAAACAGCGCCGGGATCTGCGCCGCGATTTCCGTCATATCGCCGGTGATTTTGTTCATTCCCGCGCTCGAGCCGTTGCCCGTCGAGACGATGGTGATCTTGTCGACGTTGGCCAGAGGCGCGGTGAGAGCCCTGACGATCTCCGGCATATTGGTGAGCAGCTTGTCGACCACGGCGGCCTGGTTCCATTCCTGATAGGCCTCGGCTTTCACCTGCATCGCCTGGGCTTCGGCTTGCCCCTTCTTCAAAATGATTTCGGCTTCGGCTTCGCCCTGCGTGCGGATGGCGGAGGCGCGGCCTTCGGCTTCGGAGATGTTGCGCTGGCGCTCGGCGGCGGCCAGGGTTTCGATGCGCCGGCGGTCGATTTCGGCCTGCTTCAGAACGGTGGCGATCAGTTCCCGCTCCCGGCGCAGAATTTCCGCGTCCTGCACCTTGATTTCCTGCTCTTTCTCCACCTGCCGGACCTTGACGGCCTCCGCCATCACCTGCTGCTGCATGATGTTGGTCTGGATGTCGTAGGCTTTGTCGGCCTGCGCCTGCTGGCGCTTGGTGGATTCCAAGAATTGCGCCTTCTTGATTTCCAGATCGCGCTGGGATTCGGCTTGTTTGGCCAAAGAGAGCGTCTGGGCGAGCACGCGTTCCTGATCCGCCTGCGCGGTGGCGACGGCGGCGGCGCGGCTGGCTTCGGCGCGCTTGATGGCGGTGTCGCGCTCGGCTTCGGCGGTGGCGATTTCGGCGTCGCGCTTCACGCGGGCGACGTCCGGACGGCCCATGTTGGTGATGTAGTCGTTCTTATCGCGAATTTCCTTGATGGTGAAGGAAATCACTTCGAGGCCCATCTTGGTCATGTCGTCGGCGCAGGTGGCGCGGACACGGTCGCCCACCATTTCCGGTTCCTTGACGATCTGCTCGACCGACAACTGGCCGATGATGCCGCGCAGGTGGCCCTCCATCACGAGCTTGATGAGACCCTGGCGTTCATCGTCATTCTTGGTGAGGAACTGCTCGGACGCGGTGATGATCGACTCGGGATCGGACTTCACTTTGATCTGCGAGACGGCTTCCACTGTGACGGCGACGCCCTGCTGCGTGTACAACTCCTGCTGCGGAGCGACGTCGAACGACATCAGTTGGAGCGACAGCTCGCGGTAGGTTTCGAGCATCGGAAAAATGACCGTGCCGCGGCCTTTGATGATGCGGGTGCCGCGGATTCCATAGACGACCAGCGCCTGGTGCGGTCCGGCTTTGCGATACAACTGGGCGAACATCGACATCAGGAAAAAGATGGCGACGATTCCGAGAACGACGATCACGATGATTTCTTGCGGAATGTGCATATAGCCTTTCTTAAAGCTTTTCGCCGTTGAGCTCATCCCAGCGGCGTACGTAAACAATTCCTTTTTCAAAACGCGTGACCACCACTTCGGAGTCGCGCGGAATTTCCGATCCATCCTCGCTGCGGGCGGCGGCCGAGCGGCGCGAACCGGCTCGCGAATAAAGCAGTTCGCCGGTGCCTCCCTTGCGAATCGGGCTGGCGACCTTGCCCAGCACGCCGATCATGTCGTAATCGGCGGGGTCGAGAGGCTGCTCGCGTTGATTTAGTTTCCAGAGAAACCAGAAAATCGCGGAGCCGCCGCCGAGGCCGCTGATGAGGGAGATCCCCAGCGCGAAGTAGGCCCAGATGGTGGAATAGCGTTCGAGCAGATATCCGGTTCCGCCGAACCAGCAGAGGAAAGCGGCGAAAGTGCCGAAGTTAAAGGGCGACACTCCTCCCCTGCCGCCACCTTTACCGGCGCCGTGACCATGGTGGTGTGGATGAACATGCTGCAAGTGCAGCGCACCGGCGAAGAAGGAGATGGCGCTCAACAGAAAGCCTGTGAGGAACGCGGCGAAATAGAAATCAGCCCAGGTCATACAGCCTCTCTTAACTTGACTCCTTGATGAGCAGCCGGGGTCAGGACCGCGAGGAGGCGGTCCACCAGCTCCGGTGTGTCGAGAATGGCGTAGAGCAGCACCAGGCACTTGCGCGAATCGGCGTGGCGGGCCAGGGCGAGCAGCGCTCGGCTGACTTCACGGTCGCGGGCGAAGCGCTCGGCTCCGCTGATGAGCCACAGGTCGAGCTGGTCCTCTTCGACGCGGACGCCGCTCAACAGTTCGGTATGAAAGCCTTCGGGATCGTCCACCAAGTAGCCGGGGTGGACGCCAAAGAATTTCGCCAGCAGCATGCGGGTGGAGTTCGTGAGATGCGGGCGTGCGCCGCTTTCGATTTGCGAAAGATAAGACTGACTGATCGTCCGCTTCATCTGGCGGGCGATGGCCCTGACGACTTCCTGCTGGGTCATTTCGCGGTCCAGGCCGCGGAGGGTGCCTTCGACCAGGCGGAGGTAGCGGATTTTTTCGCCGAGGCGCATTATTGCAATCCGTGATAATAGTATCGCAGATTGCGATACGTGTCAAGAGGGCCCGATTTACTCGCCAGTTGCGAATGTGGGGCGGGCTATCAGCCGGCTTTCGCTTGTAGCAGCAAAAAGCCTGCTGGAAGCAGGCTGCCGGCTGAATAGCCCGCCCCACACGAGGCTCGACGCTGTTCGGTCTAAGAAACCGGAACGTCGCCGACTTCTTTTTGGCGCTCGGCCAGCTCGGCGGTTAGTTTTTTCACCAGGCCCGCGTATTTCGGGTCGTGGTAAAGATTGTGCATTTCGCGCGGGTCGTTGCGGACGTCGAACAGTTCCCAATCGGGCTGGGTGTCGGGCGGATTCGCGCCGGTCATGCCCAGGGGCTTGCCGTAATAGTAGATCAGCTTCCAGCGGTCGGTGCGCAGGCCGTAGTGGGCGGGGACATGGTGGTCGCTGGTGTTGTGCATCCAGTAGCGGTAGTACATGGATTTTCGCCAGTCGCGAGGCGTGTGCCCTTCGACGGCGCGGCGGAAGCTGCGGCCCTGCATTTCAGACGGCGCGGGGACGCCGGCGTAGTCGAGGAACGTCGGCGCGAAATCGATGTTGAGGACCATGTCGCGATTCACGGAGCCGGGGCGGATCGAGCCGGGGTAGCGCATGAGGAACGGCATGCGGAGCGACTCCTCATACATCAGGCGTTTATCGAACCAGCCATGATCCCCTAGAAAAAAGCCCTGGTCGGAGGTATAGATCACGATGGTGTTGTTCGAGAGATTCTCGGCGTCCAGATAATCGAGCAGGCGGCCGACGTTGTCGTCGACGCTGCGGATGCAGCGCAGGTAATCCTTGATGAAAATCTGATAGCCCCATTTGCGCAGGGCGTCGCCCTTCAGGCCCGCGGGAATGGGCTGCTTGAGGTCGGTTTGATTCATGTCCTCGCCCACGCGCATGGTCACCGTGGAGACGGCGCGGGCGCGCCCTTCATAGTGATCGAAAAGATTGTCGGGCTCGGGAATGGTCTGGCCTTCGAACATGTCCTTATATTTCGGATCGGGCTGCCAGGGGCGGTGAGGGGCTTTGTGGTGGCACATCAGAAAAAATGGCTTTTGTTGGTTGCGGCGTTTCAGCCAGTCTAAGGAGAAATCGCCGATCAGGTCGGTGCAATAGCCCTGGTGTTTCTTGCGAGTTCCTTCTTCGATGAAATCGGGGTTGTAGTAGACACCCTGGCCGGGGAGAATGTTCCAGTAGTCGAAACCCGCCGGGTCGCTGGCGAGGTGCCATTTGCCGATCATGGCGGTCTGATAGCCGGCATGCTGCAATTCCTTGGCGACGTGGTTGCGCTTGGGGTCCAGGCGGTCGTTTAAGGTGTAGACGCCGTTTTTGTGGCTGTACTGGCCGGTGAGGATCGCGGCGCGACTGGGGGTGCAGATGGAGTTGGTGCAGAAACAGTTGGTCAAGCGCGAGCCGGCGGCGGCGATGCGGTCGATGTTGGGGGTGCGATTGATGCGGCTCCCGTAGGCGGAGATGGCGTGGGCAGCGTGATCGTCGGCCATGATATAGAGGATGTTCGGCTGGGGACTTGACGGAGACGCCAGCGCGGCGCCGGCGCCAGCGAGGAGCGGGAAAATTTCCCGGCGATTATACGTGGGGGGCATTAGAGTTTAATAATATGCGACTAATCGCGATTTTGCAGACCGATTGTCCGACGTGCCGTCTGATGGCGCCATATTTGAATGCGTTGGCCGATTCGATTCCGGTGACGGCGATCTCGCAGGATGGTGACGACGCGACGCGCGAGTTTGTGCGCCAGATGGACATACGGTTTCCTGTTTCGCTCGATCCGGAATTTGATGTTTCAAAGAGATTTGGCGTGGTGACGGTGCCGACTTTGTACGTGGTCGACGAACAGGATCGGGTGGTGCGTCAGGAGCCTGGGTTCGATAAGAACGCGCTCAACGAGATTGCGGCGATGTTCGGTCATGCGGCCGTTGCGAGCCCTTATGACGGCGCACCGGCTTCGAAGCCGGGATGCAGTTCACGGCATCTGGAAGCACAGACCGGGGACGCGAGTGCGGAGGCGCTCGATCTGCATTCGAAGCGCGGGCGGGACGCTTCGGTGATCGAGCTGGAGGAAGACGCGGTCGAGTATTGTTATCGGGTGTTCGGCGATGCGCTGCCAGTGGTGCCTCCGACGGTCGAGCGGGTAGACGCGATGGTCGGAGGGCTGGACCGGCGTGAGGTGATTGCGCGCATTCCTCCCTGTTATGGCGAGGCGACGGTGGAAAAAATCGCGGCCAATGGGGTGATGGCCGGCTGCCAGCCATCGATGATGCGGGTGCTGATTCCGCTGATGCGGGCGGTCGCCGACGAGCGATTCAACGCGCACGGCGTGCAGGCGACCACGCATTTCGCCGCGCCTCTGATTATCGTGAATGGACCGGTGCGCCAGGAACTGGGGTTCCACTCAAAACAGAATGTGTTCAGCAACGTCGCGCGCGCCAACAGCACGGTGGGGCGGGCGCTGCAACTGGTCCTGTTGAATATCGGACGAGCGAGGCCGACCGGGATCGACATGTCGGCGCTGGGGAATCCGGGCAAATTTTCGTATTGCATCGCGGAGAATGAGGAGGAGAATCCGTGGCAGCCTCTGCACGTCGAGCAGGGGCTCGCCAGGGAGCAGAGCGCGGTGACGCTGTTCGCGGCGGAAGCGCCGCATGGTGTGAGCGAGCACAAAGCCCGCACGGCGCGGGGGGTGCTGAAAGCGATCGCGTATGCACTGGCCACTGTGTGGAGCTATCGCGCTTGCCTGGGGTTTGAAGCGATCGTCGTGCTGTGTCCGGAGCATGTGCGGACCATCCATCGCGACGGGTTCAGCAAGAAAGATGTGCGCGAATTCCTGTTCGAGAATACCGGCGTTCCGCTGCGATGTTATGAGGAACCCGGTGAGGGCGTGGACCAGCGTACTATGTACAAAGAGATTCTTATTGACGGCGAGAAGTGCTATCAAAAATTTCGTGCACCGGAGTCGATCAGGATCGTGGTGGCTGGCGGCACGGCGGGCAAGTTTTCCGCGGTGCTGGGGAGCTGGACCGTGGGGCCGCGGGGCAGCCAGATGGTGACTTATCCGGTTTGAGGTGCGTATGCGAATCGTGAATCCGATGAACGAAGCCATATTGGAAACAGCCAACCCTGCACCGAGGCTGACGACGATGCGGGGCAAGACCATCGCGCTGCTGGACATCAGCAAGCCGGGCGGAAGCGTCTTTCTCGACCGTATCGAGGCGCGGCTGCGGGCGCAGTACGGCGTGGCGGGGGTGATTCGCGAGATGAAGCCGACGTTCGCCAAGCCTGCGCCGGCGGAGGTGCTGGAAAAAATCCGTGGCGCGGACGCGGTGATCGAGGCGCTGGCCGATTGAGGGTCCTGCACAACGTGCAGTTTGCACGACACGCTGAAACTGGAAAGTATGGGAATCGCGGCGGTGCCCGTCGCGACGCACGAGTTCATGACGGCGGCACGGGCGCAGGCGGCGGCGCTGGGAAGACCGGCCTTCGACGCGGTGTACGTGCGGCACCCGATCCAGGACCAGACGAAGGCTGAAATCGAGGCGAAAGCCGACGCGGCGGTCGATGAGCTGATCGCGCGGCTGTCCGCTCCCTGACGGTCGCGGCTCCAAAAGCAGCGGGCGGATGGCACAGTGAGTTCGCTATCATATTTTAATGCGTCTTTTTGCCTTTTTCGCCATTTTTTCCGTCATGCTTCTCGCCCAGCCGCCCCAGGACGGCAAGCAGAAACGGGCTCCGCAAGCTCCGAAAAACTTGCAGGTGTTGACCGTGGACGACCTGCGGAGCGGCATCATGCGCAAGTTTGCCGCGGCTCTGGGAGGAAACTGCCAGACTTGCCACGTGCCGGGCGATAACGCCAGCGACGAGAATCCGCACAAGGTGATCGCACGCCAGATGATCCTGATGACGAGAGAAATCAACGCTAAATTTCCCGATGGCAAGGACCACGTCACCTGCTACACCTGCCACCGCGGCCAGCATGAGCCGGCGATGGAACCACCTGCCGCCGACGCGAAGCCCGCGCAATAAGCCGTGCCCTTTGACGGACTGCGGGTGCTGTCGCTCGAAAGCCGGCGCGCGACCGAGATTGAACGTTTGATCCGCAGCCGGGGTGGAGAGCCATTTGTCGCGCCGTCCATGCGCGAAGTTCCTCTGGCCGACAATCCTCAAGCATTCGAATTCGCCGAAAAGCTGCTCCGTGGCGACTTCGAGATGATGATTCTGCTCACCGGCGTCGGCACGCGGCTCCTGAACGATGTTCTGACGACCCGCTATCCAGCGGACAGCTTCAAAAATGCCTTGCGCGGGCTCGCGGTGGTGGTGCGCGGATCGAAACCGCTGGCCGTTCTGCGCGAATGGGGCATTCCCGCGACGTTGACCGTTCCCGAGCCGAACACGTGGCGCGAAATTCTGGCGGCGATTGAAGGGCGCGCGGAACGGAAAATCGTGGTGCAGGAATACGGCCGTCCGGCGACGGAGTTGATCGACGGTTTGCGGCAGCGCGGCGCCGAGGTGACCACCGTTCCTGTGTATCAGTGGGATTTGCCGGTCGACTGCGGACCTCTGCGCGAGGCTGTTAAACGGCTGGCGGCGGGCAGATTCGATGTCGCAGTGTTCACGACGTCCATACAGGTGCCGCACCTGATGAAAATCGCGGCGGAAGAAGGCGTCGACGCCCGAGCCGCTTTGAAAAAGCTCGTGATCGCGTCGGTGGGGCCATCGACCAGCGAGACTCTGCGCGAGTTCGGAATCGAGCCCGACCTGGAGCCGTCGCATCCGAAAATGGGTTTTCTGGTAAACGAAGCCGCCGCCAGGGCGAAAGAGATCCTACAATCGAAACAGTGAAGGAAAAAGAGGACGGCTTCGTGACGGCGGCGCTGCGCTATACGGCGATTGCGACCATGCTGCCGGCGTCGACCTTCGCCGGCTACCTGATCGGCACGGCTCTGGACAAGTGGCTGGGCACCGGATACCTGAAGATTGTTTTCCTGCTTCTTGGCATCGTGGGCGGGTTCGTAGAGCTGATCCGGGAACTGATGCGCCACATGGGCGAGAAATAAGTGGAAATATCTGAAAATAGGGTACTTATCCTGACTGTGGCGCTGGGCGTCATCGGCTCGGCGTTGGTCTTGGCCAGGTACGGATGGCACGACGCCGTGGGGTTCGCGGTGGGGGCTGGCCTGTCGTACTTGAGCTTCCGGTCTTGGGTTCGTTTCGCGAAATTCGTGGGCGCTTCCGGAAAGGCCCCTGTCACCGGTTCGGCGGTATTTTTGGCGTTGCGCTATGTGCTGATCGGCCTAGCGATCTATGTTATTATCGAAGGTTTGGGAAGCACTCCAGGGGCGCTGATCGTAGGATTGCTGGTCTCGTTCGCCGCCTTGACGCTTGAACTCCTTTGGAGCGCGGTGGGCCCAAAATAAACTCCTTATATGGCAGCAGAACAAGAGCTAGCGCTGACGGCGCTGTTCAACCATTATCTGGCCGGACCGGCCAACGCGATCTTGCGCCTCGTGGGAATCACCGTGGAGCATCCCAAGCACCCCTGGGCGAACTGGCTGGTGATGGAAATACTCGTGGTGGCGCTGATCATGCTGACCGTCGCCGTGCTGCGCAGGCGTCTCTCGCCCGACAATCCAGGCACGTTGCAGCACGTCTTCGAACTGATTTACGAATTTATCGCCAACACGATTTCCGAGGTCGGCGTGCATCACGGCGAGCGGTTCATATACTACATCGGGACGATTTTCATTTTCATCCTCTCGATGAACCTGATCGGCCTGGTTCCGGGTCTGGAATCGCCCACCAATTACATTTACGTAACCGTCGGCCTGGCGATCTGCACGTTCTTTTATTACAATTTCATGGGCTTTCGCGAGCTCGGGTTCGGATACCTGAAGCAGTTTATGGGTCCCGTGGCGTGGCTGGCGCCGCTGATGATTCCCATCGAGCTGATCAGCCACTTTGTGCGCCCTCTTTCGCTCAGTGTTCGTCTGTTCGGGAACATGTTCGCAGGCGAGCAGGTGACGGGGATCTTCCTGAGCCTCACGTTCCTGGTGATTCCCATCGTTTTCATGGTGCTGCATATTTTTGTGGCCGTGGTGCAGACGTACGTTTTTACATTGCTGGCGACGATTTACGTGGGCGGCGCGACGTCGCATGAACATTGATACCGGCTTTTTAACCCGTCGAGCGTGAGCCGCCCGCGCCCCAGCGCGGAATCGGAACCACCTCCTCGACGGAATTTTGATAGGAGAAAACAATGCGTACCAAACTTTTGATTTTGATGGCTTTGTTTCTGGTGATCGCGGCGGTGCCCGCGTTCGCGCAGGGAACGGCGGGCGGCGGCGGAGTCAGTTCCGGCGAACTGAAGGCCGCAGGCCTGGTGGTCGGCATGGCGATCGCGTCGGGACTCTGCGGGCTCGGCCAGGGTAAGGCCGTGGCCAGCGCGGCCGAGGCGGTGGCCAGAAATCCAGGGGCGCGCGCGGGAATCCAGACGCTGCTGGTGCTTGGCCTGGCGTTCATCGAATCGCTGGCCATTTTCACGCTGTTGATCGTTTTCACCGTGAGGTAAGAAGTCCTCGCGAGCGGGCTGAGCGATCGGCCCGCTTTTGCCTCATGTTAAAACTCCACGGCATTTTCCCTCCCATCACCACTCCGTTCGATCATCACGGCGACCTTTATAAAATCAAGGTCCAGCACAATATCGAAAAGTGGAACCGCACGGGCCTGGCCGGCTACGTCGTCTGCGGCTCGACGGGCGAGAGCGTGCATCTCACGACGGAAGAAAAGATCCGCCTATGGGAATGGGTGGCCGAATACGCTGCGCCCGAGAAACTGTTGATGGCCGGAACCGGCGTCGAAAGCGTCCGCGAAACTATCGAGCTGACCAATCGCGCCGCGGACATGGGATATAAGGCGGCGATGGTCCGCACGCCGTTTTATTACAAGAATCTGATCAATCGCGCCGACGCACAGATGCTGTATTTCCGCGCCGTGGCCGACGCCGCGAAAATCCCCCTAATGATCTACAATTGGCCGCAGATCACCGGGGTCGACATCATGACCGATGCGGTGAACGCGCTGTCGCACCATCCGAACATTATCGCGATTAAGGAAAGTTCGGGTAATCTCGAAAAAGTGATGCAGATGATTCGCGAGGTGAAGCCGGGATTCCAGGTGCTGGTCGGCTCGGCGCCGACGCTCGCGCCGTCGCTGGCGGTGGGGGTGGTGGGTGCGGTGCTGGCGTACGCGAACGCGGCTCCGTATTCGACCATCGCGATTTACGAGGCGCATCGGACGCGCGAAACGGCGGCCGCGATGGACTGGCAGAATCGCATTGCGCGGGCGGCGCAACTGGTGACGACAAAATACGGCGTGCCCGGTTTGAAATACGCGATGGATTTGAACGGATATTACGGGGGTGTGCCGCGCCTGCCTTTGACGCCGATTGGAGCCGAGGCGAAGAAGGAAATCGAGCAGGCGTTCGACGGGATCAAGGGTTAGTGGCGCGAGCGGAGGCCTTGGTTGCGTGTGGGGCGGGCTATTAAGCCGGCAGCCTGCTTCCAGCAGGCTTGTGGTCGATGGAACAAAGCCGCCCGGAGGGCGGCTGCCGGCTGAAGCCCGCCCCACATTTACGCCCCTGGCCAATCCTCCGGCGTCATGATTTGATCCGGATCCAGTACGCGCCTTGGACGTCCGTGCCCGCGGACGGCGCCGTTCCGAAAATCGCGCGCGCGCAGGTCCAGCACTTCCGATACGCGGTCGGCGATGAAGCCGGCCAATCTGCCTTCCATTTCGACGACTACGATAAACGGCTCTCGTCCGTGCGACCCGTGAGCGATGCCGAGCTTCGCACGGAGATCCAGAACCGGAAAATCGCGTCCTCCCACCGCGGCGAATCCGCAGATGAAGTTGTGGGAGACGTCCAGCGCCACCATCTCATGCAACGGCAGAATGCCGCGCACGCAGTCCGCGTTCATGGCGAAATCCTGACGGGCGACGCGAAACGTCAGGTACTTGCCCGGCTTGTAAACCGGCAATGCCTCGGATACAGTCTCCACGGGACTCTTATCGGCGCGAAGGTGGCGGATAATAGAAATAGCCCCCATGTTTCGCGCATTGGTCCTTTTTCTCTCGACATTCCTGGCGTGGCAGCAGCCGCCGCAGCCGCAACCGCCGGCCGTTGCGGCCGATCCGGACGTGGAATTTGTCTGCCCGATGGATAAAGACGTCCGCTCGAAGGTTTCCGGGCAAGTGCCCTCGCTGCGGGATGACGCTGGTGGCGAACCTTCCCGACGCGCGCGAGTTCGCGGTGCACATCGCCACGGCGCCCAAAGTGCTGAAGCCGGGTGAAGAGTCCCTGCTGATGTTCCGGGTGGAAGATCCACTGACCGACAAGACCGTGCAGGATTTCGAGATCATGCACGAAAGGCTGTACCACTTCTTCGTCATCAGTCAGGATCTTCAGTTTTTCCGGCATGTACATCCCATCCGGGAAGCGGACGGTACCTTCGACCTCGACGTCACTTTCCCCCATGCCGGACTCTATCGCGTGCTAAGCGACATTTATCCCAAGGGCGCCACACCGCAGTTGGTCGCCGATACACTGTTCGTGACCGGCCCCGGCATGAAGATGACGCCGGCGAAGCTGACCGCGGATCTCGCGCCGATGAAGGCCGAGAACTTGAACGTCTCCATCACCACCGACCCTCCGCAGCCCATCGCGGGGATGAAGACGATGATGTTTTACCGGCTGACGCCGAACGACGGCATCGAGCCCTATATCGGCGCCATGGGCCACATGCTGGCCGCCAGTTCCGACCTGATCGACCTGATACACACGCATCCTTTCCTGGTGACCGATCCGGAGGGCGGCGCGGTAAAACAGATCCAGTTTAATTTGATTTTTCCGCGGGAAGGCGTTTATCGGGTCTGGGCGCAATTCCAACGTAAGGGCGTCGTCAATACATCGGTTTTCAACATACCGGTTACAGTATTAAAGTGACGTCTTACAAGATCGAGAATGCCGAGGCGCTGCTGACGCCGGCGCTGGTGATTTACCCAGAAATCGTCGACCGGAACATCGCCGCCACGCTGCGATTGTTGGGCGGCGACGCCAACCGCTGGCGGCCTCATTTGAAAACGGCCAAGCTCGGCTTCATCATGCACCGGCTCGTGTCGAAAGGCGTGGTGAACGCGAAGTGCTCCACCACGGTCGAGCTCGCCGCGGCATGCGAATCCGGCATGAAGGACGTGCTGCTGGCCTACGCCGTCGTCGGCGCGAACGCGCGCCGCGTAAGGCAGCTTGCCGAAAAGTATCCCGGCGTCCGCATTTCCGTGCTGGTCGAAAATGTCGAACAGGTCGCCGCGTGGTCCGGCAGCCGCGTCGGAATTTTCGTCGACGTGAACCCGGGCATGGATCGCACCGGCATCTCGCAGGATGCGGTTAGCGCGATTCTGGAAGTCGTGCGCGCCGCCGGATCGCAATTCCGCGGGCTTCATTGGTACGACGGCCACATGTCCGCCGCGTCTCTTGATGAACGGGAGAAACTCGCGCACAAAGGATACGACCGGTTGATGGAAATCGTCTCGGCGGTTGAGCACGCCGGATTCCCGATCGAGGAGGTGATCACCAGCGGTACTCCCGCGTTCCCGTGCGCCGCGACGTATGCGCCATTCAAATCGGGAAAGTTCGTGCATCGAACTTCGCCCGGCACCGTCGTCTACAGCGACGCCACCAGCATCAAGCAACTGCCCGCCGAATGGGGATATGAACCTGCCGCGCTGGTTGTTTCGACCGTGGTGAGCCATCCGAAGCCGAACGTCGTCACCTGCGACGCGGGACACAAAAGCGTTTCCGCCGACGCGGGTGTGCCGACGTGCGCCGTCGCCGGCCGCGCGGATCTGACGCCTCTTAAGCCGAGCGAGGAGCATTTGCCCATTGAAGTGTCGGCAGGCGCAGTGCCCGAGATCGGCGAACTGCTCTACCTGATCCCGCGTCACGTCTGCCCGACGGTAAATAATTTCGACGACGCGGTGATTGTCGAGAATGGCCGCGCGATTCGAGTCGAGCACGTCACCGCGCGAGGGCATGAGAATCCCTTGAACAGTAGATAACTCATGTGGGGCGGCAGTCGCGCACTCCTTATTCGGCAGCGCATGGCGCTGCCCCACGTTGACTTGGCGGCGGCGGTGCGTGTAACGTAAAAAGCTACTCCCCGGATTGACGGCTGATATGCGACTGGTGGTCACTCTTTTTCTGACGCTTCCAATAATCGTCCACGCGCAAGGCGGCCGTGGCCGCGGCCGCGGAGCAACGGGGGACGCGAAGCCCGTTGTGGAAGAAGGCATTCCCGTTACCGACCCTCTGGTCATCGCCAAATGCAGCGGTTGTCATAAAAAGGACGAAAAAGGCAACCTTTCGCGAATCTCCTGGGAGCGCACCACGCCCGAAGGCTGGCAGGAAGCTATCAAGCGAATGGTCCGCCTGAACGGTCTGGAACTGACGCCCGAAGAAGCGCGCGCCATCGTCAAGAGCCTGAGCACCGATCACGGCCTGGCTCCGGAAGAAGCCAAGCCGGTGATGTATTTCGTCGAGCATCGAATTCAGGACGAGCAATTTCCCAGCGAAACCGTGCGCGAAGCGTGCGCCGCGTGTCATCCCATCGCCCGCGCGCGCTCCTGGCATCGGTCCAAGGAGGAGTGGGATCTGCTGGTGAACATGCACCGCGGCTATTTCATGGTTTCCGAACAGCAGTTCCGCGGCAGAGGCAATTTTGGGGGCGGCCGGGGTGCGGCGCCGGCGCCGGGGGCGACGCCTGTCGATACTCGTCCCCCTTCCGATCAGGCCGTCGACTATCTCGCGAAAAACTATCCTCTGGATACACCGGAGTGGGCCGCCTGGCGCGCCCGCATGCGCGCTCCAAAGCTCAGCGGACGCTGGTTGATCACCGGCTATAAGGCAGGACGCGGCAAGGTGATGGGTGAGATGGTTATCGAGCCCGGGGCGTCCGAGGACGAGTTCACCACCAACGTCAAGCTCACTTATCTGAGGGACGGTAGCACTGCCACGCGCTCCGGCAAGTCCGTCGTCTACACAGGCTATTCGTGGCGCGGCCGTTCGACGACGAAAAATGCGACCGAGCCCTCGCCGCAAGCTGCCGGAGGTGTGCCCGCCGAACTGCGGGAAACGATGTGGATCGCGCCGGACCAGAATTCGATGGAAGGACGCTGGTTCTGGGGCGCCTACGAAGAGTTCGGTACAGACGTCATGCTGCACCGCGCCACCGACGGTGTGACGGTGACCGGCACCGACCTGACGATGATCAAAACCGGTTCCACCGCTCAGCGGGTGAAAATCTACGGTGATAATTTCCCCAAGCTTTCTACAGCGGACATCGATATCGGAACCGGCGTGACCGTGAAGCGGATTGTCGAGCAGACCGCGCAGGAGGTGACGGTCGAAGTAGATGTCGACGCGAAGGCGATTTTCGGCAAGCGCGATGTCGCGGTTCGCCGGACCGTGGCGCCGAACGCGATCGCGGTTTACGACAAGATCGATTACATCAAGGTGGCTCCGGACACGGCCCTCGCCCGCCTCGGCGGCGTGAAATTTCCCAAAGGGCTATCAGCAGTTCGAAGCTATCGCCTACAATCGCGGAGCCGACGGCAAACCGAATACGCCCGACGATGTCGAACTCGGTCCCGTCTCCGCGGAGTGGTCGCTGGAAGAGTTTTATGCGGTCTACGGCGACGACGACAAGGAATTCGTCGGCAAGATGAGCCCGACGGGGTTCTTCACTCCCAACGTCGAAGGCCCCGATCCGAAACGAAATTTCAGCCGCAACAACTACGGCGACGTGTGGGCAGTCGCAACCTACAAGGGCGCGCAAGATAAGGAAGGCAAGCCACTGACCGCGCGATCGTACCTGGTGGTCGCGATTCCTCTGTATGTTCGATGGGATGAGGCGGAAGGTCCAAGATGATTTTCCGGCTGGGTGAATTTCACGCGTTTTCGGGCGGCGGAAGGCGATTTGTGTACACCGTGCCCAGCGCCGGAATTTTCGAGCTCGACGACGCCTCGGCCGCCGTGCTCAGTCGCTTGACGCAGGGAGAAGCAACACAGGAAGAACTGGTGGCGGTCGCCGATATGGAAACCGTCGGGGAGTTGTACCAGTCCCGCATCATCACAACCGCCGAAGGTTTCGTCGATCAGCCGCAGCCGCTGCCCGATCATTTCCCTTTGCAGACGATGGTGATGAATCTCACCAATCAATGCAATCTGTCCTGCCAATACTGTTACGAGTTCGGCGAAGATAAGGTCGCGACGCCCGAAGGCAAGCCGAAGTTCATGGACTTCGAAACCGCCTCCGCGTCGGTCGATTATCTGTTCACGCAGTCCGCCGGGCGCCACGGCGTCCATATCACGTTTTTCGGCGGCGAGACGCTGATGAACTTTCCGCTGCTCAAGAAAGTCGTCGACTACGCGAAGCAGAAAGCGGCCGCTCAGGGCCGCACCGTCGATTTCAGCCTGACCACCAACGCGACGCTGCTGACGCCCGCGATCATCGAATATCTTTCGGCGAACGAGATCGGCGTCACCGTGAGCATGGACGGCGACAAAGCGTCGCATGACAAGTTCCGCGTCTTCTCGAACGGCAAAGGCAGCTACGACGTCATCGAGCCGCGCGTGCGGGCGTTGATTAAGGAACACAAGACGCGTCCGATTGTCGCCCGCGTCACGATGACGTCGCAGGCGATGGACGTGCTCGGAACGTATCGGCATCTGAAGAATGATCTTGGCTTTCACGAGATCGGATTCGCGCCGGTAACCACATCGCCAAATCGTTTGTATTCGATAGACAATCACGGCCTGAATTCGGTGCTCGACCAGTTCGGCGTGCTCGCCTCGGAATATCTGGAACATGCGCTGCGCGGCCAGCATCACGGATTTTCCAACGTCAGCGACACGCTCGCGGAGCTGCACCAGGGCGTGAACAAGTCGCATCCCTGCGGCGCTGGACTCGGGCTGGTCGGCGTCGGCCCCTCGGGCGATATTGCGCCGTGCCATCGCTTCGTCGATTCGGATACGCACACGCTGGGCCACGTATCGACCGGTATGGACAAAACGAAGCAGAACGATTTTCTGTCGCGCGGCCACATCCAGGTGAAAACCGATTGCCGCACCTGCTGGGCCCGTCCTGTGTGCGCCGGCGGCTGCCATCATGAGGCCTACGTCCGCTACGGCGACACAGGCCATCCGAATCTTCATTACTGCGATTGGATTCGCGGCTGGACCAATACCTGCCTGGAAATCTACGGCGCCATCGCCGCGCGGAACCCCGAGTTTTTGAGACACTTTTCCGATAGGAAGGCTGCAGCATGAAACATCTACGAGCCGTCAATCATAAAGCGCAAAGGATCGAAGCGCAGGTCGAAAACGACGTCGTCGCTCTGCAAGGTCCGCAGACTCCCGCGGGCCAGCGCCCTCACGTGCCAATGGGCTGCACGATCGTTTTCTCACCCGGTTGGGAAGTCGATTCCTCCGGCGGCACGGCCGGCTTGTGCCAGCCGGTAGAGCGCGACCTGTACGATTGCTACATCAGTTGCTACTGGCCCGCACAGGTCCCGGATCATATGAACAACTATCCGGACTGGACGGCGAAATGCGCCTCGGCCACCAAGGACTGGCGCAATATCGACCTGGTATTTCCATGAGAAAACTCGCCATCGCGGCGTCGCTCATTTGCAGCGCAGCCGCGCAAGGAACCCTCTTCGTCGGCACTTGGCCGCACACAATTCAGGTCGTCGACGAAACGAAACAAAAAGTCGTCGACCGCATCGAACTGCAAACCGGCACTTCGCACTCGATGATCATTTCCGACGACCGCAAGACGATCTACGCCTCCACCATCGAGAAAAACGGCATCGAAGTCGTCGACGTCGCCACGCGCAAGGTGACGAACGCTTTCCTGCTCGACGAGGGCGGCAAGAAAATGCGCTTCAGCGCCTGGGCGCCCGATCCTTCGGGCAAGCTGATCTACATGATCGTGCGCCCCATCGAAAAGAAAATCGACCGTTTCGAAGTCGGCAAAACGCAATTCGCGATTGTCGATCTGGCGCAAAAGAAAATCGCCAAATTTGTCGACATGCCCGGCGGTGAGGAAGAAGCCGGCGGCGGACGCGGAGGCTCTCTGCACTTCTCGCCCGATGGCAAATATCTTTACCGGATGGGCGGCACCATCACGATCTACGATACTTCGGACTTCAAAGTGGTCGACACCATCGAGCTTTCGAAGCCCCAGTTTCCCGGCATGCAAAACGTGAACCTCGGCCAACAACTGGATGGACTGCAAGAGCCCGGCATGCTGGTCAGCCTTTTTAACTCTTCCGATCCCGTCGTACACAAACAGATGTTCGGCATCGCCCGCTTCGACCTCGCCAAGCGAACGTTTCACTTCACACCGATTGGTCCCGCGGTCCCCAGCATGCAGGGCCTGCACATCACGCCGGATCACAAGACCGGCTACACTGTCACCACCAGCGGCACTCCCGGAAACAAGCGTTCCGAATTCTGGGTGATCGACATTCCCACCGGAAAAGTGACTCGTACGCAGGAATTCGCCGGCCGCGCCCGCTACACCTTCGGCATGTCCAGCACCGGCAAGGATCTGTATATTTACGGCGCCGGATATGACATCGAAGTCTACGATCCGGCGACGCTGAAGCTGCGCAACACTATCGATCTCCAGGCGGATCAGACGACGGGGATGATTGTGGTGCCCGCGCCGCAGGCGCGTCCTGTTGGACAGTAAACACGACCACGTATCCGCAGCCGACCACCGCCAGAAACATCGCCAGCGTGACGCTCGTCCCCAAGTTCACTTCCTCCCACGCCGCGATCATGATGGCGATCATCACCGCGATCGCCATATGCAGCACCCAGCGGGCTTCGGAATCGGGAGGCAGCCTCCGCAGCGTGCGGATAAAATCGTACAACGCACGCAGCAGCATCCACACCAGCATCAGAATGGTCGGCACGCCTCGCTCCGCCGCATAGTGGATATACACGTTGTGCAGGTGCTGATAATATCCCGTCGGCAGTTTCTTCACGTCGGCCGGAACGTAACTCTTATACACTTTGCCGACCTGCTCCGGCCCCACGCCCAGCCACGGATGCGCCTTGATCATATTCCATCCGATGCTATGCACCACATCCCTGTGCGCGTTGGAATCCTCGTCCCCGTGCGGCTGAAAAATGGAGCGCTCGCGATCGCCGATGCCGAACGGATTCACCAGCATCAAAATCGCCGCCAGCACAGGTAGCGCGATCACCGTCCATCGCCGCCAGAACCACAGCAGATAAATTCCGCCGCACCCGGCGCCCGCCCACATGCTGCGCGTTTCCGCGGCAACCAGCGCGACGCCAATCAGCCCGCCCGCCGCCACCAGCCACGCCACCCATCTTCGATCGCGGCAAAAAAACACGACGCTCGCGATGATCAGCAGCGCCATCATCATCTCGCCGCTGAAGGTCATCCAGTGATCCAGAAATCCGGTGATGCGGTCCGCGACGTAGGCATCGTAAAACTTCTGGTGCTTCTCCATTGCATCTTCATACTTGTCGTAAAACTGATACATTCCAAGCCCCGCCGACGCGGTGGCTGCTGCCGCCCATCCCAGCGCGAGCCACCGGATCTGTGCGACGCTTCGAAACGTGGTCGCCACGACGAACACCATCGCGTAGACATAAAATTTCTTGATTTGCGGCAGCCCTCCGCGCAGGTCCCCCGATGCCAGCCACGAAATCACCGTGCCCAGAAAGAACAGCGAAATCGGCAACCAGATCGCGGGCCATCGTGGCTTCACGCGCAGCACGATCATGGACAAAATCGCCGCGCCCAGCACGATTTCGAATCCGGCGATCGAGACCACGGGCAATACCGCCGCCACACCGGCCAGCATCGTCGGAACATCTTCTTTTCGCAAGTCATCATGATACTGTATTAAGTCCATGCCTCTGTTTCTGAATGAAGCTGACGTGCGCGCGCTCCTCACGATGCCCGACCTCATCGACGCCATGGACGCCGCGCTCACCTCGTTTTCCGCCCGCAGCGTCGTGCAGCCCGTGCGCACCGTGCTCGAAGTCGGCGCCGAAAAATGTTTCTTTGCGCTAATGCCAGCCTACGTCCCCTCCACGCCCGCGCTCGGCGCGAAACTGGTGACTCTTTATGAATCGAACACCGCGCGAGGCCTGCCCACGCATCTCGCGACGATAGTGATGCTCGATCCTGAGACCGGCGCGCTCGCCGCCATCATGGATGGACGATACATCACCGAAGCGCGCACCGCCGCGGTATCGGCCGTGTCCGTGAAAAAGCTCGCGCGCGAAGACTCCGCTGTTCTGGCGATCCTCGGCTCCGGCGTGCAGGCACGCAGCCATTTCGAAGCTCTCTCGCACGTGCGAAAATTCCGCGAGGTCCGCGCGTGGAGCCCGACCCGCAGGAATCTCGATGCCTTCGCCGCCGAAACAGGAGCCATCGCGAAGGATTCGCCCGAAGCCGCCGTGCGCGGTGCCGACGTCGTCGTGATCGCGGCATCGTCCCACACGCCGATTCTGTTCGACGATTGGGTCGCCCCAGGCGCGCACGTCGTTTCCGTCGGCGCTACGCGCCCTACGCAGCAGGAGATGGACCCCGCGCTAGTCGCCCGCTCCCGCCTCTTCGTCGACTCCCGCGCCGCCGCGCTGGCCGAATCGGGCGACGTGATTCCCTTCGGCGACAGTCACATCGTTGCCGAGTTGGGCGAAGCCGCGTGCGCCCGTACGTTACCAGACGAAATCACGATCTTCAAATCGCTGGGCCTTGCCGTGGAGGACGTAGCCGCCGCGCATCTCGCCTTCACCCGCGCCAGGGAGTCCGGTAAAGGATTACAGATATGAGATTCGCGCTTGCTTTCCTCGCAACATCGCTTTGCGCTCAAACCTACGACGTTGTCCTGGCGAACGGCCGCGTGATGGACCCCGACTCCGGTCTCAACGCCATCCGCTACGTCGGCATCCAGGGCCACACGATCGCCGCCGTCTCGCAGCGCCCTTTGCAAGGCCGCACCACCATCGACGTCAAGGGACTGGTCGTCGCCCCAGGCTTCATCGATCTTCATTCGCACGGCCAGGACGATGAAAATTACCGCTATAAAGCCCGCGACGGCGTCACCACCGCGCTCGAACTCGAAGTCGGTGTCTCGCCCGTCGCGCCCTGGTACTCCTCCCGCGAAGGAAAATCGCTGATCAATTATGGCGCCACGGTCGGCCACATTCCCGCCCGCATGTTTGTCATGCACGACAAGGGAACATTCCTTCCTCACGATGAAGCCGCCCACCGCCGCGCCACGCCCGAGGAGCAGCGCGAAACAGAGGATCTGATTCGCAAGGGCCTCGACGAAAAAGCGCTTGGGATCGGCCTCGGCATCGCGTATGTGCCCACCGCGACGCATCCGGAAATTCTCAACGTCATCCGCATCGCGGCCGAACGCAAGGCCACGGTTTTCGTCCACATGCGCTCACCCGGCGCCATCGAACCCGGCTCGGTCACCGAATCGCTTCAGGAGATGATTGCCGACGCGGCCATCACCGGAGCGTCGATTCACATCGTCCACATCACCAGCATGGCGAACGGGCAAACCGGCCTGATGCTCGAAATGATCGCCGGCGCGCGCAAGCGCGGCCTCGACATCACCACGGAAGCCTATCCCTACACCGCCGGCGAAACACGGCTCGACTCGGCGATTTTCGATGGCAACTGGCAGGAGCAGTTGGGCATCACCTATAAAGACCTGCAATGGGTCGCCACCGGCGAGCGCCTCACCGCCCAGACCTTCGCGAAATATCGCAAAGACGGAGGCTTCGTGATCCTTCATTCCATCCCCGAAGAAGCCGCGCGCGAAGCCATGGCCGCGCCCGACGTGATTGTCGCCAGCGACGGCATGATTTTTAACGGCACCGGCCATCCGCGCGGCGCAGGCACGTATGCGAGAGTGCTCGGCCACTACGTGCGTGAGGAAAAGGCGCTCACGCTGATGGCCGCTCTCCGCAAAATGACCATTCTCCCCGCCAACCGCCTGAATCTTTCCACAAAAGGAAGAATCAAAATCGGAGCCGACGCCGATATCACCGTTTTCGACCCGGCCCGTGTGATCGACAAAGCGACGTTCGAAAAACCAAATCAATACTCGGAAGGAATCCCGTTCGTTCTGGTCAACGGAGTGCTAGTGGTGCGCGACGGAAAGATTGTAGAAGGCGTAAAACCCGGCGCAGGAATCAAAGCCCGCTGAAACGGGGTGGCGTGAGCTTCAGAGGCTGCGGAAAAGTCGTTGCACGCCACAATTGGCAGGCGGAACCGCCTGCCCCACCAAAGCAAATCGAGCACTTTCAGCCAGGTGGGATAGGTGCTTTCGCCTGTCGAACGACTTTTTCCGTAGCCTCTTCGGCTTGCAGCGTCGACTTCAGTCGACGTCCTAATACCGCGGCACCGACGGATCGATTGACAAACTCCAGGCGTCAATCCCACCCGCCATGCTCTGACAAGCCTCCAGCCCTTGCCCGCGCAGCCAATTGACGACGTTCAGACTCCGCACGCCATGATGGCAGAAGACAATCAGAGGCGCCTCATCCGCGCGACCTTCCAGCGTCTGCAATTCGCCCGGCACTTGTTGCATCGGGATCAACTCGCTGCCTTCGATGCGCGCGATGGCAAACTCGTTAGGCTCGCGCACGTCGATGAGATGAACCTTTTCGCCCGCGTCTAATCTGCGCTTCACTTCCGAAGGAGAAATTTCAAAGTCCATGATCCGCGTTTATCCGTGTTCATCAGCGGCTAATTCCGATCCTCTAAAACTTCTTCAACTCCGCGATCAACCCGTTGAGCCCCTTCTTGCGATAGATCTGCAACAGCCTCTGCTCCTCCGGCGACGGCGCGACGATCCCTCGCAATTTCGGATCGTTCAACTCGCCCCGCGTCGGAATCCAGTACGATCCATCCGCGTACTCCGCGCTCGAGACAAATCCCGTCATGCCGTCCACCTGCGTCCGGTCGGAAAATCGCAGCGCGGTATCCTGGGTCACCAAGCCGGACGTGCCCGGCGCCAGGCTTACATCCGACGGAATCGACGCCGCCAGAAACTCGCGGCCCTGCTGATCCTTCACAATCCAGCCCAGCTCCAAATGCTTCACCGCGCGCTCGGAGCGATTCTGAATATTGATGTGCGGCGCGCGAGCTTCGTTGCCCGCGATGCGCGCCGTCCCGCTGGTCGGATCCACGGGCGAATCCGGCATATGCAGGAATGCAAATTGCACCTCGCGCTCCGGATCGGTGTTGGTGGCGCGCCCGCGCACCATCTGCACGCCCGTCGACGGCCGGTCCGCCTGCCGCGCGATGCTGCCCAGAATCTCCTTCTGCAAACCTTCGCCGCCGGCCGTCTCCAGCAGCGTCTTGAAATACTTGCGGTCGCGCCGGGCTTCCAGTTCCCACACCGTCATCCTGCGGCGCGAATTCAACCGGTCGGAGCCATAGAACGTCAGGTCGTCGAACAGCACTCCGTCCAGCTTCACTTCCACCATCGGCCCGCCCGCGCCCAAAGGACACAGCAGGGCAGATCGATGCGCAGCGGAAAGGCCTCGCCCGGCCCGACGTCCAGGCTCGGCACCGAAACCGATCCCTTGCCGCCCGGCATCACTTCCTGCGCCTGCACCGCGAGCATCACTCCGCGAATCCGCTTCTGGCTGGAATTGCGCAGCGAAAGGATCGCGTGCACGTCCAGCACGTACGCGCCGCCGCGAGGCGTGGCCTTCGTCTCACTCCAATCCGACGAAACCGCCGTGATCGGCGAATCCACGGGAAAATCGATTTTGCGCCCCGGCGTCTGCGCCATCGCAGAGATCGCTGTCAGCCCGAGAATGACGATGTTATTGCGCATACACACTCGTAATCGTCACCTGCCCCGTATCCTGATCCACGTAATGCGCGCTGGCCGATCCCTGCGTGCTCACCGAAACCGTCATCAGCCGAGCCGCATCCTGCGATACGCCCAGCGCGCCGCCGTCCTTGCGCAGTTCGATTCCGTCTGAAGAAGCTTCGATCACCGCGCCGCGTTCATCCGACATCGCCGACCGCCCGTGCAGGATCGAATGCATCGCGCGGTTCAGCGCCTGCGTGTCCTGCGCCGGAACATTCAGCCACCAGGCGCCCGCCAGCATCACCGTCAGCACAGTCGCCACCACCGAGGCCAGCGCCACCGGACGCCACCGCTGCGGAATCGTCGCGGGAATCGCCCTTCGCGATTTTCTGGGCGCCACACATTCGCCCGCCTCCAGGCCGACGCGAATATTCGCCGTCATCTCCGCCGAAAGCCTCGGCCAGTCCAAGCCCTCCGGCAGCCCCGCCGATGCCTCGCGCAGAGCTTTTGTGTCCGTGCGGAATTCTCCGACAACTTCACGGCACCGCTCGCACCGCCGGACGTGCAGATGGATCGCCGCGCGCTGCCACAGGCTTACATCGCCCGACGCGTATAACGCCAGATCCGTCTCTTTCACGTGCCCGTTCATGCGATGCCTCTTTTTTTCGGCCTGTCGAGATACCTGCGCAGCTTCACCCGCGCGTTGGCGATATGCGACCGCACCGTCGCCTTGGAGCAATTCAACTGCGCCGCCACTTCCTCGGCCGGCAGCCCTTCCACGTCGCGCAGCAGCAGCGCCGTCCGCTCCCGTCCGGTGAGCGAATTCAATCCCGCTTCCAGGTACGCGTGATGCTCGCCGCGCAGCACCAGTTGCTCCGGATTGTTTTCGTGAGCGCTGGTCACCGGCTCAGCATCTCATCGATGTCCGAAAAACTGACGCGTCCCGATACGCCGCAGAAAATCGATGGCCGTGTTGCTCGCGATGCGCGACAGCCAGTGCGCGGCCTTTTCCAGGTCCTTCAACTGATCCTGCCGCTGCAGGGCCTTGATGAACGCTTCCTGCGTCAGATCCTGCGCATCGGCTACGTTGCCCACCATCCGGTAAATCAGCAGGAACACGCGCCGCATGTTCTGCTCGACGAAGCGCGTCTGATGCTCCGACGACAGCGGCGCGGCGTCAAATCTGGTCGACCCGGGAGCTTCGCTCATATCCCAAACCGATAATACACCGCTAGCCATCTACGAGAATTGACGCGCGGTTGGGGCAAAACGTGCATTGCTTCCTTGTCTGTCTCTTCTTCTATAGCAATACGTAATCTACGCGTGCACAACA
>CAVVNE010000140.1:0-24138 GCA_963749245.1 Bryobacterales bacterium
GCAACTCATCGTGAGAGCTTCCATGATTTGCGACGCCCAGGATGAGCGCCGTCTTCCCGTCCAATAGTTGACGCATGAATTCCCTATTTTAGCGTGGCCTTCACGCATGGTGTCAGGCGTCGAGAACAGTCTCGACACGAGAAGAATCGGAAGAAACGGTGATAGACGGAACAATTTGCGATTTCCGAGTGTTTCTACTGTCAAAAATCGCAAATTGTTCCGTCTGTCACCGATTTCCCCGTCGGATTTCCCCCGTCGAAGGGCAATCGAAGCTGACGCGACGCTAGGAAATTTCCGGCTGGCCAAGCCATCTGTGCAGCTTTGGCATAAGCCAGAACTCGAGCAAAGCGAGCCTCGACCGCAACATAGCCCCGGCCGAAAATCGAAAAGGAACACGAATCCCATTTTGTCTATCCCCATTTAAAATCGGGCCTATATAAGAATTTTCCCCGCATTCCGAACTTCTTTAGCAGAAGATCGAATGCGTTTTATTCTCGCGACGCTGTTCCTGGCTGTCGTGCCGGGATTTTCAGCGAACCAGCCGGGCCCCGCGCTGCCGCTTTTTTTCTTTCCGAATGCCGGCCTGACCGATCCGTCGGTCCAGTATATTGTTCAAACGCCGGATCTTACAGCTCGCTTCCGTGCGGGCGACGCGATTTTTCGGGTCCACGGTCGCGAAGTGCGCGTGCGATTCGCCGGCGCCAATCCCTCCGTTTCCATCGCCGGGCTGGACCCTCTGGCGGCAAAAATCAATTTTTTTCTGGGCACGGACGCCTGGAAAACCGACTTACCCTCTTATTCCAAGGTCATCTATCGGGGCCTCTATCCCGGCATCGACATGACCTACGGCGGTATCGGCCGCCAGGTGAAGTCGGAGTTCCTGGTGGCCTCCGGCGCGGACCCCAACCTCATCCGGCTCGAGTATTCCGAGCCCGTCGCGATCGACGCCCGTGGCAACCTGATCTCGGGCGATCTGTTCCAAGAAGACGCGCCGCGGATTTACCAGCAAATCGGCGCCCGCCGCGTCACGATCACCGGGAAATACCGGCTTCTCGATGAACACACGGTCGGCTTCGAGATCGGCTCCTACGACGCTTCCCATCCTTTGGTCATCGACCCGACGATTTCATATTGTTCCTACCTGGGAGGCAGTAGCACTACCGCTATCATGGGCGTCGCGCTCGATTCCAGCGCCAACCTGTACGTCACCGGTTGGACGGACGCGCTGAATTTTCCCATCGACGGCGCCTACCAGGCGGCGAACGCGGGCGGCGTCGACGTCATCGTCGCGAAAATCAGCGCGGCGGGCACGGGGCTGCTCTACGCTACCTACATTGGCGGCAAGGCCGATGACAAAGGGGCGGCCATCGCGGTGGATCATCTCGGCCAGGCCTACGTCACCGGCTCGACAACGTCGTCCAATTTTCCGCTGGTATCGTCGAACCGCGCGACCATCGGCGGCAGCACCACGGCGTTCGTTTTGAAGCTGAACGCGACGGGGAATTCGCTGCTGTATAGCGGCTATCTGGGCGGGACCACCTGGGAAGTGGGCACGGCCATCGTGGTCGATTCAAGTTACTACGCCTACATCGCGGGCGACACGCAATCCGCGAATTTTCCCACCAAGAACGGAACGCAAGTCACCATCGGCGGCAACACCGACGCCTTCATTACGAAACTCACCCCCGCCGGAGGCTATGCCTTCAGCACGTTTCTCGGGGGTGTCGGCAACGAGCACGCGGGAGGCATCGCGGTCGATTCGCTGGGCGACATTTTCGTCGCCGGTGGGACCAATTCGTCGAATTTCCCCGTCGTATCGCCTCTGCAGGCCTCGCTCGCCGGGACGCAGAACGCCTTCGTGACCAAGATCGGCTACACGGGACGGTCGCCTTCAGTACTTATCTGGGCGGAACCGGAGGAACGCTACAGCAGGGCAACGCGATCGCGCTCGATTCGGCCGGAAACCCGTATATTGCCGGCGTCACCAACTCCGTCAACTTCCCGGTGACCAACGGTGCGTTTCAAAGCGCCCTCAACGGGCAGCAGAATGCGTTCGTCACCAAAATGACCGCCGCCGGCTCGGCTCTCGTCTACAGCACCTATCTGGGCGGCGACGTGTCGGACTGGGCGTCGGCGATTGCCGTCAATGCGGCGGGCAACGCTTATGTCGCCGGATGGACTTCCTCGGTGAATTTCCCGCAAGCTAGTCCCGTGCAGGCGGCGTTCGGAGGCGTCACCGACGCCTTCGTCAGCGAATTCAATTTTGCCGGCAACGGTCTGCTCTTCTCGACCTACTATGGAGGCTCCGGATCGGACTCCCTCAACGCGATCGCGCTCGACACTAACGCCAATATTTTCGCCGGCGGGCAGACCAGTTCCCAGAATCTGCCCCTGGTTATACCCATCCAATCGACCACCGCGGCCTCCAGCACCGGGTGGATTCTGCGGCTGGGCGTGACTGCGCTGCCGCCCACTACTCCTTCGGTCACGTCCGTGTCGCCCACCTCGGGCACGGGCAGCGCGGTTACGTTCACGGCTGTGTATGCCGATACGGGCGGCGGATCGATCCTCACCACCGCCGCGCTGTTGGTGAATACCAGCGCGTCCACCGGCTCCGGATGCTACGTCAATTACAACCCGGGCATGAACCTGTTTTCGCTCTATACCGACTCCGGGACCGCCGTACTGGGGACGGTTCCTCCGGGCGGAGCCACGATCGAAAACGACCAATGCGCGCTGAACGGCATCGGAAGTTCGGCCGTCGTGTCCGGCACTACCCTCACTGTCACGTTTTCCCTCACCTACCAGCCTGCGTTTGCCGGCGCCAAGACGGTCTACCTTCAGGCCGGGGACGCGAGCTCGATCACCGGATGGCTCTCCGAGGGGACCTACACCGTAACCGTCCCCTCCGGACAGCCGACCGTCAACTCGGTCACGCCGAACGCCAACAGCGGTTCGGGAACGACGTTCACGTTTGTCTACGGAGACACGGTTTACGCGCAAAGCCTCACCGCGGTCGCGTTTCTATTCAACAGCTCCCTGACCTACTCGAGCGCGTGCTGGGTGGTGGTCGACCTGACGCAAAATACAGTTGCGTTGATCTCCGATAGCGGCTCGGGTTCGAGTTCGGTGCCGCTGGGCTCTCCCAACACGCTTCAGAACAGCCAGTGCATCATCAACGGCGGAACCCAAACCGCGGTCAGCGGCCTTTCGTTGATCCTCACCGTCTCGGTCACGTTTAAAGGCGGGTTCACGGGCCCGAAGAATATCTATATGTATGCCGCGGCGGGGGCTACCAATACCGGTTGGGTGCAAGAAGGCACTTACGCGTCGCAGACCGGCGGTGCGCCGATGGCCACTTCCGCTGTTCCCAGCTCCGGCTCCGGTCCAGCTGAGCGATTCAGCTTCATTGTCTCGGATGTTGGAGGCGCCAGTTACCTCACCGGCGCGGCGATTCTGTTCGCCGGAACCTTCAACACCATGAACGCCTGTTACCTGATCTGGGACGGGGTCCGCAACACCATTTCGCTTACCTACGACAATCCGGCGAACGGGCAGACGCCGTTTACCCCGGGTACCGCGGGCATCGCCACCAACAGCCAATGCACCATGAACGCCCTGAACAGCACCGTGATCGTCGGCGCAACGCAGGTGATCGTCACGCTCGATCTGACCTTCAATTCCACCTTTTTCGGCGCGAAAAATACGTATCTCTACGCGTCCGAGGCGGTGACCAATTCGGGATGGGTCACCGTCGGCGGCTGGACCGTCACCGGCGGCGCGTCCTCGGCTGTTTCCGTGTCGCCCAACAGCGGCGCCGGCACAACCGGGACGTTCCTGTTCACGGTGAGCGATTCGTCGTCCCAGACAAATCTCAGCGGGATGACCATGCTGTTCACGGCCGGCGCGCCCACCGACATCGCCAACGCCTGCTACCTGGTCTACAACCGCACCAACGCGACCATCGGGCTGTGGGACAACACGGGCAATACCACGCTCAGCACCAAGGGGGTCGGCTCCTCGTCGAATCTGCTGAACAGCCAGTGCGCAGTCGGCTACACGGTCATGAACGTGGTGGGAACCACGATTCAGTTCTCCATCCAGCTGGTTTTCTACAAGCCCGCCTTCTCCGGCGCGAGAAGCATTTACCTGGAGGCCAATGAGCCGAACACCAACTCCGGCTTCGTGTACCAGGGAAGTTGGACAGTACAATGAGCGCGGCCGCCATCTCGCCGGCGCCCGTCGCGTCCGTCGTCCCAGCCCGCGCGCCGTCGCGAATCCTGGAACTCGACGGGTTGCGCGCCCTGGCGATTCTCCCGGTGATCCTGCACCACTCCTGGCCCAAAGGCCACTGGTCGAGCTTTGTGGGCGAGTCGGGATGGATGGGCGTCGACCTGTTCTTCGTCCTCAGCGGCTATTTGATCACCGGTATTCTGCTGAATACCGTGCGGGGAAAACACGGCTACCGGAATTTCCTCGCGCGCCGCTCGCTGCGCATTTTTCCTCTTTATTACCTCTGCCTCGGCCTGTTCACGGCGGTCGCCGTCTTCAGATCGGATCACGCGTCGTGGGAAGCCATGAAGGCCTGGGGAGGCGTCGGCTGGTTCTTCGTCTACCTGGGAAATTTTCGCGCGGCCTGGATGAATCACCTGCCGCCGGTGCTCTCCTTCGCCACGTTGTGGTCGTTGCAAGTCGAGGAGCAATTCTACCTTTTCTTCCCGCTCGCGGTGGCGTTGCTTTCGACGGAAAATCTGAAGCGTTTTCTGGTTGGCTGCGCCGTGGCTGCTCCGGTGCTGCGTTCGGCGATGGTCTTGTTCGCGCCTCACAGCGCGGTTGCCGGTTACGCCCTGATGCCCTGCCGGATGGATGCGCTGGCGATGGGCGGACTCCTGGCCGTCGCCTTTCGCTCGGGTGCTCTGCCGCAGGCCTCCCACGCGCGCCTCGCTTTCCTCATTGGCGCGACGGCCTCCGCGGGAATATTTCTTGCGGCTCTCCGCCATCAGCCCGACGCGACGGCTTACGATCCCTGGATGCGCTCCGTCGGTTATTCGGCCGTCGATTTCACCTGCGCCACGTTGCTTTGCTGGGTTCTCCGCTCTCCGGCCAGCGCACTCAGCCGAATCCTGCGCCGGCGCGCGCTGGTCTACACAGGGCAGATTGCTTACGGACTCTATCTGCTGCACGAACCGGCATCCTGGGCAGCTCGAAAATTCCTGGGCAATATCGAGACCCATTCTCCGCTATCGGTCCCCATCACGCTGGCGGCCAGCTTCGCCGCGGCGGCTCTCTCCTGGCGATTCTTCGAGTCGCCTTTCCTGGCCTGGAAGCAGCGGTTCCAGGTGAGAGAATGAAGGGATGTCCGTCTATCAAGATCGCAAGCAGACCCTCGAAGAGAATGAGTTCCGCATGGGCCTCGAACGGGGACGGCTGGCCGTGACGCTCGACCTGTTGACCGACGCCCTGGTCCTGGTGGGCCAGCATGGTGTGTATTGCCAGAGCGCGCGGCAGCCGGGCAAGCCCGCGATGGACATTCAGATCGTGAGCAAATGCATCAACGACGCCAAGGAACTGGTCGCCAGCGTGATTGCGGAGTTGACGCGCCAGCGCGCCTTGTAGGTTCTACAGCCCTCGCAAAAAAGGATTCCGCGCCTTCTCCCGCCCAATTGTGGTTGACTCGCCATGCCCGGCGATCACCACCGCGTCCTCCGGCAAACTCAGCAACTTATCCCGAATCGACCGCAGGATCTGCCGTCCGTCTCCACCCGGCAGATCCGTCCGTCCGATGCTGTCGCGAAACAGTGTGTCGCCCGCGATCAGTTTATTTTCCGAGGGAATCCACAGCGAGATGCTGCCCTGCGTGTGTCCCGGCGTATCGAGCACATGGAAAACGGCGTTGCCCAGCTCGAGCGTATCGCCCTCCCTCGCCTCCGTGTCGATCGACGTCTTCTCCGGCGTCTTCATTTGCAGCCACGACGCCTGGACATCCAGATGATCGTACAACTCCTGGTCGCGGGCGTTCATATACACCGGCGCGCCCGTGGCCGCCTTCAATTTCGCCGCCCCGCCGATGTGGTCGATATGCGCATGCGTAATCACAATCGCCTTCACCTTCAGCGAATGGCGCGCCAGAACCGCCAGAATGCGGTCGATGTTGTCGCCCGGGTCGACCACGATCGCTTCGCGCGACTGCTCGTCTCCGAAAATCGAGCAGTTGCATTGCAACACGCCCACGGGAAGAATCTCGTGAATCACACTTCAAATATACTCGGAGTATGGACACTTTCTGGGTGCGGTATACTCGGAGATGGACGCCTTCTGCACGTAAGCATGCGCTGGCTGCACATCGCCTCGGTCGTGGTGCTGTTGGGTGGAATTTTCTATGCCCGGTTCGCGGCCGGGGAACTGGCCAAGGGATTTAAGCCAATGGCCTATGCCGCCATCGGTGGAATCCTCATCTCGGGAACCTACAATTTTCTGAGCAAGGCGTCGTACCCGCCGCACTATCAAATGTGGTTCGGAATCAAGATTCTGCTCGTACTCCATATCTTTGCCGCGACAATACTCTATCGTGGAAAAACCAGGTCGCTGACCGGAATCGTCATCTCGGGAGCGATCGTGATCGCCATCTCCGGCTGGCTGCGCTGGCTGTCGCTGTCTCTAAAATGACCACGCCAGGCTACCGCGCCCTCCGCTCCCACGCCGTCTGGCTCGATCTTTCGGCGCGGGGAAAAATCCGCGCGTCGGGCGACGATCGCGCCCGGCTGCTCCACGCCATGACCACGAATCATGTCCAGCAGTTGAAGCCCGGCGAAGGATGCTACGCGTTTTTCCTCAATGCCCAGGGCCGCATCCTCGGCGACGTGAATCTGTTCTGCATGGAAGATCATTTTCTGCTCGATACCGAGCCGGAGACGCGCCACAAGATCTTTGAACACCTGGACCGCTACATCATCGCCGACGACGTCACGCTCGTGGACGAGACCGATTCGGTCGCGACCATCGCCCTAGAAGGGCCGGAAGCCGCGGCCATTCTCGGCGAGCTCGGCGCGCCCGCTCCCGAGACGCCCTACTCCACGGCGGCCTGGGGCCCGAGGACCGTCGCACACGTCGATTCCACTGGCGCCGGCGGATTTTTCATCTTCACCGCGATCGACGACAAGCCGCGCCTCATCGCGGGCATCGAAGGTGCGGGCGCCGTCGCCGCCACGCATGAAGACGCGACCATCGTCCGCATCGAAAACGGCCGCCCGCGCTATGGCGATGAGATTACCGAACGCTTCCTGGTGCAGGAAACCAACCAGTTGCAGGCCGTCCATTTCAACAAGGGATGCTACCTGGGTCAGGAAATTGTCGAGCGTGTCCGCAGCCGGGCGCAGATCCATCGCATCCTGCGGCGGGTGGAAATCGACTCGCAGGACGTTCCTCCAGCAAAGACGAAACTCCAAGCGGCCGGCGCCGACGCGGGAGAAATCGTCTCGGCCGTGCTTTCCCCCGCGCTCGGCAAAGTGGTCGCCATGGCGTACGTGCGGACACCGAATTCCGAGCCCGGGACCGAGCTGACCCTGGCCGGAGCGCCGGCGCGTGTGACCTAGCGGGCTTCGTGGTCATTCCAAAAGCGGCTATCCTCCTGGTGGTCGCGGCTCCATGCGCACCATGGCAAATTCGACTTTTTTTGGAGCCGCGACCTTCGGGAGCGGTCAGCTCAGACGCTGTTGAAATCACTGGGACTAGTGCTGCGACCGCAAGATTTGTTGGCGTGCCAGCCCCACGCGTCAGCCTGTGGCTTTCACTGGAAATCGTAATAGCCCCAAGCTGACGCATGGGGCTTTACGGTGTGTCTACGGTCATGTCGTTACCGGAAGAGTCCCCAGGCTTACGCCAGGGGTTATAACCCCGTCCGTGAGGGCGGGGATCCCACTGCCTCAAAATCGACCGGCGGACGGTAAAAGCGAAAGTAGAGCAGAACAAAAAGGATCCCCGCGGCGTCTAAGCTGCTATGAAAATAGCCCTTCTCGCGCTCTTTTCCTTCGTGGCCTTCGCGCAAAAGTTCGATCTCGCCGATGTCCATGCTTCGAAACCCGGCACCGTACGGCAAGGTGGCTTTATTCCAGGCAGCGGACGCATGGAATTTCAAGGATTCAGTCTCTCCGAGTTGATCCAGTTCGCGTACGGAATCGACGACGACATGATTATGGGCGGGCCGAAGTGGATTGGTTTCAACCAGTATGACGTGGTCGCCAAGGGCCGGAGAGGCTCTTCGGATGAGATCATGAAGCTGATGCTGCGGGCCTTGCTGGTGGACCGTTTCAAACTCGTCTTTCATACCGCCGACAAGCCTCTGCCGGCCTGGGTGATGACCGCCGGCAAGAAAGTCATGATGAAGGAGGCTCCAGAAGGCGAGGATTCGGAATGCGAGCCGAAAAGCGGCGGCGGCGACGACGGCACGATTATCCTGGACTGCAAGAACATCAGCATGGCCGCGTTCGCCGAGCGGTTTCATCAGTATGCGGGCGGGTACCTGACGCATCCGGTGGTGGATCAGACGGGGCTCAAGGGTGGCTTCGATTTTTCGATCCGCTGGACCGGGCGCGGCGTGCTGGACCAGAAGCACGAAGGGACTTCGTTTTTCGAGGCGGCCGAAAGGCAACTGGGGTTGAAGTTCGAAGAAAAGAAAGCGCCATTGCCGGCAATGGCCATCGACAGCGTGAATGAGACGCCGACGCCGAATGCTCCGGGCGTCGAGGAAAAACTGAAGGTGACGGCCACCGAGTTCGAGGTCGCGGTGATCAAGAAAAGCCCGCCGGGCATGAAGCAGAGCGGAGGGTTCAAGCCCGGAGGAAGGATCGATATTCAAGCGATCTCGATCAAGGATCTGCTGCCGTTTGTTTACGATGTCGACGAGAACATGATCGTGGGAGTTCCGAAGTTTCTGGAATCGGACCGCTACAGCATCGTGGCCAAGCCTCCGACCGAGGTTTCGATCGACGCACTGAAGGTGATGCTGCGGAACCTGTTTATCGATCAGTTCAAACTGGAGACGCACCAGGAAGAGCAGCAGGTGGCGGTGTGGGTGATGACGGTTTCGAAAAAAGGCTTGAAGATGGAGAAGGCGGAGGCTGGGACGGCTCCGGGATGCAAGCCGGGGGGATACGTGAACGAGCTGATCCATTGGTCGTGCAAGGCGACGACGATGGCGCAGTTCGGGGAACAGTTTCATCGTTACGCGGGCGGATATCTGGATCATTCGGTGGTGGATGAGACGGGTTTGACCGATGCGTATAATTTCGATTTGAGTTGGACTCCGAAGGGGAGGCTGACGCCGCAGGCTCCGGCGGCTGGCGCAAGTAATGACGGGGCGGCAAGGGATCCCGGAGGGCTGACGTTTTTTGAGGCGGCGGAGAGGCAGATGGGGGTGAGGTTCGAATCGCAGAAGAGGCCGATGAAGGTGATTGTGATTGATAAGGCGAGTCCGTTGGTGGCGGAGCAGTAAAAAAATGAGGACAGCCCGCTCTGTCCACTGGCGGCGTACAGGGGAGCGTTGACCCGCGGGTCGTGGCGCCATGGGACAGAGTGGGCTGTCCCCATTTTTTCGGTACAATCCGGCAATGTGGGTTATTTGTCTGCTGATGGCTCTGGCCAATTGGCCGCAGTTTCGCGGGCCGAATGGGTCGGGCGTGGCGGATGCCGATGCGGTGCCGCCGGTGACGTTTGGAACGGCGAAGTGGAAGACAGCTTTGCCGGTCGGGCATTCTTCTCCGGTGGTTTGGGGCGACCACATTTTTCTAACGACGTTCGATAAGAAATTGGAATTGGTTTGTTTGTCGGCAAAGAATGGCGCGATTCTTTGGCGGCATACGGCGCCCGTCACTCAGTTTGAAGAGACGCATGTGGTGAGCAATCCGGCTACTGCGTCGGCGGCGGTGGATAAAGAGCGGGTTTACGCGTATTTTTCATCGTATGGGCTGATGACGTTTTCGCATGACGGGGAGGCGTTGTGGACTTTGCCGCTGGCGATGCCGAGGACGCATCATGGCAGCGGGGCTTCGCCGGTTCTGGCCGGGGATTTGGTGATTGTCAATCACGACGCGATGTCGGGCGGGTACTTATTGGCGGTCGATCGCAAGACGGGCAAGGAAGTCTGGAAGCAGATGTATCCGGCGACCGGGCGCGTGGAGAGTTATTCGACGCCGATCGTCTGGCACGATCAGTTGATTCTGCATCGGGCGGGGGTGATTGAGGGTTACCGCATCGCGGATGGAGTGCGCGCCTGGTCGATGCCCGAAAACACTTCGGGAGCGAGCACGCCTGTCGCGTCCGACGATGTGGTGTATGTGAGTACCTGGAACAACCTGGGCGAAGGCGACCAGAGGCCGGCGCTGCCGGATTACGCGGCGCTGGTGAAGAAGTACGACAAGGACGGCGATGGGTCGGTCAGCCGTGAGGAATTTCCGGACGATTTGAAATTCACGTCGCGGCCGGGGTTGGACGCGATTCCCAATTCGCAGAATTTTGTGGCGTTCCGGAGCGTGGACCGAAACAGGAACGGCGTGATTGAAGAGGCCGAGTGGGAGGCTTTTCGGAATCGGGTGGCCACGATGGCAACGGATCACGGGCTGCTGGCGATAAGGATGGGAAGGTCATGTGGCGCGAGAATAATTCGATTCCTGAGGTTCCTTCGCCGCTGTTGTACCGGGGGCGGATTTTTTTGATGAGGAACGGAGGGGTGGTTACTTGTCTCGATGCGGCGACGGGGAAGATTATTTATCGGGCTCGGGTGGGGGCTGGAGGGCCGTATTTTTCTTCGCCAATAGCGGCAGCCGGCCGTGTGTATTTTGCTTCGTCGGAGGGGGTAGTTACGGTGATTGCGGCGGATTCGGACGAGTTGAAGGTGCTCGCCAGGAATGAGATCGGGGAGGAGATGATTGCAACGCCGGCGGTGGTGGGGAAGATGATTTATGTGAGGTCGGTGGGGAATTTGTTTGCGTTTGGGGGGTAGGGCGAAAAATGGGGACAGCCCGCTCTGTCCACCGGCGGCTTGGGATGGAGCGTTCGCTCGCGGATCGTGGCGCCTTGGGACAGAGTAGGCTGTCCCCATTTTTAGAAGCGGTAGCCGAAGCCTACGCTGGGTTCGGCTCGGTGGGTGATTCGGTCGAGGCCGTTGAAGATGTCGTAGTTGGGGGAATTGTAGACCAGGCCTCGGTATTCGGCTCGCATGAAAACATGGGGGCCGAGGTTATAGTCGGCTCCGGCGCCGTAGACGAACGCGGCGCGGGTTTGGGTGCTGGCTCCGGCGAAATCCTTCGGGTCGAAGACCAGGCCGCCGGCGCCGGCTAACACGAACGGCGTGAAATGTTTCAGAGGCATCCGGAAGACGTAGGCCGCGGACACTTCGTTATTGCGGGTGTCGACGCCGCCTAGGCCGCTGTAGCTCTGGGTGTTGGCGGTGAAGGCGTAATTGACTTCGACGCCGTTGTTCTTGTTGAAGAAGTAACGGTAGTTGGCGAGGACTCCGCCGCTGTTTGTGGCGGTCTGCTCGACACCTTTGTCCCAGGTGCTTTTGACGAAGCTGCCTACGGCTTGCACCGAGACCTCCTGCTTCGAGTATTCTTCTTGAGCGAAAGCCGGCACGGAGGCCAGCAGGATTGTGAGGATTGTTGTGGTACGCATGCCGATGAAGAGGCATTTTGCATGCCATCGGGATGCGATTGAAAATGCAGCGGGTACGGTGCCGAAGGCGGCCCAAATGCTGGCGAAATGCCGACACTTGGGCGGACAGATATTTCGTCGCATCCGAAAACGGCGCGGGCGCATCTAAGGAAGATATATGGGGCTGGTAGCGGAGCAACCTGCTTTACTCGCAAGGTCGATTAGCGCCCGGTACCGCGCGCTGATCCGCATCGCGCAGGCGATTCGCGGGCATCGCGATCCGAAAGAACTGTTCGACCTGCTGACGTGCGAGCTGCGCGGCGTGCTGCCGTTTGACGGGATCGTGCAGTTCGACGAAGCGGCGCGGAAGGTTCACTTTCATCACTGCATTGTCCATTCGCACCCGAGTCCGGAGTCGGTGCAACTGGCTCCGGAGGATACTCTCGCCTGGTGGGTTTATCAAAACCAGCAGCCGCTGGTGGTGCGCGACACGGAGCGCGAAACGCTGTTTCCAGCGATGATGACGATGTTCCGGTCGTTCGGGATCCGGTCGGCGTGTGCGATCCCCTTGACGACCAAACACAGGAGGCTGGGGAGCCTGTGCATCGCCAGCGAAATGGTGGACGCGTATTCCGACGAAGACGTGCTGTTCTTTTCGCTGGTAGCAGATCAGATTGCGCTGGCGACCGACGACGCGCTGAACTTCGAAGCGTCGGAACGGGCGGGCGAGAGGCTGAAGCTGCTGCTGAATCTATCGAACCGGGTGATGGCGAACCTGGAGCTGCGCGATTTGCTGAAAGAAGTTTCGGCGAGCATCCGGCAGGTGATGCAGTGCGACGGCGTGGCGGTGATTCTGCCGGAAAAAAGCGGGACAACGTTCCAGTTGTACGCACTCGATTTTCCGGAGGGCAAGGCAGCGGCGGACGAAGTACCGGTGCCGATTGAAGGCGTGTCCAGCCTGACGACGGTGTTTGAAACGGGGCGGCCGTTGAATCTTCGCTATGGCGACATAGACGCCCAGATGGCGAAGACGGAGGGGATTCGCTCCATCTGTCATCTGCCACTGGCGGGACGAAACAAGATGCTGGGCATTTTGAGCCTGGGGCGCGTGGAAGACATCGCGTTTTCCAGCGACGACGTCGAGTTTCTGGGGCAGGTGGCGAACCAGGTGGCGCTGGCGATCGAGAATGCGCTGGCATACGGGCAGATTGCGGAATTAAAAGACAGGCTGGCGCAGGAGAACGTTTATCTCGAGAACGAGATTCGAAACGAGCTGAAGTTCGAGGAAATTATCGGACAGAGCGCCGCGCTCAGGACGGTGCTGAGCCAGATTGAAACGGTCGCGCCGACGGATTCGACGGTTCTTATATACGGCGATACGGGGACGGGCAAGGAGCTGGTGGCAAGAGCTCTGCATAACTTGAGCGCTCGCGGAAAGAATGCGTTTGTGAAGCTGAATTGCGCGGCGATTCCGACGGGGCTGCTGGAGAGCGAACTGTTCGGGCACGAGCGAGGCGCGTTTACTGGCGCGATTTCGCAACGCATCGGGCGATTCGAGCTGGCGCACAACGGGACGGTGTTTCTCGACGAGATCGGCGAGATCCCTCTGGAGTTGCAGCCGAAGCTGCTGCGGGTTTTACAGGAGCGCGAGTTTGAAAGGCTGGGCGGCACGAGGACGATTCGGAGCGATGCGCGGCTGATTGCGGCGACCAATCGGGATCTAGGCGCCATGGTGGACGAGCAGAAGTTCCGGCAGGATCTTTTTTATCGATTGAATGTGTTTCCGATTCGGGTGCCACCGCTGCGCGAGAGGACCGAAGACATTCCGCTTCTTGTACGGCATTTCGTGCAGCAGTTCAGCAGGCGGATGAACAAGCGGATCGATTCGATTCCTTCGGAGACGATGAGGGCGTTGGTGCGCTACGACTGGCCGGGGAACATTCGCGAATTGCAGAACGTGATTGAGAGGGCGGTGATTCTGTCGCCGGGTCCCTCGTTGAACGTGTCGTTGACGGATTTGAAGTCGCGGGTGGAGCCGGGGGTCGTTACTTCAGGAGACAGGATCGCGTTGCCGGCGGCGAACGGGAACGGGAATATGCAGAGCGTTCTGGATGAGACGGAACGGGCGCAGATCATCAGGGCGCTGGATCAGTCGAACGGCGTGGTGTCGGGGCCGGAGGGTGCGGCGGCGCGGCTGGGGATGAAGAGGTCGACGCTGCAATTCCGGATGCAGAAGTTGGGGATTCGGGTGTCGAGGATGCCGTCGAGGTAGGTTGCGGGGTAGGCGTTTCGCGTCTCCCGCTCCCTGACGGTCGCGGTTCAGCGTCTGCACTGAGCCGCCACGCGTGAGCGTGCGGACGGAACAGTTCCTCACTTTTTTAGGAACGTGCCGCGCTCCAGTTCTTCGAAGGCTTCCTGCAACTCCTTTTGCGTGTTCATCACGATCGGGCCGTACCAGGCCACGGGCTCCTGTAAGGGTTTTCCGGAAACCAGCAGGAAGCGGATGCCGTCCTCGCCGGCCTGGACCTCCACTTCATCGCCGCGGTCGAACAGCACGAGCGAGCGGTTGTCGGCTTCCGACGGAGGAGCGGTGTCGAGCCAGCCGACACTTTCGGTGGGCACCGAGAGCGGAGCCGACGCGTTGCAGAACTTTCCTCCCCCGGCGAACACGTAGGCGAACGCGTGGCGCGTGGTTTCGACGGGGAGGCTCTTGCGCCGTCCTGGAGCGACGGAGACGTCCAGATAAACCGGCTCGGCTGCGACGCCGTCGACTGGGCCGTTTTTGCCCCAAAAATTCCCGGCCACGATGCGCACGTGCGTGCCGTCGTCGTCGGTGATCTCGGGGATGTCGGCCGCTTTCACTTCCTGGTAACGCGGCGAGGTCATCTTGAGCGAGGCCGGCAGGTTGCCCCACAACTGGAAGCCGTGCATGCGGCCGGCGTGGTCGCCCTTGGGCATTTCCTGGTGGATGATGCCGCTGCCGGCGGTCATCCATTGGACGTCGCCGGGAGAAATCGCGCCGCGGTTGCCGAGGCTGTCGCCGTGTTCGACGGTCCCGGCCAGCACGTAGGTGATGGTCTCGATGCCGCGGTGAGGGTGCCAGGGGAAGCCGGCCAGATAATCCTCGGGGACGTCGTTGCGGAAATCGTCAAGCAGGAGAAAAGGGTCGAAGTCGGTGGTGTTGCCGAAGCCGAATGCGCGGCGGAGATGGACGCCGGCGCCTTCGAGCGTGGGCTTGGATTTAATGAGTTTCCTGACAGGACGAATGGACATGGGGCCCTCTCAATTGGAGTCTATCGTAGTCGTCAAGAGGCATCCCCCCGATTGGGAGTGCGTGTGAAAAGTCGGCCTGGGCCGCTCCGTCGAAAATACGTGAACAACGATTACGGTGGGGCGGACGCCCTCGTCCGCGCCGGACCCCTGGTCCGGCTTCCACGCGCAGGCCGACGAGGGCGTCGGCCGCAGGCCGGGGGCCTGCCCCACGAGTCTGATTTCCTGGCTCCGGCATGGACCGTCGGAAACTATTAGTGCGGGACGGCCTAGAGCGCGTCCCACATGGCCTGCTTCAGTTCGGGGATGCCTTCGCCCGTCACGCTGGAGATTTTCATGAACGGGAGCTTTCGGTTTTTGGCGATTTTCTGGAGAGACTTGACACGCGCCGGGTCCTGCGCGGCGTCCATTTTAGTGGCGACCACGATCATGGGTTTTTCGATCATGGCGTGGGAAAAGCTCTCGAGCTCGTCCATGACGATTTCGAAATCGTGAGCCGGGTCGCGGCCGGATGCTTCGGAAACGTCGACCAGGTGCACCAGGAGGCGGGTGCGCTCGACGTGGCGGAGGAACTGGATGCCGAGGCCGTGGCCTTCGTGCGCGCCTTCGATCAGGCCGGGGATGTCGGCGACGACGAAGGTTTGGGGATTGGCGAGGTCGGCGCTCATGCTGACGACGCCGAGGTTCGGTTCGAGGGTGGTGAACGGATAATCGGCGATTTTGGGGCGGGCGGCGGAGATCCGAGAGATGAGGGTCGATTTACCGGCGTTGGGGAAGCCGACGAGGCCGACGTCGGCCAGGAGTTTGAGTTCGAGCCGGAGGCGGCGCTCTTCGCCGGGCTTGCCGTCCTCATGCTCGGTGGGGGTCTGATGGGTCGCGGTGGCGAAACGGGCGTTGCCTTTGCCGCCGCGGCCGCCGTGGGCGACGGTGAAACGGTCGCCGGCTACCGTGAAATCGTGGAGGGTTTCGCCTGTGTCGGCGTCATAGACGACGGTGCCGATGGGGGTGGGGACATCGATGAATGCGCCGTCGCGGCCCTTGCGATTGCTGCCTTCGCCGTGGCGTCCGCGTTCGGCTTTATGTTCGGGGTTGAAACGGAAGTGGAGAAGCGTGTTGTGGTGGGGGCTGGCGACCAGAACGACGTCGCCTCCACGGCCTCCGTCGCCTCCGCTGGGGCCGCCGCGGGGGACGAACTTCTCGCGCCGGAACGCAAGACAGCCGTTGCCGCCGTCGCCGGCCTTCACGAGGATTTTTACTTCGTCGATGAACAACTTACTGCGCTACGGGTTCGGGAACGTGGGGATGGACGTTGACGAACTTGCCCATGCGGCCGCGGTCGCGGAATTCAATGACGCCAGTGATTTTGGCGAACAGCGTGTCGTCCTTGCCGAGGCCGACGTTGACGCCGGGCTTGATTTTAGTGCCGCGCTGGCGGACGATGATGGAGCCGCCGGGAACCAACTGGCCTCCGAAGGCCTTCACGCCGAGCCGCTGCGCATTGGAGTCGCGCCCGTTTTTAGAACTGCCTAATCCTTTTTTGTGTGCCATTATGCGATCTCGCTTACTTTCACGCGGGTGAAGCCCTGCCGATGTCCCTGCGTGCGCCGGTACTGCTTTTTGCGCTTGAACTTGAAGACGATGGTCTTTTCGCCGCGGCCGTTGGCGACGATCGTTCCCTTCACTACAGCGCTCACCGCCGAGCCGGCCTGGACGGATTCGCCATCGACGACCGCCAGAACCTTGTTAAACTCGACTTCCGAGCCGATATCGCCCGCGATGGACTCAATCTCCAGGAATTCGCCCGGAGTGGCGCGATACTGCTTCCCGCCTGTTTCAATGACTGCGTACATACAGATGCCCTCTTGTGGATTCTTCTGAAGAATCTCAGAACTTTTAGCTTACTACAGAGAGATGGGCTGGCGCAAAACGGGGTAGTGACTTCGCGTCTGTCCGCAAATGTGGGGCGGGCTATCAGCCGGCAGCCGCCCTCCGGGCGGCTTTTATTTCGAGCAACGAAAAGCCTGCTGGAAGCAGGCTGCCGGCTAATAGCCCGCCCCACCTCTCTGTCGCATGCCCACGCATGGCGGTTCGGTGCGGACGCGGAGAAATGCCGGCTAGAAACGGCCGAGGGCGGTTTTTGCGGCTGCGCGCAGCTTATCGATCATCGTGTCGGGAATTTTGCCGCCTGACGGAGTTACGTAGTCGATCCTCAGCATCTGATCGCCCTTGATGACATAGACGCGGTTCGAATTGGGCCAAATCGCCGAAAAGGAGCCCGCGCCCAGGGAGGGCTCGTCCTTCACGGGGACGCCGGACTTGCTGAAATTGGCTTTGGTCGCGCCGGCGGCAGCGCTGCTGCTCTTGGTGAGCCGAAGGTGCAGGGCTGTGGTCGATCCCTTCACCTTATAGATGCAGGAGGTGGGGGACACCTGCTTATCCACGGCGGAGCCGACGATGGCGGCAGCCTCGCTCTGTGTGAGCAGGTCGCAGGGACTTTTCTGGGCAAAAACGGGTAACGCAATCAGGGCCAGGACGGCGGGAACCAAGCATCGCATGAAAAAATCCTATCACGAGTCGCTGGCGTCTTAGGACGATGCACGGCACTCCGCGCAGGGGCAGATCCTGCGGAGATGATCGAAGGAATAAATGCCGGTGCTGTGGCCGTCCGACCAGGCGATGCGGATGGCGTAGTGGCCCACTTCTTCGACGCTTACCATTTTCAACGTGGGCTTGTACATCTGGAACGGACTGGGCGGCGCGGAGTAATTTGTCTTCTGCGGGTCGGTTCCGTGCGCGCCAGTGCAGGTGGCGCAGGGGCATTCGTCGCGCAGGTAAGCGAGAGCGTACTCGCTGTGATGCCCGTCTTTCCAGTCGATTTTGATGCCTTTGGATTTGGAAATGGCGATGTGTTCGGGATCCATCACTTCGGGTTTACTCTCTCGATATCGCGGACGCCCGAGATTCTGCGGATCGCGGTGACGATACGCTCGAGCTGTTTTTTGTCCTTCACTTCAATGGTCATGTCGATGACGGCGCCCGCAGTCTGGTGGACGTCGTCCGCGCGCGTTTCCAGGCTCCGGATGTTGGTCTGTTCGTTGAACAGGGCGGTGGTGATCTGGCTCAGCATTCCCGGGCGGTCCTCGGTGAGGACGGTCAGCTTCACCGGGAACGGGGCGGAGGTGCTGCGCGCCCATTCGACGTCGATTTTGCGCTCGACCTCATAGAGCAGGTTCTGCACGTTGGGGCAATTCAGCGAATGGACGGCCACGCCTTTTCCGCGCGTGACGTAGCCGACGATCGCCTCGCCGCGGATGGGATTGCAGCAGGGGGCGCGATAAACCAGCAGATCGTCGATGCCCTTCACCTTGATCACCAGGTCGTGATCGCCGGGCGCGAGCTGCGTGGTGGAAGGCTTCGAAGGCTCGGGCGTGGGCTCGGGAAGTTCGAGAGGAATCTGATCCGGCGCGAGCTTTTGCAGCACCTGGCGCGCCGAATATTTTCCGTAGCCGAGCGCGGCCGAAAGGTCCTCGATCTTCGAATACCCGTATTCGGCGGCCACGGATTCCATCTGCGCCTTGGTGACGCTCTTCATGGCGACGCCTAATCGCCGCGCTTCGCGCTCCAGATATTTTTCGCCGATCTCGATGGCCTTCACGCGCTCGGTGGTGTTGATGACGTGCTTGATTTTGTTGCGCGCCTTGGAGGTTTTTACGAGCGACAACCAATCTTTACTGGGAAGGTGGTTGGCCTGGGTCAGAATCTCGACCACGTCGCCGTTGCGCAATCCATACTTGAGCTGGACGATGCGGCCATTCACCTTGGCGCCGATGCAGGAGTTCCCGACGTCGGAGTGGATCGCGTAGGCGAAATCGATGGGCGTGGCGTCGCGCGGCAGGATGATCACCTTGCCCTTGGGCGTGAAGGTGTAAACCTCTTCCGGGTAGAGATCCACTTTGAGAGTGGACATGAACTCGCCGGGGTCGCCCATCTCTCTCTGCCACTCGACCAACTGGCGCAGCCAGGCGACGCGCTGGTCGTCCTCGGCCGCGCCTTTGCGCCCTTCCTTGTACTTCCAGTGCGCGGCGATGCCCTCCTCGGCGATGCGGTGCATCTCGTCGGTGCGGATCTGCACTTCGAAGTGGCGTCCGCCGGGGCCCATGACGGAGGTGTGCAGGGATTGGTAGAGATTCGGGCGCGGGATGGCGATGAAATCCTTGATCCTGCCGGGGATGGGATGCCATTCGTTATGAATGACGCCGAGCGCGGCGTAGCAGTTCTTCACCGAATCCGTAATGATGCGCACGGCGAGAAGATCGTAAACCTGGTCGAGCGTGATTTTCTGGCGCTTGAGTTTCTGAAATACGGAAAAGGCCCGCTTGACGCGCCCGTCGACGTGTGCGGGGATGTTTTCGCGCGCCAGCAGGACCTCGACCGTGTGCTTGATTTCAGCCAAAAAAGTTTCGTTCGAGGCGCGGGCGGCTTCAAATTCCTTGAGCAACGTTTGCGAAGCTTCCGGCTCCAGATACTGAAAAGCAAGATCCTCCAGTTCGCCACGAATTTTGCCCATGCCGAGGCGGTGCGCGATGGGCGCGTAAATCTCCATGGTCTCCTGCGCGATGCGCAACTGGCGTTCGGGCGAGAGATGGCCGAGGGTGCGCATGTTGTGCAGGCGGTCCGCCAGCTTGACCACGATCACACGGATATCGTTGACCATGGCGAGCAGCATCTTGCGGACGCTCTCGGCCTGCCGTTCCTCGCGCGAGGCGAGGTTCAGCTTGCTCAGCTTGGTGACGCCGTCGACGCAAGCGGCCACTTCATTGCCGAAATTCTTGCGGATTTCGTCGATGGTGGCGGAGGTGTCCTCGACCACGTCGTGGAGCAGACCTGTTTCGAGCGCGACCATGTCCATGTGCATGTCGGCGAGCTGGCGGGTGACCAGCAGAGGATGGAGCATGTAGGGCTCGCCCGAGCTTCGCTGTTGGTTTTTATGCCGTTCGGCGGCGAAACGAAACGCCTTTTCGAGCGGCGCGAGATCCTCATTAGGCCGCATTTCGCGGATGCGCGTCTCTAGGTCGCGGTAAGTGGTCTCGACAGTGTCGGGCGCAAGCGTGGGGGGAGGCAGAACGGCTTGCGGGACGGGGCCGGTGGACTCGGACGGCATGCGACTGATACCAGTGTAGCGGAGGCGCGGTTTACTCCGGAGATAACCGGGCCAGCTTCTCAAACAGCGATTGACTCACCCGGAAATTTGTTCCCCGCAGTTTTTCCAGCGCAACCCGCAGGTTGACCAGCCCTGCCGACGCCGCTTCCAAAAGGACACCCAACGTTCCGGTGTTTGGAACGCCGAGGCTGTCCGCGACCCGGCGGCCCGTGGACTCATCAATCAACAAAAGACTGTCTCGCTCGATGAGCGCCAGCCGAATGGCGGCTTCCTCCCCGGCGTCGAGGTTCGCCGCAATCCGCGGACCGGCTCCCCGTGGAACTTCCCTCACCTCAATCCAATCGGATCGGTCTCGAATCCACGCCTCGACCGCCGCTGGCGCGCCTTCAGCCGTCAATTCGTCGAAGACCTCGACTGGAATGACGACTCGGCCATAGAGGATGCGAAGCACTTCGACGCATTCGATCAGGACGAGATAATTGATCGGCGAGGTGTCAGCGACAACCACCATTCATTTACGTCGGAAGTCCCGCGCCGCCGCCGCATCGCGCTCGACATCCTCCACCGTGAGCGGAAGAAAAACCTCGTGGGCTTTTAGAAAGCCGTCCATCTCATAACGTGAACGAATCCCAAGCAGACGACGTGCTTGCGCGATCGAAATTTTTCCCGAGCGCAACGCTTCGAGGGCCAGAGCTTCCAAAGCGGTCTTGCTCAAACCCGCGGGATTCTCCCCAAGAAATGGAGCGAGATCTTCCGGAACTTCCAGCGTAACCTGCATGGCGGCTATTCCCAGTGTAGACCGCCCGGTCACCTCGAACAACTCGAACGACTTGCCCGCGCCGCCAGCTCCGCCGCCAGCATCGGCCGCACCACGTCCTCCAGATACTTCCGCGTGGCGAAGCCGTGCAGCCGCACGCTGTCGGCGACGCGCGCGGCGGTCTTCAGCATCACCGGCCCCACCGCCGCCATCGCCATCGGCATCATCGGCAGCCCCTGCGGCCCGGGCGAAAACTCCGGCGTCATCAGCGTGAAATTGTAGTGCTGGCCCTTGAAGTCCAGCTTCGCTCCGGTCTCCCAGGTGCGCCAGATCGCCCGCAGCGCCCGCACGTACTCGCCCAGCCGCGCCGCCGGCGCGATCCAGGGCACGCTGAACCGCCGCTCGTTGTGCGCCTTCACCTGGCTGCCCAGACCCAGCACGAAGCGCCCGTTGGAGTGCCGCGCCAAATCCCAGGCATGGTTGGCAACGATCATCGGGCTGCGCGGAAACGCGATCGCCACGGAGGTGGCCAGTGCCACCCGCTCGGTCGCCAGCGCGGCGAACGCCAGCGGCGCGAACGGGTCATGCCGCAGCTCGTTGCTCTGGACGCAGTCGTAGCCGTCGGCTTCGGCCGCCTGGGCCGCCGGGCCGCAGGCGCGCCAGTCCCGCACCGGCAATACCGTCGATACGCGCATCCCGGTCGCCTCCCGTCCTTGGTGCGGCAATTTGCGGTCGGACGGCTTGTCCCGTAAAGCGACGGCGACAGGCGCGCGGGAGGGCAGGGCCATGGCGGCACTTTCGGGCAAGGTGGTGATCGTGACCGGCGCCAGCCGCGGCATCGGCGCCGCGGCGGCGCAGGCGCTGGGCCAAGGCCGGCGCGACGGTGATGCTGACCGCGCGCAACGTTGCGCAGGCCGAGGCGGTCGCGGCCGCCATCGCGCGCGCCGGCGGCAAGGCCGCAGCGCTGGCCTGCGACGTCTCCGACATGGAACGCGGTGCGGCGCCTGGTCGGCGAGACAGCGCAGCGCTTCGGCAGGATCGATGCGCTGATCAACAACGCCGGCGTGATCGAGCCGATCGCAGTCACCGCCGACAGCGATCCCGCCGCTTGGGCGCGCAACGTCCAGATCAACCTGGTCGGCGCGTACAACGCCGTGCGCGCGGTGCTGCCGGCCAATGCTGGCGGCCGGCGGCGGCACGATCGTCAACGTGTCCTCCGGCGCCGCGCTCAATCCGCAGGAGGGCTGGAGCGCCTACTGCTCCGGCAAGGCGGGCCTCGCCATGCTGACGCGTGCCATCGCGCTGGAACACGCCGCGCAAGGCATCCGCGTGTTCGGCTTCCAGCCCGGCACCACCGACACCGACATGCAGGTGATCATCCGCGCCTCCGGCATCAACCCGATCAGCAGGATCCCGCGCGACAACCTGACGCCGGTGGCGCATCCCGCCGCGGCCATCGTCTATCTGTGCACCAGCGCCGCGGACGACCTGGCCGGCAAGGAATTTTCCCTGCGCGACGAAGCCTTCCGCCAGCGTTTGAACCTTACATAAGCCGGAGAACCAGCATGTCCGACGACGTGATCGACCGCGCGCGCCGCTACCACGACGAACTGACGGCAATTCCGCCGCGACATCCACGCCCATCCCGAACTCGGGCTGGAGGAGCATCGCACCGCCGACCTCGTGGCGAAGAAGCTGGCGGAATGGGGCATCGAGGTGCATCGCGGCGTCGGCAAGACCGGCGTGGTCGGCGTGCTGCGCAACGGCAACGGCGCCGGCGCGATCGGCCTGCGCGCCGACATGGACGCGCTGCCGATCGAGGAGGCAAACCAACCTGCCGTACGGCAGCCGCAACCCCGGCCGCATGCACGCCTGCGGCCACGACGGCCACACCACCATGCTGCTGGGCGCCGCGCGCTACCTGGCGGAGACGCGCAACTTCAACGGCACGGTGAATTTCATCTTCCAGCCCGGCGAGGAAGGCGTCGGCGGCGCGCTCGCCATGCTGAAGGACGGGCTGTTCGAGCGGTTCCCCTGCAATGCGGTCTTCGGCATGCACAACCGGCCCGGCATGCCGGTCGGGCAAGTACGCCATCACGCCCCGGCCTCGGCGATGGCCGGCGGCGCGTTCTTCGACATCACCATCACCGGCAAGGGCGCGCACGGCGCGCGGCCGGAGGAGAGCGATCGATCCGGTGCTGGTCGCCTGCCATCTCGGCACGGCGCTGCAATCGATCGTGGCGCGCAACGTGCCGCCGCGGACACCGCGGTGCTCAGCGTCACCCGCATCCAGGCCGGCGACGCCTACAACGTGATCCCGCAGACCGCGACGCTGGCCGGCACCGTGCGCACCATGAAGCGCGAGACGATGCAGATGGTGGAAGCCAACATGCAGCGCCTCGCCAGCAGCATCGCCGCCGGGTTCGGCGCCGAGGCCAAGCTGGATTTCCGCGTGATCTTCGCGCCGCTGATGAACGACGCCGACCACGCGCGAGCTTTCGCCGACGCCGCGGCCGGGCTGGTCGGCGAGGCGCAAGGTCGGACCGCAACAAGCCGCCGGCCAACGCATCGGAGGATTTCAGCTTCATGCTGGAGCAGGTGCCCGGCGCCTATATCAACCTCGGCAACGGCGAGGACAGCGCGCCGGTGCACAACCCGGCATACAATTTCAACGACGCGGCGATTCCCTACGGCGTCGCGCTGTTCGCCAGCATCGTGGAACGCAAGCTGGCGAAATGAACTCCCTGGTCATGGAAAATCCTCTCCCCGCTACGCGGGAGAGGAGCGCCGCGAAGCGGCGGGTGGTATCGCGGAGGCACACAGCGTATCCTCCGCAAGGCACAAGGCAGAGCTAAGTTCGGTGGCGATTGTCGGCACCCCTGCTACCGCCGCCTCGACCTCTCCCGCGCCAGCGGGAGAGGTTCTTTCACGCTTACCGGCTTGCCTTCGACCACCATGACGCGAGAGATGTTCACTCGTCCTGACCTCGGCAATCTGACGATCTACCTCGACGGTCGCGCCCTCCGCGCGCGCGACGGCGACAGCATCGCGGCGGCCTTGCTCGCCAACGGCATCGCCATCACCCGCACCACGGCATTGTCGGGCGCGCCACGCGGCCCGTATTGCATGATGGGTGCGTGCTTCAACTGTCTTGCCGTGGTGGACGGCCGCGCCGGCATGCAGACCTGCCTGACCGCCGTGCGCGACGGCATGCGCATCACGATGCAGGACGGCGCGCGCGAACTGCCGGCGGAAGCATGGACCGTGACCTGATCATTGTCGGCGCCGGCCCCGCCGGTGTCTC
>CAVVNE010000141.1:0-65778 GCA_963749245.1 Bryobacterales bacterium
GCCACCTTTTCCTGAGAAGTCTTGTTGGTTCTTCCCAGAATGGCGGCGAGGGTCCAGAGTTCTCTGTGACCCATGATCTTGCGGAAATTCTTTTCGGTGACCAGAAAGGCTGAGGCAGCCCAACGTTTCACCATCGCAGCGTCGCGCCAGCGAGTGACATTGCCGGTGCGTTTGCGAACGCCGGATTGGGGACTCTCGATAATGTTGGTGGTGGCCAAGCAGCGGTGCAAGCTGGGTGGCACCCCTAGGGTGTTGACCGTGAAGGTTTCCTCCAAACCCTCCAGGAGGCTGTGGGCGGCTTGTTCCCATTCCCGCCTCAGCCAGTCGGCCAAGCTGCGCAGCTTCGCCATTCCGGTCTTGGCATCCAGCCGATAGGCGGCACGGATCACGGCCTTGACCTGGTCGTGTTGCTCCTTGGGCAGATGCTGGAGAACATTTCGCAGCTTATGGGTGCGGCACCGCTGCACCGGCTGGTGAGCACCAAAAACCTCGTTGATCGCTGCTCGCAGTGCTTTGGCGCCGTCGATCACAAACAGGTAGCGCCGCTCCGAACCGACGCCGTGGTCGCGTAAATGCACCAGCAGCGTCTTCACCGCTTCGGTGTTCTCGCTGGCTCCGTCTTGCATCCCGAGCACGTGTTTGTGGCCCTGCGCATCCACCCCCACCGCGCTGAGCGCGTGGTGCGCGCCGAATCGCATCCCGTCAAGGTAGATCACCAGCAGCTCGACTTGGCTCCAGTCACGGTTCATCAGCTTCTCCAGCTCTGCTTCCGCCGCCTGGGCTGCCTCGCGGCTCACGCTGGAGCGCGAGACCCCCACCGTCTCGGCCATCTCCGGAATCACTCGTTGGTACTGCCGCGTCGATACTCCGCACAACAGGGTCTCCAACATCCGCGCGCCCGTGGCCTCGTCCCGCTGGAGCGCCTCGTAGGCCGGGATGGCGACTTCCTGTCCCGTTCCCTTTCCCTTCCGACGTAAGCGCGGCTTCTTCACCACCAATTTTCGATCATTCAGCCGTACCCGGCCTTGCTGGTGTCCGTGCCATTGCACCTCACCGCCAGCCTTGCCCGGTGCCCGCGGTCCGGCGACCTGCGTCGCCGACACCTCCAGGATCGTCTCGATGGTCTTTCGGCCCAGCACCTCGATCACATCATTGACGGCCAGCCGGCATTGCTCGATCAGTTCCACCATCGGCAGCAACTGCTGCCCGTTCTTTCGGAAAAACTCGGCCAGGTGGCGTTCTCCCACCTTCCCTTCGCTGCCCACAATCTGGTAGTTTCGTTTCACGGCGGTTCTCCTTTCAAAGGTTTTGCCACCCAGATTCTAATCAGAATCGGGGAGCAACCGCCGCTCAACCTTCAACTAAACGTGGGACAACCTCCGCCGAATTGGCCATTAGTGTAAATACCTGATGTGCCGCTTGCGGGGTAACTCCAGCTGCCAGCTTGTCGATTCAAATTTCCAAGATTTCCTGTCTGATTCGAAAAGCTCTCGGCGATGGTGTCCCCAGTCAGCTGATACCCCGTCATTACCTGTCCGGTGTTGCTAATAATCTGGTATGTCACATCCGTGCCGAGATTACCGGGGCATATAGACATTATCTGAATTGCCACTGGCCACTGCGGTATCGGTGCGCCGCCACTCTTACTTGTTAGAATCTGCTTGACTTGGTTTTCAACAGCTAAGATCAGGGCTGATTGAAACTCTCTGTATGTGTATAGGCCCAAGGGGTTAGTGGGTGTCGGCAGAAATCCAGGAGGATTTATTTGTAGCCCGCAGTTTCCGTATTGATCTGGGACCATTCCCGGAGCACAGATAGTTATTTGAAAGCACGAAGGGTCAGGATCATCGGGGTCACAATCGTCGAGACCCGCCCGATCAACTCGGTTGATTGGGTCTCCCCGAGTGTACGCATACCGATTCAAGCTTCCAGGATCTCTCAGCGCTGCGCTGCTTAAGTAGGGGTCCGGCGTCAGAAACCTCCCCATGCCGGGCTGGTGATAGCGATTGTTTGCGTAATCCAATCCTGTTTCAGCATCTCGGAAGTAGCCGGTAAACTTTTCGGTTCCGTTCGTAGTTGCGGACGGTTTTTCTTGACCCCAGGGATAATATTTGCCCACTGAGCCCAACCGGTCGGTAGCGACATTGCCGGCGTTGTTCGCGATCAGCCTTCCGCCGAAATAGGCATTGGCGGTCGCCAACGTCGCTCCGCCGCTCAGGAGACTGAACGTCGCCAGTTTCTGGCCCGTCACGCTCCAGAACGTGACCTCGTCCATTGTAACCGTGCTGCTGGAATTGACGGCGCCGCGCCAAACGCGCTTGTTGCCTGGAGCGTAGGAGTAGAAAGTGCCGACTCCATAGAGCGTCGGCGGGTGCAGCCGGTTCGCGATATCGTAAGTGTACTCGGTACCATTCGGGATGTTGTTGCAGTTGTATCCGCCGAGGGACTGCACCAGAATATTTCCGTTGGCGTCCGCGCAATCCGTCGTCTGCTGGTTGTTCGACGCGTTGTACACCACGCTCAACGACGGAGCCGTGCCGGCCGTCACGATTTGATCGGTCAGGTTGCCGAACCCGTCGTAGGCGTAGCTCTGCCCCCAGGAGCTGTTCGTCGCAGCCGCGCTTGCCAGGCGGTTCAGCGCGTCGTATGCGTAAACGACCTGCTCGCCGCTGATGTTGTCGGTTTGCGAGGTGATTTTTCCGTTGTTCTGCGTGGAGGAGTAGTTATAGGTGATGTTCAGGCTGGAGCCGGAGACGGCCGAGGAAACGATCTGCGTCAACTGGCCCATGGTGTTGTACTCGCGGGTCTCGTTCAACACGTTACCACTGATCGAGAGCAGCCTGTTCGCCGGATCGTACGTCGTGCCGGTGACCATCTGAAACGAACCGCCGACGTTGGTCATGGTGTTCAGACGCCCCATTATATCGTAGGCGTAGCCGTAGTCGGGGCCGCTGCCGGGAACCTGTGGATAGCCCGCCTGTTTCCTATCGTTTTCCACAGGAATAGCTCCATAAAGGGGCCACCTTCAAAGGGGCTGCCGGCTGATAGCCCGCCCCATGATCGGCACTGGTGGTGCTGGGATTGGGCGCTGCATCGTCCTTGGGCCGACCCGTCTTGCTACACTCAGAAGTTCCCATGGCATTCGGCAAATTGGGCCAAACACTCACCGCGCTCGAAATCTTCGACCTCGTGCGGGAGGACCTCGACAAAGTCGAGCGCGAAATCGGACTTGAGTCCATTTCCTCCACTGACGCCGTTACTTACATCGGCCAATATCTGCAATCGGGCGGCGGCAAACGCCTGCGCCCCATGCTGGTGCTGCTCAGCGGCAAGCTTTTTCAAGAAACGAACCCAGCGCTGATCCGCATGGCCGCCGTTGTCGAAATGATCCATACCGCCACGCTCGTGCACGACGACGTCATCGACATCGCCAAAACCCGCCGCGGCCGTCCATCGGTCAATGTGGTGTGGGGCAATCATACCTCCGTCCTCGCCGGCGACTGGCTCTACATGCAAGCTTTTCAGGTTGCCCTGCGCGAGCGCAGCTTCCCCGTCCTCGATCTGTTGATAACGCTCACACAAATGATGGTCGAAGGCGAGTTACTGCAACTGGAGCGCATCGGCAAAATCGCCGTCAGCGAAGCCGATTACATGGAACTGATCGACCGTAAAACCGCCAGCCTGTTTTCGGCCTGCGCCAAGTTGGGCGCCATCGTCGCCGGAGCGGACGATCAAAACGAAGCCAAACTGGGCGAATACGCCTGGAATCTAGGGATTGCGTTCCAGTTGATCGACGACATTCTGGATTTTACATCGCGCGAAAAGATCCTCGGCAAACCGGTCGGCAACGACCTGCGCGAAGGCAAGGTGACTCTTCCGCTGATTTACGCGTTGGAGACCGCCGATGCTGAAGAACGCAAACTGGTGGAGACGATCCTCGCTGACGGCAACTACGACCAGGTCCCGTTCGGCAAAATTCTGCACATCCTGCACAAACACCAAGGAATCGAGCGCGCGCAGGAACGGGCGCGGGAGTTCACCGAAAAGGCCCGGTCCATCATCGCGCAGTTTCCGAATTCACCCTATCAGAAAGCCCTCCATTCGGTGACCGATCTGGTCACCGGTCGGGATCGCTAAAGCGGTAGAAGCCGTTTTTATAGTCGATGATGGTCTTGTAATCGAACAATTCGGTCATTTTATGGTTACTTAAGACCTCGTTTTTGGCCCCATCACAGAAAATCGCGCCGTTTTTCAGCGCGATGACACGGTCGATTTCCGGAATGATGTCGGGCAGATGATGGGTGACGAGCAAGATGCTGACGCCTGATTGGGCCAGCTTGCGCATCGCCTCCCTTACTTCATGCTGAGCTCGGATATCGAGCGAATTGCTGGGCTCGTCGAGCAGCAAGGCCCTGGGATCGTGGACCAGGGCGCGGGCAAAGACGGCGCGGCGGACCTCGCCGCTCGATAACTCTGTAAGTGGATGATTCGCAAGTTGTTCTACGTCGAAGAAGTTCAGCGCTTCGCGTGCTTTGATCTCCATTTGCGGAGTGACGTGATGGTTGGGCCAAATCCCGATGGATCCAAAAAATCCGCTGAGAGCGGTTTCGAGCGCCGAGTACGGCTTGGTGCAGGTATCGACTAAGTCGTTGGTAACAATACCCAAAAGCGCGCGAAGGTCGAACAACCCCCAGGTTTCGCGGCCCCAGATCCTGACCCGGCTCGCCTCCGGATAACGCGGATAACATTCACGGGTGATGACTTTGATCAGCGTCGATTTTCCGCTGCCGTTGGGGCCCAAAATTGCGGCGTGTTCTCCGGCGGCGATGGAAAACGTGACGCCGCGCAGGGCCATAGTGTTCTCGCGCTGCACGTAAACATTCTCAAATTCGATGTAAGGTATAGACATGGTTGGAATTCGTATCGAAAACCGTATCACCATCGTAACCATTCAGAGGCCGGAGTCGCGCAACGCTGTGGATCGCGAGACGGCGGAGGCCCTGGTGGGTTCGCTTCGCAGTTTCGACGAGGACGCGAACTCGGATGTGGCAATCTTGACTGGCGCGGGTGGCAATTTCTGCGCCGGCGCGGACTTGAAGAAATTTTCGAACCGCCTGAGCGGAGAAGGCGACGGGCCGATGGGGCCTTCGCGGATGCGGTTGTCGAAACCGGTGATCGCGGCGGTGGAAGGTTACGCGGTCGCGGGAGGGCTAGAGCTCGCCATCTGGTGCGATTTGCGCGTCGCGGCGAAAAACGCGGTTTTTGGGGTGTTCTGCCGGCGCTTTGGCGTGCCTCTCATTGACTTGGGAACCGTACGACTGCCGAGGTTGATCGGACAGAGCCGGGCGCTGGATCTGATTTTGACTGGCCGCGGGGTTTCGGGGGAGGAAGCGCTGCAAATGGGACTGGCGAATCGGTTGACGGCGCCGGGAGGAGCGCTCGACGGGGCTCTCGAGATGGCGCAACTGATCGCGTCGCATCCGCAGACGTGTATGAGGTCGGACCGGTTGTCGGTTTATGAGCAATGGGATTTAAGTTGGGACGATGCGGAGCGCAATGAGTTCGCGCGAGGCATGGAAGTGATCGGGAGCGGGGAATCGAAAGAAGGCGCGGCGAGGTTTGCGGGAGGGAAGGGGAGGCACGGGGTTACGGAGTGAGTTAGGTCCGCCCGCCGCCCTCAAGATCCTCGAACCGGCGATTGTGGGGTTCCGCGATCCGCACCAACGCGCGAATGTTTTCGCCGTCGACGGCGATTGCTTCTTTGATTACCTTCATCTCTGCGTCGAACCGCTCAAAGGCCTCGTCGTGGAATTGCTGCCGCGCGGCCATCTCGCGCTGGACGGCCACCACTTCTTTCAGGGTGCTGGTCGCCTCTCTCAGGGTCCTGGTCGCCTCCGCGAGGTCTTTGGCCACCTGTTCTTGAATGTGTTCGATGCGATCCAGCCGCTCGCCGCCGTTGGTCATGGGAGAGTCTCTGATTTCAGGCTAACACCGTTTTCCGAAGTTGGTGCGATTCGGCGGGATCGCCGTTTACGGGAGGGAAGGGAAGGCACGGGGTTACGGAGTGATGATGCGGAGGAGCTGCCGAAATTGTGTCCCGGGTTTCCCCTCCCCAAAAAAAGTGTTCCAACGGAGGCGATTTGGTGTACACTGTTACGGACCAAGAAAGGATGAGGGAAATCGATCTATGGTTCGACCAAATCGGAGGAAACGATGAAATTACAGCAAGCGGTTTTGAAAGTAGCGGGAATCCTGGCGCTGGCAATGATATGCGGATGTCTGCCGGCGTTCGCGGGCGTGTTGTATTTTGACGACATCTCGACGGGTGGGTCTGTCGTGGCCATGCCATCCGGGTATGGCGGCTTTACCTGGGATACCAACACCTACGTGGCGGACAACGGCTATTACGATTCAGGCTATGCCAATACCGTCACCTTTCCATCCGCGCCCAACGCTGTCTACAATGGATTCGGTGTATCGTCGATAACCATTACCGGGGCGCCGTTCAGTTTCCAGGGAGCCGATTTTGCAACTTGGGCTGGCTCCAATGCCGAGCAGAGTTATTCCAGCACGACGGTCACGGTGGATGGCTACCTGAGCAGCGTTCTGGTGGGCACGGCGACCATGACTCTGAACACCGATGGCACGTTTTCCTTTCTGACCGCCAACTTCTCCAATGTGGACACGCTGACCATTCTCAGCAGCGGGAGCGGTCAGTGGTGGCTCATGGACAACTTCACCTTCAACGGATCGGCAGTTCCGGAGCCTTCCTCCGTCCTGTTGTTGGCGACCGGCTTGATCGCGCTGGGTGCGATCCGCAAGCGCGCCAGGAATTAGCGGGTCAGACTTCCACCACGTACACTTTTGCCGTTTCCGTGCGATCGGCGGCAAGCGCCACTTTGGTTTCGTCGGTGGACCACGAAGGATGCGGATGAGTGACTGCGGGCGATACACGGTATCGGCGGCATTTTCCATCCAGCTCAAGTGCATCTTCCCCTACCAGGACCCGAACGCGGCGGGCGTGCCAAGCGGCCCAGTGGTATTCGAAGGGCTGCCGGCCACGGGCCCCACTCTGGGAACATTTCATCACGCGAGTGTCATTGCCCCACAGAAGGCGGGTAAGCTGAGGGGATGCGGATTTTTGTTTTTTGTTTTGCCTTGACGTTGGCGGGGCAATCACTATCGCCGGTGCAGCAGAAGATTGTCGCGGCGGTGAATGCCGATGCGGACGATTCGCTCAGGCTGCTGGAGCAGATTGTCAATATCAATAGCGGGACGCTGAATGCTCCGGGGGTGCGACGCGTCGCCGATGTGCTGCGGCCACGGTTTGAGGCGCTCGGGTTCACGTGCCGGTTTATTCCGATGGAAGAAGTGCATCGAGCGGGGCATCTGGAGTGCTCGCGGACGGGCTCGCATGGGAAACGGGTGCTGCTGATCGGGCACATGGACACGGTGTTTGAGCCGAGCAGTCCTTTTCAGAAGTTCGAGCGGCAGGGCGATATCGCGGTCGCGCCGGGGTCGGAGGACATGAAAGGGGGGCTGGCGATTATTTTGAGCTCGCTGAAGGCGCTGAATTCCGTGGGCGCGCTGGATGGGACGAACATCACTGTGTTTCTGACGGGCGATGAAGAGAGGCATGGGGAGCCGCTGTCGATTTCGCGCCGCGATCTGATCGAGGCGGGCAAGCATAGCGACGCGGCGCTGGAGTTTGAGGCCGGAGTGAGGCAGGCCGGGCACGATATGGCGAGCATCGCGCGGCGGAGCTCGTATTCCTGGGTGCTCAAGACCAGCGGGAGGACGGGGCATTCGGCCGGGGTGTTCGGGGCGTCGGGGTACGGCGCGATTTACGAGTTGGTTCGGATATTGGATGCGTTCCGCGAGGATTTGCGGGAGCCGGATTTGACCTACAACGTGGGGTTGATTACGGGAGGGGCAACGGCCGCATACGATCCGTCGACAGCGAGCGCTTCGGCGACGGGAAAATCGAACATCATTCCGGCCGTGGCGCTGGCGCACGGGGATATGCGGACAGTGACCGATGAGCAGTATCAGCGCGTGCGCAAAAAAATGCAGGAAATCGTGGCCAAGCATCTGAAGGGGACGTCGGCGGAGATCGAGTTTGAAGACGGGTATCCGTCGATGCCGGCGACGGATGCGAATAAGGCTCTGTTGGGCGAGTTGAACGAAGTAAATCGGGAACTGGGAATGGATGTGATGGAGCCATACGATCCGAGCAAGAGAGGGGCGGGGGATTTGTCGTTTGTCGCGCCTTATGTGGCGAGCATTTCGGGGCTAGGCGCGTACGGGTCGGGTGGACACGCGCCGGGGGAGACGATCGAGTTGAAGTCGCAGACGCCGCAGGCGCGGAGGGTGGCGTTGTTTATTTACGCGCTGACGCGCTAAAACATAACAGGAGGAGGCGGCCATGGGCTCTTCGGTCAGGCTTGCTTTTTTATTGCTCGCGCCGGTTCTGTTGGCGCAGGTTCGGCCGCGGGGGATTTATGCGGTGGTTGATGTCGAGAAGAACATCAAGGCAAACCCGCCGGTCGATTTCAACCCTCTGTATCAGGACCTGTTCAGCAACCCGGCGATTTCGGGTTTGACGCTCCAGGTGCATTGGGACACGCTGAACCCGAATCCACCGGGCGGAGCGAACGCTTATGACTGGAGCACCGTGGACGACGCGTTCAACCAGGCAGCCGCGTGGAACGCGCAGAATCCGGCGAAGGCTCCGAAGAACATCCAGTTGATTGTGACGCCCGGGTTTCAGACGCCGCAATGGATGTTGAGCCAGATTCCGAGCTGCGACGGGCTGTTTCAAACGCCGGTTGTCACGCCTCCCAGCACATGCGGGAAGGCGACGTTCACCGGCTTCTCGGAAGCAGGCGACGGGACTGAGCTTCCGCTGCCTTGGAATCCCGCTTATAAAAGCGCGTGGCGAACGTTCCTGACGGCGCTGGAGGCGCAGTACGGGAAGAATCCGCTGTTCGCGTCGATCGCGGTAGCGGGACCGACGGCGGCGTCGGCGGAGATGATTGTGCCCAACGACGCCAACTCGGATAACCCGCAGACTCAGTTGGGAGCGGCTATTTCGCCGAACCAAATGTGGATTCAATTGCTGGCCTTCCATTATGCGGGTCAGACGGCCTACTTGAAAACGGATCAAGCGTTCATCGACGAGTGGAACAATGCGATCGATATGTACGGCCAGGTTTTCAGCGGCATCACGCTGGTGGCGACGACCGGCGATGGGCTTCCCAACTTCGCGGGTGCGACCGTGACGGTTCCGAGCGGGTTTAGCCCGGATTGCGACAGTCCCGATCTGGATTGCGCCGCGGAGGCGACGATCCTTTCCCACTTCGTGCAGCCTTCCGTGGGCGGGGCCAATGCGAAGGCGACGCAGACCAGCGGGATGGAAGCGTCACGCGGAGGGATTGGGAACCTGGGCACGAATGCCGTGAAGTGGCTGTCGCAGAGCACGGCGGCGATGACGACGGCCGAGACGCAGATTCTGGGCGGGTCGCAGTTCAATACCTCGTTTTCGAGTCAACCGGTGCAAGAAGGATGCACCAGTACATTTCCGCCGAACGCGAACGATACGCCTGTGGGGTGCAGCATTCCTTCAACCTGCTCCACGAACGCGTGTATTCCGGTGGCATGCATCCCGCAGGCGTGCCTTGCGCCGGGAATTACACCGGCGAATCTGACGAGTTACAACACCTACGGCAAAGTTCCGGCGGCGGATTTGATTCCGCCTGAGCAGGCCGAATACAACGTGCTGAGTGTTTATTTCAACGGAACGGCGGTGGCATCATTTTTTAATGGGACGCCGGGCATCGCGCCACTGAATTATCTGCAGGTTTACGCGCCTGACATTCAATACGCGGAGGCGAATGTCAATGCGCCGGCGCAGGTGGTGGCGGGCAGCGTCACCGTCTCCATAACGGCGCAGGAGCTGTTGAACCTGGCGAGCGCGAAGTTGTTGACGATCGGCGAGCCGGCGCCGTCGATCATGCCGGGCGGCATTGTGCCGGACGCAAGTCCCGTGGGGACCATTCAGCCAGGCGAATGGGTGTCGATTTACGGAAATAATCTGGCCAGCGGAACGGCGAGCTGGACGGGAACGTTTCCAACGTCGCTGGCGGGGACGAGCGTAACGATCAACGGCAAGGCGGCGTATCTTCAATCTGTCAGCCCGACGCAGATTAACGTGCAGGCGCCCAGTGACGCGTCTACGGGATCGGTGCCGGTGGTGGTGACGACGGAGTTTGGAACGGCGACGTCCAATGTGACGCTGGCGCAGTTTGCTCCGTCGTTTTTCCTGCTCGATAGCAAGCATGTGGCGGGGATTATTTTGAGGGCGAACGGATCGTACGACATTATCGGGCCGACCGGAACGTCGCTTGGATATCCGACGGTGGCGGCGAAGGCGGGGGATTCGGTGGCGTTATTCGGCACTGGATTTGGGCCGACGAATCCGCCAGTGCCGGCGGGGCAGGCATTTTCGGGCGCGGCAGCGACTACCAATCCGGTGACGGTAAAAATCAACAATGTGAGTGTGCCGACTGCGTTTGCGGGATTATCGGGCGGGGGGGTGTATCAGATCAACTTGACGATTCCCTCGGGGCTGGGCACGGGCGACGTCGCGCTTCAGGCGAGCGTCGGCGGCGTGCAGACTCCAGTGGGGGTGGTGATTTCTCTACAGTAGTGACGGAGAGGTACGATTTGTTTACGAAATCCATCGTTCTGGCGTTGGTTTTTTGCGCGGGCGGTTTGTTGGCCGCGGATGAGGCTGCTGATCGGGCGGGCATCGAGCAAACGATCAGGGCATTGAGCGTCTGGCCCACCCGTGTGACGCTATTCACCGCCGACTTCGACGATCAGCGCGAGTTGCTCCGCGCGGTCACATTTCGTGTTCCCGGTGGTTTGCCCCTCGGTGTGGTGGGAAACATGCGGCAAGCGCGATGAGCCCGGTGAGATCGTCATCTCCAAGGAACCGTGGGGCGAAGCGACTTGGATTCCGGGGGGTACGAGCATGAGCATCGCGCGAATCAGGATCACGAGAGTCCGGTTTCTGACGCCGGAGGTCGCGATGGTGGACGCGGTGTCGAGAGATCCTTTGCTGATCGTGCTGAGAAAAGTTGGGACGGATTGGAAGATCGCGTCCCTGCGGATATTGGCGGAGAAATAAGTCTCTGCCTCCACAAGTCGGGACCAAAGGTAGGAATGAGAATCGGCGGTTTGTGGTACGATTGCGGTATGCTGACGAAACTGTCTGCCGCAGCTATCATGCTTGCCTCGGCTGTCACCGCAAACGGCGGTACGATCATATCGATCACCGGTTCGAGCCCCTTCGGATTCGCCGGAACCGTCCTGGTTCAAGGATGGAACCAGACGATCGGCTATACCGGCGTGAGTATCACGATGCCGCTGGAGAGTCTCGGTTCGCTCATTGGGGTTCAGGGGACGGTCTACCTTATGAATCAGGTCGGGCCGGGTACGACCTCGGCCAACGAGGTGGAGGCGCCTGTTCTGGTCACGGGTCTCACCAATTCGTTTGCACCGGTTTTGCTGTTCTCCGGACTAACGCTTGGGGCGGGTGATTACTACATCGTGCTTGTACCCACCACCGCCGGTTCGTCTTTGACGTCCGAAGGAACGAGTTTTCCCACGGACATATTCGGAAGCGGGATCACCGATCTCGGCAGCGGTCAAACTGGCGCGGCCGCTGCGGCGTTTCCGCCCGCCACTGACGTTAGCACGTCGTTGCCGAGCAACTTCTTCATCACCGTTACCGGCAATGCCTCAGCCGTACCTGAGCCAACTGCGTTTTCGTTGACCGTTGCTGGGATCGGTGCCTTGGCGCTCTGGAGACGCCGCTTCCGGGCCTAGCTTTTCGCCCTAAACCCTTTCCGGCACCACGTACGGCTTGCGATAGTTGCGGGTGAGCATTTTGTTCGCTTCCTCGTCGCCGATGTATTTGCGTGTGGCTTCGTCGAACCGGAGCGTTCGCTTCAGCCGGTAGCTGGTGTTTGCCATGTGGACCAGGTCGGCGGAGGCGACGGCGATTTCTACGTCGGCGTGCAGGGCCTTATAATCGCGGCTCTTCACGGCGGCCAGGAAATTCTCCATGTGCGGGGCGGTATCGTCGCCGGGGGACTTGGCCACGTCCATTGTTTTTTCCTGCTTCTCGGTCCGGCCTTCCTTCATTCCTTTATAAACCTGGAACCCCGCGCCGTCGACGGCCATCCAGCCGTCGGTTCCATAAAAGAGGTCGCCGATGGTGTTGCCGCCGCGGATTTGCAGGCCTCCTTCGGGACCGGTGACGCCTCCGCGGACTTCGAACATCAGTTCGACGTCGCCGTAGTTGAAGGTCGCCATCTGGGTGTTGGGGGTCTCCTGGTCGTCGTCGGGAAGGGTGTAGTATTTGCCGCCGGTGGAACTGACGCTTTGGGGCAGGCCCCGGCCCAGTCCCCAGCGGGCGATGTCCATTTCATGAATGCCCTGATTGCCGATGTCGCCGTTGCCGGTGTCCCAGAACCAGTGCCAGTTGTAGGCGAAGCGTAATTCGTTGTAAGGGCGCATGGGCGCGGGGCCGAGGAATTTGTCCCAATCGAGGCCCGGCGGGCATCGGCTCATCCGGCTTGTGGCCGATCGGAAGACGGCGCTTGAAACAAAGTCCCTTGGCGAGGTAAACCTTTCCGATGACGCCCTCGTTCAAAAGACGCATGGCTTTTAGTTTGTGGTCCATGCTGCGGCTTTGGGATCCCACCTGGACCATCCGGTCGTATTTGCGGGCGGCGGCGATCATCTGCTGCCCTTCGAAAACGTTGTGGCAGGCGGGCTTTTCGATGTAGACGTCCTTGCCGGCCTGGCAGGCCCAGATGGTGGAGAGCGCGTGCCAGTGGTTGGGGAGGGGCATGGAGACGGCCTGGACTTCCTTATCGTCGAAGACTTGCCGCATATCGGCGTAGCCTTTGGGTTTCTTGCCGGTAGCCTTCTCGACTCGCGCTTGACCGGTTTCGAGGGCGGCCTGATTAACGTCGCAGATGGCGACGATGTTGGCGTCGGGCAGCTTGGCGTACAGATCCATATGATTGCGTCCGCGTCCGCCGAGGCCGATGATGGCGACGTCGACTTTATCGTTGGCGGCCACCAGCGGTTTGTTTTGCGTGGCGGCGACGGCGGCGGTGGCGAAGGAGAAGAAAGTGCGTCGGGTAGGGTGGGCTGACATGGCGATTACTCCCTTAAAATCATACACCCGCCCTGTATTTGGAAACTATTGGGCGATGAAGTGCATCAGAGAATAAGCGTTGCTTGGCGGAGTTACGGTATCCTCATAGGAATTGGAAAAATAATGAAGATGTTTTACGGGCGGTCCCTGGGGACGTCGTTGATTTTACCTATGTTGCTGGTGGTCGCGCGAGGTTTTGGGCAGGATGCCACGGGTTCTCAGCAAGCGGCGCCGCCTCCGGATGCGCTACAGCAGGCGTCTTCGCCGCCCGCCGATGGAGCCACGACGAAGCCCGCGGCTTCGGATGAAGCGGCGAAGGCGAAGGTCGATCAGGCCAAATCCGAAAATCCGGCGGCGGATATGTCGCTTCCGCCGGATAAGCGCGTGTTAGGCGTTCTGCCGAATTACCGCACGATCAACGAGACGGGCGTTTATGAGTCCATCGACGCGAAACACAAGCTGATTATTGCGACCAAGGATTCGTTCGACTATCCGCTGATCCTGTTGTCGGCGGCGTTCGCGGGAATCAGCCAGTTGGACAACTCGAACCAGTCCTACCATCAGGGCGTCGAGGGTTACGCGAAGCGGCTGGCGGCGAATTACGCGACGCAGGCGATCGGCAACATGATGACCGAGGGCTTTTTCCCGGTGATGCTGCATGAGGATCCCCGGTATCGCCGCATTGGTCCGGGAGGGGGCAACGTGAAGTACAGGACTTGGTATGCGTTTTCGCGCATTTTTGTTACGCGTACCGACGCGGGCGGGAAGCGGTTCAATTTCTCGGAGTGGGGAGGAAACGCTGCCGGCGTGGCCCTTTCGAACCTGTATCAACCCGATCAGCGCGACTGGAGGGATAACAGCTACACGCTGCTGGAGCAGTGCGCCACCGACGGAATTTCGCAGATCCTGAAAGAATTCTGGCCCGACATCAAGCACAAGCTGTTCCACAGAGGGCCGCCGCCGGCTTCCGATTAAGGCGTCCCGGAGTGAGAGCATTCGTCGAGGCGGCCGGATTGATTCTTGGATTCACTCTTTGCGCGAACGCCACGACCATCGTCGCGATCTGGACACCGGCCAGGATCGTCATTGCCGGCGACAGCCTGATCAACATGAACTGGACCGGCGAGAACGGCGCGCCGCAACACACGACCTCCAAAGACTGCAAGATCCGGAAGTATGGCTCGAATTATATTTCCGCCGCCGGGAATTATCACATCCAGACAGCGGGATTCGATGTCTGGGACACTGCGGAGCGCTCCTGCGCATCGTCAATGAATATGGAAATCTGCGCGGCGAGGCTCAAGTCGGACCTGCGCAGCATGCTGGCGCGGGTGGTGGGTGTGCACGACGTCCATCTGGCGCTGCTGGTGGCAGGGCGGCAGAACGGCGCGCCGGAGCTGGAGCACATTACCTTCGCCGGCGAGCCGGATGGACGGCTGAGCGTGCGTTCGGAATCGTTCCGGCGCGGCAAGCAGAAATGGGGCCGGGTGATTTTAGGCGACCGCGATGCGATCGACCGTTACGAGCGCGGCTCGGCGTCGACCGTGACCGGCAGCATTCAGGAGCAGGCGCTCGCTCTGGTGCGGATCGAAGCGCGCGCGGCGCCGCGGGAGGTAGGCGCGCCCTTTTCCGCCGTGACGATCGGGGCCTTGGGCGAGCGGTGGATCAATCCCGCGTGCTGCCCTTCTTCCTGTTCAAAATGAAGTAAGATCTCTCTAGCAGGCTGCGGAAAAAGTCAGTCGGAACGATCGCTCCCTGCGGTCGCGGCTCAGTAAGCAGTTAATTTCATGTACAGCCGATTCCGAGCCGCGACCATAGGGAGCGATCCGCAGCCTGCTAGAGGAGGTCCGGATGAAGAAACTGATCCTTGCCTCGATTTTCTGCCTGCTGTTTGCGATGGTGTTGCGCGCGCAGACGCCGGTTGTTCCTCAGTTGGCGAACCCGCCTTCCAACATTGGCGTCTGGCACGTGGTGCAGGGGATTCAGAACTCGCACCGGCACCATGAACTTCTGGTGCCCCGTTTGTTGAAGCCGATGTTGCAGCAGAATCAGAACGGAGTCTGCTCCGTGCCTCTGCTCGAAGCGCACGCGGATGCGAACGATCCAGGGATCGTCGCGGCGCCTCGGGACAACTCAGTGCCCATCCGGCGGGCGCACCTTCCCGCGCCGCCCTGTAGGTAAGTAGGGCATATAGCAGGCTCGTTGTCCCTCCAACAGAGCCGCCTGAAAAGGGCGGCTGCAGCCAATTTTGGCCGCCCTGCGTCCCAAACACGTTAGCGGTAGCTATACCGATAAACATTGGGATTATTGTTGACGTAAGCGTTTTACACGGGTATACTTGCCTCAATTGCGGTTGGATGACGCCCCGAGTCTCCGCGTTAGCGCCAATTCGACCAGGAGGTTGAATATGAGATCGCTCCTCTTTGTGCTGCTGGTTGCGACCGCAGCGTTGTTTGCCCAAACCCCGACGGCGGTAGTGAACGGCACCGTGGTGGACAGTTCCGGCGCGGTGGTGCCGGATGCCCGGGTCGTGGCCGTGAACCAGGAAACGAACGTCGCCAGCCAGAAGAATACGGCCGCGGATGGCACCTTCGCCATCATCAATCTTCTGCCCGGCAATTACGTGCTGACGGTGGAGAAGGGCGGATTCAAAAAAGCCGCTCTGCCGGTGTTCAAGCTGGATGTGAACCAGACGCTGACGGAAAAAATCGAGCTGCAAGTGGGTTCCTCGACCGAGACGGTGACCATCAGCGCGGAGTCGGTGGGGGTGATGCTGCAACGGGCGACCACGGAACTGGGCACCACGATCGACGAGCAGATGATGCACGAGCTGCCGTTGAACGGGCGCAACTTCACCGAACTGCTGATTCTGCAACCGGGCGTGAATCCGGTGAATACCGCGCAGGGCGGCAACGGGATCGGCAGCGCCGACGGCGGCAACATCGGTATTCCGAACGCGGTGGTTTACCGGCCTTCGGTGAACGGCGCGGGCAACCGGTCGAACGCGTTTTACCTGGATGGAATCATCAACACCGACGACCGCGGCGGCGGCTGGGCGATCCAGCCGATCGCCGACACAATTCAGGAATTCAAGGTGCAGTCGCACAACAACGACGCGTCAATACGGCAACGTGCTGGGCGCGGTGGTGAACATGGTGACCAAGTCCGGCACCAACAAATTCCACGGTTCGGCATGGGAATTCGCGCGCAGCCAGATTTTCGACGCCCGCAATCCGTTCACGGGCTTCTGCACTCCGGCCAACTGCCCGTCGCAGGCCAACGCGCTGCAAAACCAGGTGAAGGCCGGCACGCTCTCGGCGTCGTCGGCGTCGTCGATCCTTTCCGGAACGCCGGTGTCGCCGCTCGGGCTACCTGGAGAACATGTACGGCGGTACGGTGGGCGGGCCGATCATCAAGAACAAGACGTTTTTCTATTTCGCCTATGAAGGCTGGAGATTTTCGCAGCCGCAGAACGCCTACGCCAATCGTTCCGACGCCGAGGAACTCTCGGGCGACTTCAGCGGAACGGTGACGCCGGAGCTGATCGGGGCGGTGAATTCGACCAAGACGGCGATCACGCCGAGCCAGATTTTCAACCCGTTCGCCGAATCGGGGGCGAACTCGTCGGTGCCGTTCACCTGCGACTCATCGGGGAATCCGATGCCGCTGGTGAATCCGGGCCTGACTTTCGGCCAGCCCGGATACGGATTGCAGACGACAGGGGGGACCCCCTGCAACAAGATTCCCGCCGGCGCTGATCGATCAGAAGCTGGCGTCGGTGATCTCGGCGTACACCGCGGCGCAGTATAAGAACTGCCAGTTCACGCCCAACCTCACCTTTGCCGTCGACAATTGCCTGGATTCCCGCAACAAGACCGACAACGCCAGCAATTACGATATCCGCATCGACCACCATTTCAGCGACAAGAACACGGTGTTCGGCCGCGCGTACATGATGTGGGATACCGACGACGGGGATCGTCGCCGGAACGACGTCGCTGGCGCCGAGCCCGTACCACACCTGGAACATCGGCGGCGCCTGGGACCACATCTTCACGCCCGAACCTGATCCTGGAAGTGCGCGGCGGCATCAACGCCCGGCCGGTCGTCGTGAACCAGACCAACCCGGCCGGGTTCACCCCGGAGACGAGCGCCGGCTTCTCGAATCTCGACCACAACGTCGGGCTTCTACCTGAACGCCGTCCGGATATCCGCCAGCCGCGGATCGGCAACGTGGGGCCGGAGCATCGCGCCAATCCGGAGCAGCAACTTCAGCGCCACGATGACCTGGATCCACGGCAAACACAACATCCGGTTCGGCGGCGAATACCTGTACGAGAACCGCCTGGAAACCAATCAATACGAGACAGTTCAGCTCCAGCACCACCCAGACCTGCCCGACCAACGCGTCCGGACTGTTCGCCTGCGGCAGCAATCAGGGCAACGCGCTGGCCTCCATGCTGCTGGATCTTCCGTCCGCGCTGACGGTGAACGTTCCGCAAGTATGAGGAGGTCCACGTGCGGATGGCGCCGTTCGGCTTTTTCGTTCAGGACGAATGGCACGTGCGGCCGAACCTGACGATCAATGTCGGGCTGCGCTACGACTACGACCCGGCGGTCACAATTCTGCAGGCCAACGGCGAGACGGTCAACGCGTTGAACCTGCCGGCGCGGCCAGTTCATTATCGGGTCGAGCGCAGACCACCGCGTACACCACCGGATGCAGCCACGCCGCAGATGCCGCCGTGCGTTCCGGGAGGCCTGACCAGCGCCAATCCCGGCGTTCAACGTGACGGTCGGCGGAGTCACCTACAACACGCTCAACAACATCGTGTTCTCCAACAGCCAGCCGACGCTGAAATCGATCAAGGACAACATCGGCCCGCGCATCGGCGTCGCCTGGCAGTTCCTGCCGAAGACCGTGATGCGGGTCGGCTACGGGATCTTCTACGATCCGATCAGCTATCGCAGCCAGTACGCGGAGAATACGCTGCAAGGCTCGATCTGGCCGTGGACGCGCGGCGTTTCCGATACGCTGAATAGCGCGCCGATGGGCACGGCCGCGACTCCCACGGTTGCGCCGATCTGCAACAGCCTCGCGACCTGCGGCCCGTACGGCGGCTACGGCACTTCCTCCGTTACCGGCCTGGCGGGAAGCAATCCGATCGTGGTCGCGCCCACGCCGTGGGGTTCCACGTTCGGCGGCTACACCAATGCGCCGGACTATACCGATCCGCGATCGCAGCAATGGAACTTCCAGATCGAGCGCCAGTTGCGGCGCGACCAGCATGATCTCGATCGGCTACGTGGGCAGCCACACGCAGCGCCTGGAATGGTGCTGCAAGGCCAATTATCCGCAGGGCGGCCCGTTCTGCCAGAACAACCCGAACGCAGGGCTTCACGTGTCCGCAGACGCCTCTGACGCAGGCGCAGATCACCGCGAGGGAATACATGCCGTTCGCCGCGCAAGGCTGGAATTATTCGCAGTCCACCGGTTTTTCAACGTTCCATGCGCTGGAGGCCCAGTACCAGAAGCGCTTCTCACACGGGCTCCAGACCCTCGTCGCGTTCACCTGGGAGAAATGCCTGGGCGATTCCAACGGCGACTTCAACGCCGAGAACGGCTCCGAGGGCGCGCCCTACGAATACTTCTTCAACGCCCGTCTGTCCAAGGGGGTGTGCACGTTCAACATTCCCAAGCTGCTTCACCTGGACCACGGTCTACCAATTGCCGTTCGGGCATAGACCAGCGCTGGCTGAATCACGGCTGGATGTCGCGCGTGCTTCGGCAACTGGGAAACCAACTACTCCTTCATCGCGCGTTCGGGCCAGGCGTTTAACCCGACCTGGGGCGGCGCGAGCAACATCTGCACCGGTTCGGCGACCACCGGCTGCGTGCCGACGTCGATCGCCGGCGTTGCGCCCACCAGCACCGATCCGGCCAATCTTTCGAATGCGGCGGGCTCCATCACCGGCTACAGCCGGCCGAGTCTGCTTTCAGGCTGCCAGCTCATCCCGTCCAATCAGACCGCTTCCCAGTGGTATCAATCCTTCCTGCTTTGTGAGTCCCGTCGTCTCTGACGGTGGGCCCCGGCTACGGTTTCGGCAACGCGCCGATCGGCAACATGCGAGTCCATGCGCTTGATCAACATGGATGTCGCCCTGGTGAAGAACATCGTGTTCGGTGAAACGAAACGGCTGCAATTCCGCGCCGAGGCGTTCAACGTATTCAACCACATGGTGCTCGCGGTGCCGGGCGACGTCGATTGCGCCATCCTATTCGGGAGGGACGGTCAGCTACGGCACGGCCGGAGTGGTCAGCGGCATCGCCAACACGCCGCGGGAGCTGCAACTAGCGCTGAAGTTTTTGTTCTAAGTGGGTAAATCCCCGCACTGACGTGCGGGGTTATAACCCCGTGGCGTAAGCCCGGGGATCACTTCGACCGCTCCCGGTGGTCGCGGCTCCATAGCGCACAAGGGCAAATTCGACGTTTTTGGAGCCGCGACCTTCGGGAGCGGTCAGCTCAGACGCTATTGAAATCATCGGGACAGCTTGCTAGCCTCGCATCAGCAACCCGAGGATCCGGCGCGCCATCCCTCCATAGGGAGGGCGTAGCAGTCGGAGGGGCGTCCATCGACCTTCCAAGAACACGCCCTTCTTTTTCGAAAATGTCTCAAAACCGTGGTAGCCGTGATACTGGCCCATGCCGCTGGGACCGATGCCTCCGAACGGCAGCCCCGTCTGGCCGACGTGAAAGATGCAGTCGTTGACGGTGACTCCTCCCGCCATGGTTCGCGCCAGCACGTTCTTCACGCGCGAGCTTTTCGAATCGAAATAGTAGAACGCCAGGGGATGCGGACGCGCGTTGATGTACGCGACGGCGTCATCTACAGTCTCATACGGAACCACGGGCAGAACGGGCCCGAAAATCTCTTCCTGCATGATGGTCATGGTGTCGTCGACGTTGACCAGCAACGCAGGGGGGAAGACACGGTTCTGTTCATCGCATGCCTCGCCCGCCGGGTTGATCTGGATTGCCGTTGCGCCCTTCTCCTCCGCGTCTTTCACGTGCTTGGCAAGCGCGCGGTAATGCGCCGCGTCGATGATGCGCGTGTAATCCGGATTATCGACCAGTTTCGGATACATCTTCTTGACAACGCGGGGCACTATCTTCAAGAATTCTTCCAGGCGCGCCCGCGGAATCAGCAGGTAATCCGGGGCGACGCAAGTTTGTCCGGCGTTGTACAGTTTGCCCGTAAGAATCCGCTCCGCCGCCCTCTGAAGGGGATAATCGGGATGAACCAGAGCCGGGCTCTTTCCTCCCAATTCAAGCGTCACCGGCGTCAGATTTTCCGCCGCCGCCTTCATGACCAGCTTTCCCACCCGCGTCGAGCCAGTGAACAGAAGATGATCGAATGGCAGGCTGGAGAATTCCTGCGCGGCCTCTACGCCGCCGTTAATCACACCAACATAATCCGAAGGAAACGCCTTTCCGATGATCTGTTCCAGCAGCGCCGCCGAGCGGGGCGCCAGCTCGGATGGTTTCATCATCACGCGATTGCCCGCGGCAATGGCTCCCACCGCCGGCCCAATGGTCAGAAACAGGGGATAGTTCCAGGCGCCCAAAATTCCCACCACGCCCTTCGGCTGCATCTCGATGCGCGCGCTGGCGGGCAGGAACTGCCAGCCGACTTCCACTTCGCGAGGCTCCATCCACTCCTTCAGATGCTTGCGTGCGTCGCGAATCTCGCCGAGGGTCGGGAACCAGCTCCAGCGTCAGCGTCTCCTCCGCCGCGCGCCCGTGGAAATCGTCGGAAATGGCGCGGACGATTTCGTCCTTGTGCGCGACCAGCGCGCGCTCTATCGTTCGGAGCGCGTTCATCCGATCGTGATAAGAAAGCGCGTTCTGCCGGAACGCCGCGCGCTGGGCGTCGAACACGGTGCGAGCAACCATCGTTACATTGTCGCTACAATGAAGGGTGGTACGTAAAGCCCACGTCGGCAGACACGAGGAAGCACACGTTTGAACCGCACCAACACGGACGATCCAGCTTATTACCATAAAGTTGTCGACTGCCAGTGGGCTTGTCCCGCCCACACGAATGTTCCCGAATATATCCGTCTGATCGCGCAAGGGCGTTTCACCGACGCCTACATGCTGAATCGCGAATCGAACGTGTTCCCCGCCATTCTGGGGCGCACCTGCGACCGTCCCTGCGAGCCCGCCTGCCGGCGCGGACGGCTCGACGGCAAGCCGGTCGCCATTTGCCGGCTGAAGCGCGTCGCGGCCGATCATCGCGGCGAAATCGCCGATCTGCTGCCGCCCATCCCCGCGAAGAAAAACGGCAAACGCGTCGGCATCGTCGGCGCGGGCCCCGCGTCGCTGACCGTCGCCAACGATCTGCTGCCGCACGGCTATGAAGTGGTGATCTACGAACAGTACGAGAAGCCCGGCGGCCTGATGCGCACCAATATTCCCGCGTTCCGCCTCCCTGGCAAGGTGCTCGACGAGGAGACGGAGACGATCATCAACATGGGCGTCGATATTCGCTACGGCACGCCCGTGACCAGTATGAAGGCTCTGCTGGCCGAAAAGTTCGACGCAATCTTTATCGGCAGCGGCGCTCCTCGCGGAAAAGAACTGGAGATCCCCGGCCGCCACGACGCCTTGCTGAATGGGACCCACATCCACATCGGCATCGACTGGTTGGAATCGATTGCGTTCGGCCACATCGATTCGGTCGGCGAAAATGTGCTCATCATCGGCGTCGGCAATACCGCGATGGATTGCTGCCGTTCGTCGAAACGTCTCGGCGCAAAGAGCGTGAAGGTGATGGCGCGGCGTCCGCGGCCATTCTTTAAGGCCTCGGAATGGGAGCTGGACGACGCCGAGGAAGAAGGCGTCGACATCGTCATCAATCACGCCCCGAAGCGCTTCGTCATCGAGAACGGGAAGCTCATCGGGATGGAGTTCGAGCGCCTGGAATGGGACGCGAAGGCGAAAAACTCGCGGGTGATCGACACGGTGTTTTTGCCGGCCGACGACGTGATTCTCGCCATCGGGCAGGAAAACGCGTTCCCCTGGTTCGAGCGCGACCTGGGCGCGCAGTTCGACAAGTGGGATCAGCCCGTAGTCGATGAAACGACCATGATGTCGAAGCTGCCCGGCGTCTTCTTCGGCGGCGACGCCGCCTTCGGCCCGAAAAACATCATCTGGGCGGTGGAGCACGGACATCAGGCGGCGATCTCCATCGACAATTACTGCCAGGGCGCGCCGGTGACGGAGCGTCCCAAGGATGGCATGAACCTCATCAGCCAGAAAATGGGGCTGAGTGAGTGGAGTTATCACAACGGCTACAATCCGGCCTCGCGCCAGAAAATGTCGCACGTCGATCTGGCCTCGCGGTTCCGCCAGCTCGATATCGAAGTCGAGCTTGGATTCAATCCCGAACAGACCGCGCGCGAAGTGCAGCGCTGTTTGAACTGCGACGTGGAAACCGAGTTCGCCGCTGCGCGCTGCATCGAATGCGACGCCTGCATCGACATTTGTCCGCTGCAATGCCTCACCATAACGCGCGACGGCCCGGAAGACGAGCTACGCACGCGCCTTTCGGCGCCGGCGACCAACATCACGCAGGCGATCTTCGCCTCGGCTCCCTTGCCGCAAACCGGGCGCCTGATGATCAAGGATGAAGACCTCTGCGTCCACTGCGGCCTGTGCGCGGAGCGCTGCCCGACAGCGGCCTGGGATATGCAAAAGTTCGAGCTCGAAATTCCATATGCGGGGAGGGCGGCATGCACCAGCTCCTACGTACCCGCGTAAACGACTTCGCGGTAAAGCTCGCCAACGTCAACGGCACTGGTTCGGCCAGCGCCAACGGTCTGCTGATGCAGGCGATTTTCCGGATGGGTATTCCAGTGTCGGGGAAGAATCTTTTTCCGTCGAACATCCAGGGCTTGCCCACGTGGTACGAAATCCGGGTGAATAAGGACGGCCACACCGCCCGCGCGCTCGATTACGACCTGATGGTGGCGATGAACTCGCAGACCTACGCGCGCGACGTGCGCGAAGTCCGCCAGGGCGGCTACATTCTCTACGATTCATCGTGGCCTCTCGACAAGAGCCTCATCCGCGATGACGTCACCTATCTCGGCGTCCCCCTGGCCGAGCTCTGCAATACTCATTTCAAGGATCCTCGCGAGCGCATTCTGATGAAGAACATCGCCTACGCCGGCGCGATGATCGCGGCGCTCGACGTGGACATGGAGATCGTCAGCCAACTGCTTGACGAGAAATTCTCGAAGAAGAAATCTCTGAGGGAATCGAATCACCGCGCCTTGACCCTGGGCTACGATTACGCCAAAAAACACTTCCAGTGCCCCCTGCCGTTCTACCTGGAAAAGATGGACGCGAACTCCGAGAAGATTCTCATCGACGGCAACACAGCGGCCGCGCTCGGCTGCGTCTACGCCGGCGCGACAGTCGCGGCCTGGTATCCCATCACGCCGTCGACCTCGGTGATGGACGCCTTCCGGGGCTTCTGCGATGAGTTCCGCCGCGATCCGGAGACCGGCAAAACCAACGCTCTGATCATTCAGGCCGAAGATGAGCTGGCGGCCATCGGCATGGTGATCGGCGCGTCCTGGGCCGGCGCGCGATCGTTCACTTCAACCTCGGGGCCCGGAATTTCGCTGATGAACGAGCTGCTCGGCCTGGCCTACTACGCCGAAATTCCGGCCGTGGTGGTCGACGTCCAGCGCGTCGGCCCGTCCACCGGTATGCCCACGCGGACCCAGCAGGGCGATATTCTCTCTTGCGCCTACGCCTCGCACGGCGACACGAAGCATATTTTATTGTTCCCCTCGAATCCCGCGGAATGCTTCGAATTCGCGGTGAAATCCTTCGATCTGGCGGAGCGCTTCCAGACGCCCGTGTTCATGCTCTCCGATCTCGACATCGGCATGAACGACTGGGTGGTGCCCCGCCTCCGGTGGGACGACTCCTACCGCCCGGACCGCGGCCGCGTGCTCGATCCGGAGCAGATCGAGAAACTTTCGATGTTCCTCCGCTATTCCGACGAGGACGAGAATCACATCACCTCGCGCACCTTGCCCGGCGTGAATTCGAAGGGCGCGTTTTTCACGCGCGGCTCCGGCCACAACAGGTTCGGAGCATATACCGAAATGCCGGATGAGTATCAGGACGTGGTGGAGCGCCTGCTTCGCAAGCACAAGTCCGCAGCGAAATTCGTCCCCGCGCCCCTGATCCAGCAACGAGGAGCGCCCATCGGCATCGTGACCCTAGGCGGCTGCGATCCGGCCGTGCGCGAGGCCATCGAACTGCTTCCGCAGCGCGGTATCGACGCCGACTTCATGCGCATCCGCGGATTCCCGTTCGGCGAAGAGGTCGAGGCCTTCCTCAACGCGCACGACGTCAACTTTATCGTCGAGCAGAATCGCGACGCGCAGCTCCGCTCGCTGCTGACGCTCGAAACCGGCGTCGCGAAGGACAAACTGCAAAGCGTGCTCGCGTTCGGCGGTTTCCCGCTGAGCGCGAAAAACGTCATCGACGGAATTCTGCAACAAGTGGGAGAGCCTACGCATGCCATCCATCGCTAAGCCGGTCGCCATCCATCCGAGCCTGCATAAGAACGAGCTCGGCTTGACCGTTCGCGACTATGAAGGGACGATGTCGACGCTGTGCGCGGGCTGCGGACACGATTCCATCACCGCCGCCATCATCCGCGCCATGTGGGAGCTTTCCATGCCGCCGCACATGCTCGCGAAATTGAGCGGCATCGGCTGTTCGTCCAAAACGCCGACGTATTTCGTCAGCGGCGCGCACGGATTCAACTCTGCCCACGGCCGCATGGCGGCTATCGCCACCGGCGCCAACGCCGCCAATCGCGAATTGACCTACATCGGCATCTCAGGCGACGGCGATTCTCTCTCCATCGGCCTCGGCCACATGTGCCACGCCATCCGCCGCAATGTGAACATGCTGTACATCATCGAAAACAATGGCGTGTACGGCTTGACCAAGGGACAATTTTCCGCCTCGGCCGACGTCGGCTCCAAGAGCAAGCGAGGCGAGGCGAACCGCATGGCTCCCATCGATCCCGTGTCGCTGGGCCTCAGCCTGGGCGCGACATTTATCGCCCGCAGCTTCTCGGGCGACAAGGAACAGCTCGTGCCGATTCTGAAAGCCGGCCTGGCGCACCGGGGCTTCGCGCTGGTCGACGTGATTTCGCCGTGCGTGACCTTCAACGATCATGAGGGGTCGACCAAAAGTTACAAATACACCCGCCAGCATGAGCTGAAGCTGACGGAAAGCGATTTTGTTCCGCCCGCCGCGGAAATTCTGGCCACCATCGGCGATGTAGGGACCACCACGGTGACCATGCACGACGGGAGCGTCGTCCGGTTCACCGGTGTGCCGAAGGACTACGATCCAACCAATCGGCAGAGCGTCACGTCTTATCTACAGGAGCATCAAGCGCAGGGCGAGGTCGTCACCGGACTGTTGTATCTCGACGAGAGCGTACCGGATCTACACGAATTGAGTAATTCGCCCGAGGGCGCGCTGTGGAAAATCCCTTACGAAAAGTTGTGTCCCGGCTCTGCGGAGCTCAAGAAGTTGCAGGAAGACTATCGGTAACTTGTATTGGAAGAAAACGTCTAGTTAGAGGAGAGGTTTAGTCCAGTTGGCACTCATCGTCGGCCTGTTGAAAGAGACTTTCCCTGAGGAGCGCCGCGTTGCCCTGACTCCGAAAGTTTTCGACGTTCTTAAGAAAATTGGCGCGGAAGTGTGGGTGGAGCGCGGCGCGGGCGCCGAAGCCGGATTTCCCGACGCCGGCTATGCCGCCAAAGGCGCGCACATCGCCTCGGCCGATGAGGTTCGCAAGAACGCGTCGGTCTTCGTTCATGTCCGCGTCCCCCTGCCTGACGGACTGCACGGCACGTCGATAGGCTTCTGCGATCCTCTCTCGAATCCCGATCTCGCCGCAAAATTCGCTTCCGCAGGCTCCACCCTGTTCTCCATGGAGATGATCCCGCGCATATCTCGCGCGCAGAGCATGGACGCCCTTTCGTCCATGGCGTCGATCGCCGGATACAAAGCGGTGATTCTCGCCGCCGCCACTCTGCCGCGCCTGTTCCCGATGATGACCACTGCCGCCGGGACCATTCCTCCGGCCCGAGTTCTGGTCATCGGCGCGGGCGTCGCCGGATTGCAGGCCATTGCCACCGCCCGACGCCTGGGCGCCGTCGTCAGCGGATTCGATGTGCGCGCTGCTGTTCGCGAGCAGATAGAAAGTCTCGGCGCGAAGTTCGTCGATATCAACCTGGGCGGCGCGAAGGCCGAGGGCGAAGGCGGCTACGCGAAAGCCCTCGACGAGGAGGCGCTTCGCCTCCAGCGAAAGCAGATGGCCACCTTCATGAGCGAGCAGGACGTGGTCATCACCACAGCCGCCGTTCCCGGCAAGCGCGCGCCCATCCTCATCACGAAGGAAATGGTGGATGCGATGGCGCCCGGCTCGGTGATCGTCGACCTCGCCGCCGAGCGCGGCGGAAACTGCGAACTGACCAGGTCCGGCGAGACCGTCGTCGAACATGGAGTAACGATCCTCGGCCCCGCGAATCTGCCCGCGACCGTCCCCTATCACGCCAGCCAGATGTACGCCCGCAACATCGTGACGTTTTTGAAACATCTGGTGAAGGACGGCAAGCTGACGATCGATACCACCGACGAGATCACCCGCGAATCGCTCATCACGTATAACGGCGAGGTCGTGAATCCAAAAATTCAGGCGCTGCTCGGAGTGAACGTATGACCACCGAAACCGAGATGAGCCTATACGTGTTGATCCTGGCCGTTCCGCTGGGATTGCAACTGGTGCAGCGCGTCTCGCCTCTGCTGCACACGCCTCTGATGTCGCTTACCAACGCCATCTCCGCCATCTCGGTGGTCGGTGCCATCATGATCGCCGGCGCGCAAGGCGCCACCCGCCTCAGCCAGGTGTTGGGATGCGTGGCCGTGGTCGCATCCACTATTAATATCGTCAGCGGATTCCTCATCACCGACCGCATGCTGCGGATGTTTCGCAAACCGGAAGCTAAAAAAGACAAATAATGGATCAAATCTGGCAGATCGCCTACATCTTTGCAGCGCTTTCGATCGTCGGATCCATCAAGTGGCTTAGCTCTCCCTCCACCGCCCGCCAGGGCGTCATGGCCGGACAGGTCGGCATGCTGTTCGCCGTCATTGGAACGCTGCTGCGGGCCGAAGTCGTCAATTACGAATGGATCCTGATCAGCATTGCCATCGGTACCGCCATCGGCGTCCCTCTCGCGTATCTGATGCCGATGACCGCGGTGCCGCAATTGACCGCGCTCTCCCACGCCTTCGGCGCACTCGCCGCCGCCCTGGTTGGAACCGCCGATTATTATCGCAGCACGCCAACGGGCTTCACCATGACCGCGCTGGTCGTCGAAACCGTTCTCGGCTATCTCACCTTCACCGCCAGCATCATGGCGTTCGGAAAACTTCAGGAACTGGTCCCGACGCGCCCCATCACCTACAAAGGCCAGAACTTCGTCAACATTGCGCTGTTGATTTTCGCCGTCTCGCTTGGGGTCTGGATGATCGTCGAGCCGGCGCCCTCCTGGGTCTTCCCGACGTTCACCGGCCTCTCGCTATTGTTCGGCGTCCTGCTGATTATCCCCATCGGCGGAGGCGACATGCCCACCGTCATCGCGCTGCTCAACTCCTACGCCGGAGCCGCCTGCGCGGCCATGGGATTCGCTCTGTCCAACCGCCTGCTGATCATCGCCGGCGCGCTCAACGCCGCCTCCGGCTTCACTCTGTCGGTCATCATGTGCAAGGCCATGAACCGTTCGTTCCTCAACGTTCTGTTCGGAGCATTCGGCCAGGTGCAGGAAGGCGGATCCACCGCCATGTCCACCAAGCCCGTGCATTCGGCCTCCGCCGAAGACGCCGCGGCGATCATGGCCGGAGCCCGTAAAGTCATCGTCGTCCCCGGCTACGGCATGGCCGTCGCGCAGGCCCAGCACAAACTGCGGGAGCTGACCGACGCCCTCACCAAGCGAGGCGTCGAGGTGCGATTCGCCATCCATCCCGTCGCCGGACGCATGCCCGGCCACATGAACGTGCTGCTCGCGGAAGCCGACATCCCCTACGACAAGATGCACGAGATGGAAGAGATCAATCCGGACTTCGCCGAAGCCGACGTCGCGCTAGTCATCGGCGCGAACGATGTCGTCAATCCTGCCGCCCGCCACGACGCGGCCAGCCCCATCTTCGGCATGCCCATTCTCGACGTCGATAAAGCGCAAACCGTCATGGTCATCAAGCGCAGCATGAACCCCGGCTTCGCCGGCATCGACAACGAACTGTATTACATGGACCGTACCCTGATGCTGTTTGGCGACGCCAAGTCCTTCGTCGCCGACATCGTCAAAGAATTGCCAGCGCTTTCATGATAACGAGCGTGGCATGATCTGGAGCGCCATTGGAGCGGCCCTCATGGCCCTGGCCGTCGCGCTCGGAGCCTTCGGCGCCCACGCTCTCAAAGGCCGCCTCGACGCCTACTCGCTCGACGTCTACCAGAAGGCCGTCTTCTATCATTTCATCCACGCGCTCGGCATCCTGATCGTCGCGGTCCTCTTCCGCGCGGGTGTGCTGACTCAGTCCGCCTGCACCACCGTCTGCGCGCTGCTTCTCGCCGGAATCGTGCTGTTCTCCGGCAGCCTCTACCTGCTCGCGGTCACGGGTACGCGCGCCCTCGGAGCCATCACGCCTTTTGGCGGACTGTCCTTCATCGCTGCCTGGTTGTGGCTCGCTTACCGCCTGTTGAAGGCGTCTCAGTAGCGGCGGGCACTTCCACCACCGCGATTCCCCTGCGCCTCAGTCCCTCATGGAAACTCTGCCTCCGCGCCTGATTTTCTTTTTCCAGATGCGCCGCGGTCTCTTCTTCCGTCGCCATCCGGTGCGAACGAGAGTGCAGCAGCGGAGCCGCCTGCGCCGCGCCCACTTCCGCCATCCTCCCGCCGACCATGCCGCGTTTCGCGTCTTCCAGGCTCATCAGCCAAACGTACTCGGGCAGCGACCGCTCCAGCGCGCGGACTTCCTGCCAGTACTGCCGCAAATCCAGCATTACTCTTCTCCCCGCAGTACGCGCGCGATCTCTTTCACCGCCGCGTCTTTTTGATCGTCCGACATGCCCGGCCGAATATGTTCCAGTTGAATCGCGCTCTGCTGCCGGCGCTCGCCCACCTCGGCCGCCACCTGCCTCCGCAATTCATCGAGGCCCTCCCGGTCCAGGCTCTCCACCAATTCCTTAAACTTGCTCATCGGCTCATCTCCTTGCTCGTTCGCGCTGTGTACGATTTCTCGATCCTGTCGGCGTTTTCCGCCTGCTGCACCGCCAGTTTTTTCAATCCGCCCGCATGCGCCAGCAGCGCGCCCGCCACGCCCTTGGACATATCCACCGGCAGCACGATCTCCTCGTTCACCGCGTCACGCAACTGGCCCAGCAGCCTTTCCGCCCGCTCCTGCGCGATGGCTTCGATCACCCGGGCCCTGGTCAGCAGCTCATGCGAATCGGCGCGGAGTTCGGCGATCTGCGCCAACGGAATTAAGTGTTCCACCAGCCTCTCCAGCGCCCGCGCCGTAAACCGGTTCCTCGTCTCGATGGCCGTCAATCCGTCCAACTCGCCGAAATCCGGCGTGCCTCCGGAGGCCGAAACGATGACCGAGTCCAAAGCCTTCTGTGCCACCCGCGTCATCTCCGCGCCCGACTCGCGAGCGTACTGATGCAGCCCGCGCTCGGCCTTTTTCAACTCCTGAAGACGATCCGACGCCTCGCGATGCGCTTCAGCCGCCGCCACCACGTCCGGCTTTTCCTCCGCCTGCCGTAGCGACTCGTCCAGCCGCGCCTGCAGATCCTGGGAAAGCCTCTGCTCGTCTCCCGTCGCCACAAAATGCAGCGTCGGGGTTTCTGTTATCTGAAAATCCGAGGGCGAATTCATGAGTTCCTCTGCTGGAACCATAACTCCCTCATCCGTATGCCCGCAGCGAGTGAAAACGCCAACCGCCTGAAAACCCTGCCATATTTCGGAGGGTGGCGCGAGCTTTAGCTTGCAGCGGCGGCTTCAGCCGCCGTCTATTTCACTTCAATCCGGAAATCTCCCCGATGATTGCCGCCAGCGCGCTCCGGAACTCCATTGGATTCGTCACATCGAACACCCGCGGCGCCAGAGGCTTCAGCGTCCTCGCCAGCGAATCCTCGATCGACGGCCCTCGCGACGGCGCCGGCATCGGCGGACCCAGCCCCCTGCGCCCAATCGAGGGCGGCCCTCCCACAAGGCCCGGCCGCGGGGCGAAATAGCGAACGTAAAACACCCTGGTTCCCGGCTCCGGCGCAGCCTCAATCGGCCTCAGATCCTGCCCCCTCGGAAACGCCATCGGCCCGCTTAGGACGATCAGCACCTTCTTCGGCTCCGCTTCCAGCCCCAAAGGAACATCGCCGTTGGTCTCCGTGCTCTCCAGCCTTTTGCGGATCTCGGAAACAAAAAACTGCGCATTCTGCTCGTGATTTTCGAGTGCCCGTATGTCGATCTTGTTCGGATCGTTCTCTACCAGCGCCGCCTTCAACCGCTCCCAGTCCAGCGTTTTCACTTCCTCCTGCGAGAAGCTCACCTTGCGCCGTTCCAGGTCCAGCAGCGTTACGTTCAGCGATCCGTTCTGCACCGTCATCTGGGAAATCACTTTCAGCGCCGGAATCAGGTTGCCCATATTGCGCGTGCTTGTGCGTCCCGTCCGTCTCATGGCGATCTCGGTGGGCGATTCGTTCACCACCACCTCAATCCGAACCGGCTTCCCGGTGTTCACGGGCAGATGCAGCCGCGACGTAATCTCCGGCAGGTACCAGCGCTCCGGCGCGTCGGAAACCGGAACAAATTCCACCGGCGGAAGATCGCGCCACACCCCGGGCAGCGGATCTCTCGCGACCTCCGGCACATGCAGCTTCATCTGTTTCAGGCTGTGCTCCTTCGAGAGAACGTCGTACACTGCTGCCGCCACCTGGTAGTCGCCGGGCCTCATGAACGTGGTTTGCTCGAAATGGACCGCGGCCAGATCGGAGGGCTTCTTCAACTCCTCGAACGTCAGCGAACGATGCGTCCGGTAGACGCGATTGTAGTGATCGCGAATCTCCAGAAACACGACAATCTGGCCCGAGGCAGGTCGTTTCACGAACTCGCTGCCGTCCACCTCCACGGCCAGCATCGCGGCCATCCGCTGGTGCGCGGACAGCCTCGCCGGCATCGCCCTCAACGTAAACCGGACGCGCGCGTCCTCGCCGCCCCTTAACCACTCGTCAAAAGGAACCTTCTGGAAAACAGGGTCCGGCAACCCCTCCTGGCCGGGTACCGCGAGGGCGAAGATCGGGAGTAGAGCGAATATCCGCAACGTCTCACTCAAAGGAATCATAAGTGATATCATCCCGGAAATGAAGACTCTCGTCCTGTTCTTCGCGCTCGCAGCGCTCGCCTTTGCCGCCGACATTTCCGGGAAATGGACCTTCGAGGTCGTCCTCGACGCCGGCAGCGGCAGCCCCACCTTCGAATTCACGCAATCCGGTGAAACCCTCACCGGCACCTACCACGGCCAGTTCGGCGAAGCCAAAGTCACCGGCACGGTGAAAGGCGATAAAGTCGACTTCACCTTCGGCGGCGACGCCGGCAGCGTGAAATACTCCGGCACCATTCTCGACGCCAAAAAAATGAAAGGCACTGTCGACTATGGCGAAGTAGGCAAAGGTACCTTCACCGCCACGAAAAATTAGCGCTCCGGGTGGTCGCGGCCCTCCATATCTCGATGAATCCCCAAGGCTCGAAATAGAACCGCGACTATCGGGAGCGGTCCAAGTCGACTTTTGGAAATGTATGAAGCCAAAAGAGAAACCTACGACCCGTCCGAAGATGGCTTCGTTTTTGCGAAAGCCCAAATCAACCAGGCCATCCTACGACGGAGCCCCTGGACCCCAGCGATCAAGCGTCGGGGACTGACACCTTTTTCGACCCACGCTCGCGAGGACCACAAGAAACCTTCGTGTCGAAAAAGGCTATCTGTCCCCCCTGATTTCCACCGATTGACGTTGCAGCGCGCGACCCCTTCGTCGCCAGCGATCAATCGTCGGGGACTGACACCTTTTTCGACCCACACTCGCGCGGACCACAAGAAACCTTCGTGTCGAAAAAGGCTGTCTGTCCCCTGGCTTCCACAGATTGAGGTCGCAGCGCGCGACCCCTTCGTCGCCAGCGATCAATCGTCGGGGACTGACATCTTTTTCGACCCACACCGCGCGGACCAAAAGAAGCCTTTCGTGTCGAAAAAGGCTGTCTGTCCCCTGGTTTCCACAGATTGAGGTCGCAGCGCTCATCGTTGTCCCGCCGCCGGGCAAATCAACAGTCGTGCGTGCCGACCCCTGTTCCGACCCCGCCACAAGCATCGACAAAGCGTCGCCGCGGCACACCAGGCGTCAGTAAACGCCTTCGACTACCGTAGTCTGGAATTTTCGGAATGGCCTCACGTTGCGGACGCCGTCCCAGGGATATTTCTCGCACGGAGGTTCGCGCTCGCACTCGTCGCGTTCCAGGAAGCGCGGCATGAAGAATTCCTTGGTGAGCGTCGTCAGGCGGACCCGGCCGGTTTCGCCGTAGCCGACCATCTGCGCCGGATTATCGGGATCGACCACTTCGATCATCGCCCGCGGGCTGGGCGGATAGTAGATCACAGCGTAGTTGTCGGCAATGTCGAAGGGCTTGTGCACGGCGAGCCCCATCAACGTGTTGCCGTACGTCGGCGCGAAATAAATCTCGCCGCCCAGCAGTTCTTCTTTTGCGAAGCGGTGAAACTGCGGCGTCATTTCCGTGCCTCCGCAGAAGATGCCCTGGATGCCCGCGCGGCGCAGGTCGATTTTTTCGCACAACGCTTCGAGCAACTTCGGCGTCGTGAACATGCAGTGGATTTCGTGGGCCTTGAGCAGCGTCAGGGCCTGGTCGATGCAGTGCTGTTTGTATCGCTCGGCTTCCTGAATGTCGCCGCGCTTGATCAGCTTGATCACCCAGCGCGGGTCAAGGTCGACACAGAAGCAGATTCCTCCGCGATGCTGCGCCAGATGTTCGACGGCCAGGCGCAGGCGGCGCGGCCCGCTGGGGCCCAAATGCAGCCAATCGGCGCCGCGCGGGAAAAATTCGTCCGGCAGAGTATCGGAAAAAGCTTCGTAATCGATGCGAAAATCCTCGTGCGCGATGCGGGATTTAGGCACGCCCGTGGAGCCTCCGGTTTCGAACGTGAAAATAGGTTTGTTCGCGTACGCCTTCGGTACCCAGCGGCGGACGGGGCCTCCGCGCAGCCACTCATCCTCGAAAAATCCAAAACGATCGAGGTCCTGATACGTCTGGATATCGCGCAGGGGATCGAAGTCGAAGGTTCTGGCGCGCTCGATCCAGAACGGCGTGCCGGTGTCGCGGCTGAAGTGCCACTGAATCACTTCGCGAGTCCACCTGTCGAGGGCGTCTGACGCGGCGGAGGTCGGTTGTATAGTAGGAGTCACTGGTTTATGAGCATTAGTTTACAAGTTTTCGTTGCTTGCCTAGCTCTCATGGGCGACTGGGACCGTTTTCGTGGCCCAAACGGGTCCGGCGTGAATGAGGCGCACGGACTGCCGGTCGAATTTGGCGTTGCCAAGAATATGCGCTGGCACGTGGCGCTGCCGCCGGGGCACTCCTCGCCGATCCTCGTTGGAGATCGAATTTTCCTGACCGCCTTCGATGGCGAGAAGCTGCTGACGATGTCGCTGGACCGGGCGACTGGGAAAATCTTGTGGCGCCGCGAGGCGCCTCGGGCGCGCGTGTCGGCGATCGACAAGCGTAACAGCCCCGCGTCGCCGTCACCTGCGACGGATGGCAAAAATATTTACGTATTTTTCGGCGATTACGGGATGATTTCCTACGGATTCGACGGGAATGAGCGATGGCACGTGCCGCTGGGTCCCTTCAACAACGTGTATGGGATGGGCGCATCGCCGGTAGTGGTGGACGACAAAGTGGTGCTGGTTTGCGATCAATCGTCGGGATCGTTCATCGCGTCGTTTTCGCTGGCGGATGGCAAGGAGCGCTGGCGGACGCCGAGGCCGGAGGCGCTGAGCGGGCATTCGACGCCCAGCATCCTGAAATCGGGCGGAAAATCGCTGATCGTGGCGCCGGCCTCGTTTCGGATGGATGTGTATTCGGCGGACACGGGCGAGATCGTCTGGTGGATGCACGGCCTGGCATCGGAAATGAAGAGCGTTCCGGTGATCGACGGCGACACGATTTACATCAACGGATACAACACGCCGGAAAACGATCCAGGCAAGCAGATCGCGATCGCGCCGTTTGAAGAGGTCCTGAAATCGAGCGACAAAAATGGCGACGGAAAAATTTCGAAGGACGAAGCGCCGGATCAGCGGACCAAGACGTATTTCCCGTTCATCGATTTGAACGGCGACGGAGTGCTGGACGCCTACGAATGGAAGATGTTCGCGGCGATCATGGGCGCGACGAATTCACTGATGGCGGTGAAGATCGGCGGGCATGGAGACGTCTCGGCGACGGCTGTGGAATGGAAATTTCACAAGTCGATTCCGCAGTTGCCGTCGATCGTGTCGTATCGGGGCGTGATTTATATGATCAACGACACCGGCGTGCTGACGACTCTGGATGCGAAGACGGGCGAGGTGTTCAAGCAGGCGCGGCTGCGGTCGGTGTCGGATAAATATTTCGCATCGCCTGTGGCGTCGGACGGAAAAGTCTATTTTGCATCGCAGAGCGGAGTAGTAGCGGTGCTGAAAGCGGGTGGGGATCAGGAATTGCTGGCGGCGAACAATCTGGACGAGGACATTTACGCGACGCCGGCGATCGAGGACGGGCGGATTTACGTGCGCACGGTATCATCTTTGTATTGTTTCGGCGAGAAATGAAGTTTATAGCTTGCACGGTTGTGTTTGCGCTGGGGGCGAGTGCGGCTTCGCCTCCATCAGTCGCCGAGCGCGAACAAATCACGTCGAAACTGGCGCAATTGACGCGCGCTCTCGACGAACTGCGTTCCCAGCAGGTGGACGATGCCCGGATCGCGGATATCGAGATTTATCAGAAGGCAGCGACGTGGGCTCTCCGGTTTGAGGACGAATTCTTTACCCCGGAGTATGTTCCGAACACGCTGAAGGCTCTGGATCATGGCCTCGCGCGGGCGGCCGACACTGCTTTTTCATGGGAATCGCGCAAGGGAAGAATCGTGCGCGCGTATCGATCCAGAGTCGATGGCAGCGTGCAGCCTTACGGTTTAATCATCCCCGAGTCCTACGACGGGTCGAAAGCCGTTCGGCTGGACGTAGTGCTGCATGGACGCGGCGCGCAACTCACCGAGATCAGCTTCATCGCGGCGCATGAAAGCGATAAACCGGTCGCGCAGGATTACATAACGCTCGACGTGTATGGCCGCGGCAACAACGCCTATCGGTGGGCCGGCGAGACGGATGTGTTCGAGGCCATCGATTCGGTGAAGGCGCGCTACAAGATCGACGAGAACAAGATCGTGCTCCGCGGATTCTCGATGGGCGGCGCGGGCGCCTGGCATCTCGGTCTGCATTTTCCGGACAAATGGGCCGCGGTGGAAGCGGGCGCGGGATTCACGGAGACGAAAAAATACGCGAAGCTGGGCCCTCTAGTTGGTTATCAGGAGATGCTGCTGCGGATTTACGACGCCGTCGACTATGCCGCCAACGCGCAAATGGTTCCCATGGTCGGCTACGGAGGCGAAATCGATCCGCAGTTGCAGGCGAGCTTGAACATTCAGGAAAGGCTCGCCGCGGAGCAAATCGAGCCACCCCACATGCTGTTCCTGATCGGTCCCGGTACCGCCCACAAATGGGAACCCGCAAGCCTGGCGGCGTCGAACAAGTTTATCGACGCGGTCCTGGCCAAGCCTCGCAAGGAGCCGGATCACATTCACTTCGTCACATACACGACGGCTTATCATCAGTGCTACTGGATTTCGGTTGAGAGCCTGGAGAAGCAGTATCAGCGCGCCGAAGTGGACGCCGATCGCTGGGGCGACGAGATTCGCGTGTTCACTAGAAATGTATCGCGCATCGCGATCGATGGCGGTAAGCATGTCGTGATCGACGGGCAAAGTCTGGATCTGGCGAATTTCGGCATTCTGGTGAAAACCTCCGACGGTTGGAGAAGGGCGGGAAAGGCGGGCAGGTATAAGAAGCCCGGGTTGCAGGGCCCGATCGACGACGCGTTTAAGGATGCGTTTCTAGTGGTGCGTCCAACGGGAAGGCCCGAGAACAAAGTGGCGGGGCAGTATATCAACGAGACACTGGAGCAGTTTTGTAAAGAGTGGGCGAAGTACATGCGCGGCGATGTGCGGATCAAAGACGACAGGGCCGTGACCGAGGAAGATGTCGCGCGCTATCACCTGGTGCTGTTCGGAGACGAGCAAAGCAATAAATGGACGAAGCGGATCGCGCCGATGCTGATGAGGGCGTGGCCCAGCGCTCCCCTGGTGCCCTTGATGATCGCGCCGAATCCTCTGAATCCGAATCGCTACGTGGTGTTCAACAGCGGGCACACGTTTCATGAGGAAGAGTTCAAGGGGTCGAACGCGCTGCTGTATCCAAGGTTGGGGGATTACGCAATGATCAACCCCGTGCTGCGGACTGTGGTGCGCGGAGGCGTGTTCGACACGGAGTGGCGGCAGTTGTTGAGGCCAATGAATGTCAAGCCTTGAAGAATTGCTCGGCCGGTTGGAAGCATTTCATGGCAAACAGCAGCCGGGCTGGCCGACCGATCCGTATCTGTTCTTAGTCTGGTGGTACTGCGGATATCCGGCGAGCGACGCGACTTGCGCGAAGGGCTGGGAAAGATTGACGCGCGACATCGGTGTGACGCCGGAACGGTTGCTGGCGGCGAACCCTACCAAGATGGCGGCTGCATTGAAGCCCGGAGGGATGGTGCCGGAGCTTCGCGCCATGCGGTTGAAGGAAATCGCGGAGAGAATTCAAAAAGAATTCGGCGGCGACCTGCTGGAGGGGCTGAAGGGGTTGACGATTTCAAAAATCCGCGCGGCGCTGAAGAAGTTTCCAAGTATTGCCGATCCTGGAGCCGATCGTATTTTATTGTTCGGCGGGATTTCGCCGGTCGCAGCGGTTCCGTCGAATTGTCCTTACGTGTTGGTGCGGATCCGCTTGGGGCTCGAACGGGAGAATTACGGGGTCACGTACAAAGAGGCGCAGGGGATGATCGCCGAAGAGGTGCCCGCGAAATTCGATGCTCGGACGCGGGCGTATTTGTTGCTGAAGATTCACGGGCAAAAGGTGTGTAAGCGGACGAATCCGAAGTGCGAAGAGTGTCCGGTCGCGCCGTCGTGCGCGTATTTTGGGGGCAAAATGCGCGGGCGCGCTGTCACATCTTAAGGATGCAGCTTCTTCGCGGCGTCCGCGTACTTCTTCGCTTTCGGATTCGACTCATTCCACCTCGGCGGCGGCGCGTCGGATGCGACGTGCAACAGCGCTAGCGCGACTGCGCGGTCGACCTTAGCCATATTCGCGAAGTCGACTTTTTCCCAGGAATCGCCCACCTTGTGGTAATCCGGATAATCGAATGCGACGCACAGCGTGTGCGCCGGAATACCGACATCGGCCAGGGCTTGGTTATCGCTGCGGGCGAAATAGGGGTCGCTGGCTTGATCGTTCTTGTAGACTTTTATTCCCGCGATCTTTCCCGCGTCGGCGAGAATGCCCGGGAGTTCTGAAAAATCGAAACCCGTAATCGACGCCGTACCGATCTGCGGGCCGTCGGACGCGTCGGTGCGGCCGATCTGTTCGAGGTTCAGATCGGCGATGGTTTTGTCGAGAGGCACAAGGGGATGGCGGCCGTAGTAGCGCGATCCGACCAGCCCTCGCTCCTCGCCAAAAAAAGTCATGAAAAGAATGCTGCGCTTGGGATGAGGATTCAATTGAGCGAGCGCCCCGGCGATCTCGACCACGGAGACCGTCCCGCTGCCGTCGTCGTTCGCGCCATTGAAAATCTTGTCGTCTCCAGTGGCTCGCGTGCCCAGATGATCGTAATGCGCGGTCAGCAGGACGTAGGTGTCGCTCAATTGCGGATCCGAACCGCGCAGCAGCCCCGCGACGTTGTGAACTTTCACCGGGCGCTGAATGGGCGCAGCCATGTGGATGCTGAGCCGGGCGTCGGGATTGTCCTTGAGGAACGCTGCTAGCTCAGGCTTGTTGACGAGGTTCATCGCGCCCCGGCCAGGGCCGGCCTCCGGATCGCGCACTTGCGGGCCGGTGGGGATGTTCGCGCTCGCGGCGATCACGAGCGTGGCCTGACCGAAATTGCCCCTTCCGCGAGGACTCGAGAGGAACACTACCTTGCCGCGAGTCTCATCGGCAGGCGTATTCGGATCGGCAACAACGACGGGCACGTCGCGCAGATTTAAGGCGCCATCCGGAAGCAGGTACGCTTCACTCTTATCGATATGGATGGACTTCCCGGCTGCGGTGAACGTCATTTCAAAGCCGTCCCAGTTGGGCTGGCGCTCAATCAGCGTCGCAGTCTGAAAATATCCGTCGTCGCCCACGGGTTCGAGGCCCTGCCCGCCGGAATTGCGACGCGATGTACTCGGCGGCCAGATCGAGTCCTCGCGATGGAGTGGCGCGCCCTTCCAGAAGATCGGACGCGATGAAGGAAAGGTGTCCGCGCAGCGACTGCGCCGAAATGTGGTCCATCGCGGACTGCTGTTGCGGCGTGACGTCGGCGCTGAGCAGCAGCGCCAGGAACAAGGAGTGCATCTCACGAGTTTAGCGCGTGCGCATAAAATCGCTTAGCCACTTCAGCCCTTCTTCCTCGGTGGAGAACGCGCCGTCGGTTTGTGCTTCATAGGCGGCTCGCGTAATCTCGCCGATGTGCGGACCGGAGCGATTCTCGAAATACGGCAGCACGTGCCGCCCAAGAATCAACGCGGGCTGCGGCTTCGTCTCCACCGCCTGCGCCGCCGCCATATCTTGGATACGCACCGCCGATTCAGGCAGCCCGGCGGGAAGGGGAGGACGGCCCGCGTGATCCGCCTCGATCAGCCGGATGAGTTGCGTGATATTCGCCGGCGCAAGCCGCAGTGCCAGTCTCCGGACCGTCCGCGGCGTCACGTCGTTGCGCAGGCTCGAATGCGCCAGATGATTTTCGACCAGCGGAATGACCTGCTCGACGATGGCGGGCTTGATGCCGATGCCTTCGAGAAACGCGCGCGCCAGCGGGCCGCCGAGCGCTTCGTGACCATAGGCCGTCCAGCGCGGAACCCCGTCGCGCTCCCGCAGCGCGGTCGTGCCGGCTTTTGCGAAATCGTGCGTCAGCGCGGCGAACAGCAGAACCGCGCGCTCATCGCCATCCAGCGAATCGCGCACGGCGATGCGCGCCGCCGCATCGACCACCAGCATCGTGTGGACGCCCACGTCGCCCTCGGGATGCCACTCCGGGTCCTGCGGGACGCCCCTCAGATTCGCGATCTCCGGGAAATGGACGATCCAGCCGGTGTCGACGAGAAACTCCGCGATGCGGCCCGGCTTCGCGCTTTTGACAGCCCACTTCATGAACTCCTCGGCGACCCTTTCTTGTGCGATGGTCGCGTACTCGCCCACGATGGCGTGGCATTGTTCGGCGGTCGCGGGATCGACGGTCAGATCGAAACGGCAGACCAGCTGCATGCCTCTCAAGACCCGCAGAGGATCCTCGCGAAATGCATCGCTGGTTGCACGCAGGATGCGCCTCTCTAAGTCCTCCCGGCCGCCGAAAAAGTCCAGGAGCTCGTTTGCGACGGGATCGAACGCCATCGCGTTGATGGTAAAATCGCGCCGGCTGGCGGCCTCTTTCGGCGTGATGCCCGGATCGAACGTCGAAAGAAAATCGCGATGCGCGCGGCCGACTTTGCTGTCCCGCCGGGGCAGGCCGAAATCGTAAACCGCCCCTCCGTGGACGGTAAGCTTCACGACTCCAAAACTCTGTCCGACCAGATCGATACGCCCGTGATGCGCCAATAACTCTTTGAGCACCTCGAAGGACACGCCATAAACTTCAACGTCGAAATCCTTCGGCGCGAGGCCCAGCAGATCGTCGCGCACGGCGCCGCCGGCGATCAGCGCGCGATATCCGGCCGTGTGTAGAGCTCGCACGATGCGATCGAGCTCGGGCGCAAGGATCATTCGTTCGGACGCTTAGCCGCGGCGTTTCCGTTCAGGAACCGGTCGAACCAGTAGCACTGCCAGTTAATGCTTTCCACCAGATGCTTCGGCTCACCCGTGCGTGTCAGGTTGTGATTTTCGCGCGGGAACATCACCAGCTCTGACGTGACGCCGAAATGTTGCAGCGCCCGGAACCATTGTTCACCCTGCTCGATCGGCACGCGATAATCGTTGTCCGAATGCAGCACCAGCGTCGGAGTCTTCACCCTGGAAGCGTAGTGCAGCGGAGAATATTTCCAATATGCATCGTAATTCTGAAAAATATCGCCGCCGAAATCCTTCTCATGGCCGTAAGCGCCGTCGCGCGTGCCGTCGTCGCTGATGAAGTTCGAGATGCTGCGCAGCGTCACCGCCGCGCGAAAAATATCGGTCTGCGTCGTGATCCAGTTGGTCATGTAGCCGCCGTAGGACCCTCCGGTCACGCCCAGGCGGTCGCGGTCGATCCACGGATTGCGTTTGATCGCCTCCTCCACGCCGCTCATGATGTCGGTGTACGCCTTGCCTCCCCACTCCATCACCACGCCGCGCTGAAACTTGCGGCCGTACCCGGTCGAGCCGCGCGGATTGCAGAAAAACACGCCCCATCCGCGCCCCGCGTAAACCTGAAATTCGTGAAACCAGTCGACGCCGTACATGCCCGCCGGACCGCCGTGAATGCTGACGATCAGCGGATATTTCTTTCCCGCCTCCCATCCGATCGGCTTGACCAAAAATCCGTCGATCGGCCAGCCGTCGGCCGCGGTGTAAGAAACGCGTTCGACCGAGGCGAGCCACCGCTGCTCCCACAACGACGCGTTGAGGTGCGTCAACGCACGCTCCGCGCCGGCGCTATCGCGCACGTACAGATCGTCAAGGTGCCCGAAATCGTTCGACAGGTACGCAATCCTGTGCGACGCATCATGAACGGACGCCGAGCGCACCGCGCGCGGTCCCGTGGTGATCGCGCTCGTCGCCCCGGTCGACGCGTCCATGCGATAGAGATGCGTCTCGCCCTTGACGCCGGAAGTGAAGTAGAGCGCGCGGCCGTGCTCGGCCCACATGAGATCCGCCGCCGTCTGGTCGAACGATTTGTCGATCGCCATCGATTTCCCGCCTGTCGACGGCGCAACGTAAATCAACGGGGGCGCGTCCTCATCCTCGGCGCCCAGAAATGCGATGCGAGTTCCGTCCGGCGACCACCGTGGACTAGTGTCCGGCCCCACGTGATCGGAAATTCTGGTTAGCGCTCCTCCGGAAGCGGGAATGGTCCACACATCGGAATTGTGATCGAGATCGAACTCCTTTCCAGTTCGATTCGATACGAACGCGATGCGCGTCGAATCGGGCGACCAGCGCGGATCCAGGTCGTTCCAGTTGTCGCCGTCCGTGATCTGTTTCGCCGCTCCTGTCCGCACGTCGACAATCACGACATGCGAACGCTTGTCGTCGAAATAGCCCGTGTCGTTGAACTTGTAATAAATGTGCGTGTAGTGCCGCACGTCGCTTGTCTTGCTCGGCGGAGGGCCGGTGCGCGTCAGGCAGACGAAGCGCGTCCCGTCGGGCGACCATTCGAAGTTCGAAGCGCCGTTCTCCAGGTTCGATACGCGCCGCGCTTCGCCTCCGTTGCGCGAGAGTGTCCAGATCTGCGTGCGTCCCCCGTCGCGCGCCGAAAGAAACGCGAGAAGTCTTCCATCCGGCGACCAGCGCGGCGAAGTCGACGAAGTGTTCTCGCTGGTAAACGGGACCGTCGGATGCGTGCCGTCAATGGACGCGATCCAGATCCGCGACACCCGCCGGTCCGCTTTTTGATCGATGGTCGCCACCGTGTAGGCCACCCATTGGCCGTCCGGCGAAATCTGCGGGTCGCTAACAAATTCAAAAGACAAATAGTCTTCCGCGGTGATGCCTGGTTTCCGCTGCGCCTGGGCGAGCCCGCCGCAGAGAATCAGAAAAAGGGCCAGAATACGCTGCATGAATCACATGATAGCTAACGCACCGTATACGTTTTCGAAAAGCCGTTGCGGCTATTGGTGATCGTGTATTTCCCATCGCTCGATATGGAGGCTTTCAGAAAGTTTCCCTTGCACTGCGCTGTGGGCTCCGCATTGGCGATCTGCTGTTCGCCGGTGTTATGCGCCGCGTCGGTAGCCAGCGACAGGTGCACCTGCCACGTGTCCTCCAGCCCGGGAATCTTCGCGATCGTGTCCCAAGCATTCGCTCCCAGTCCTTTTCGAGGACCGTTGTTGACGATAACCACCTGAGGTCGTAGCGCCCACACGTGCGCCGGCGCCCCGGAATTGTCGTTGTAAAATCCGTGATGCGTCGCCTGATACAGCGTCACCCGCCCGATATGATTTTCCGGGCAGGAGAGCTCCAGTTCCTTGTTCCACGTCAGATCGCCGAGATCGAGAAAAGTGAATTTCCCAAACGTCAGCTTGAACCCCAGGCTGCGCGCATTCTCTGTCGGGTCGGGATCTTTCTTCACCGCACTGGCGCAATACGAATTCGCGTCGCCACCTTTCGAAAGAACATTGCCGTTGGAAGAGACGATTTGGATCTTGACTCCTTTGAGAGGGATCGTATCGCCGACCTTGAGTGACTTTCGGTGTCCCGCCGCGATCGTCTGATAAGCCTCCCAGCGCTTCGCGTCTGCCGGATTCTGCGTCTCCACCGAATCGCCGTGATCGATGAATTCGCCGATCGGGATCAATTTCGCGAGCGCGGGCGCGCCGCCGACGTGATCGCTGTGAAAGTGCGTGATCAGCACATCGTCGATTTTCTTGAGATGCGCCTGCTTCGTCGCCACATCGTAAATGCGCTGCGCGTCGCGATCCCCCGGATTGCCGGTGTCGGCCAGCAGGGATTGCCCCGATGGCGTCACGATCAACGTCGCCGCGCCGCCCTCCGCGTCAATCCAATAGATGTCCAGGGTTTTTTGGGCGCACAGCGTCGCCGCCGTCAACAGGAAAATAATTCTGAGCACGTTGCGATTTTACATCTTGACGGGTCGCGCGTGCCGGTACATCGCCTCGGCCTCAAGCCCGGTATCGAGTACGAGGCGTTCGAATACTGGACCAACAAATCGATCGAGCCCATCCGCGCGGCCTCGAATCACCCGCAGGTTGTCAGCACCTCGCGCCACATCACGCAAGGCCTAATCCATCCTCGTTAGCCAAATGGAACCGCGACCTCCGGGAGCGGTCAGAGTAGTGGCTGCCGGCATCTTGCGGTCTGCAACCATGCCCAAGATGTTTCGCAGACAGCCCACAATTGGTGTTTGTGGCGCACGCACTCATGCGTGCCGCGTCGACACTCGTGTCGCCGCCCGCGTCTACTTCAACATCGAAAATTCCGTCGGCGTCATGAACACCGACTCGACATGACTCACGATCTTGCCATCTTTCTCCGAATCCGCGCTGACCTTCTTCCATTCCGGATCGTTGTGAAACTCATCCCAGTGCTTCTTCGCCTCTTCCATGCTCGGATGCGCCAGGACGTAAATCAGCGTGTTTTTCGACTTCGCCGGATCGGTCGGCACCCAGTATCCGATACTCGTCATCCCGTGACGATTGAAAATCGTAATTGTGTGATCGCGGAACCGCGCCTTCAGTGCGTCGAGCCTTCCCTCGTAGGTCGTGTACGTGCGCAGCTCGAACACACGGTCCGCGGCTCGCGCGGTCGACGTAGTCATCAGCGCCATCGCGGCCAATCCAAAACTCAAAAGTGTTAATCTCATGACGCCGATTTTATCGCACGTTTGCCCGCTTCGATCACGCGTAGAATCGCATTGGCGTCGTAAACCGCCCCGCCCCACGTCCCTCCGCTGACGTCCTGCAACGCCGCCCAGATCCGCGAATCGTCCGGCATCGCCGGATCGCGCGCCAGATCCGCCCGCAATTCGCGCGATTCGAGTGTCCGCGACCCTTCCTCAATCCCCGACGGCCCCACCAGATTCACCGACCCCTCCAGTTTCACACGATCGACGACAATCTCGATCATGTCGCCCTCCCTCAGCTTGCCAATCGGCCCGCCCGCCAGCGCTTCCGGCGATACATGCCCGATACACGCCCCCGTCGACACGCCGCTGAACCGCGCGTCCGTCACAATCGCGACCTCTTTTCCGAACGGCAGGTATCGCAGCGCCGAAGTGAGCTGGTAAGTCTCCTCCATCCCCGCGCCCATCGGCCCCCGGCACATCAGCACCAGAACGTCGCCCGCTTTAATCCGGCCATCCTTAATCGCCGCAATCGCCGCCGGCTCGCTCAAAAAAATCCTCGCCGGCCCCGTCTTTCGATAGACGCCGTCCGCGCCAACCACGCTCGGATCAATCGACGTGCTCTTAATCACGCTCCCCTCCGGCGCCAGATTGCCGTGAGGAAAACAAACCGTCGCCGTCAGCCCCCTGCGCGATGCCTCACCGGGAGCCATAATCACATCGTCCGGATCCACGCCGTCGCGCTCTTTCAACACCGCGCGCAATTTCGCCCGCCTCTCCGAGGACTCCCATTCATCGAGAACCTCGCCCAGCGTCACTCCACTCACTGTCGGCGCCCCAGTCTCCAACAACCCCGCGCGACGCAGATGCAGCATTGCCTCCGGCACCCCTCCCGCCAGAAACACCTGAATCGTCGGATGATGACGGGGCCCATTCGGCAGCGCATCCACAATCCTCGGGACCATTTTATTCACCCGCGCCCAATCCGACGCCGCAGGCCGCTTCAACCCCGCCGCGTGCGCAATCGCCGGTAAATGCAAAATCAAATTGGTCGACCCCCCGAACGCCGCGTGCGTCACCATAGCATTGTGCAAGGAGGCGTCGGTCAAAATATCTTTCGTCGTCACCCCGCGCGTCTCCATCTGCATCAGCGCGCGCGCCGACCTGCGCGCCATGTCGAGCCAGATCGCATGCCCCGAAGGCGCCAGCGCCGAATGCCCCAGCGATAAGCCCAGCGCCTCGCCGACAACCTGCGCCGTCGCCGCCGTCCCCAAAAATTGACACCCTCCTCCCGGCGACGCGCACGCCCGGCACCCCAGTTCCGAAGCCTGCTCAATGGAAATCTGCCCGTGCGCGAACCGCGCCCCGATTGTCTGAATCCGCCCCGCGTCCTCGCCCTCGTCCGGCAGCAGCGTGACGCCTCCGGGCACCAGCACGCAAGGCAGATCGTGCATGGCCGCCAAAGCCATCATCATTGCCGGCAGCCCTTTGTCGCACGTAGCGACCCCCAGCACACCCTTGCGCGTCGGCAATGACCGGATCAATCTTCTGAATACAGTCGACGCGTCGTTGCGATACGCCAGCGAATCGAACATCCCGGTCGTGCCCTGCGTCCGCCCATCGCATGGATCGGTGCAATACGCCGCGAACGGAATCGCCCCCGCGGCCTTCAGCTCCGCCGCAGCCGCCTCCATCAACAACCCGACTTCCCAATGCCCCGTGTGATACCCCAACGCAATGGGCGTTCCATCGGCCGCCCGAATCCCGCCATGCGTCGAGAGAATCAAAAATTCCTTCGCACCCAGCTTCGAAGCCTCCCACCCCATCCCCGCATTCTGCGTCCACCCAAACAAATCCCCCGAAGGCCGCGCCCGCAGTATTTCCGCGGTCAACGGCAACGCCCCCACCGGTCCCGGGGCATGCGAATGAACATCAAACAGAGAAGGATCGGACGGATCGAAGAGCATCAGTCTCATCATCAGCAATGTGGTGCAGGTTGGCAACCTGCGGCCGATTGTTAATCGGCCTCCTCCACCTACTGATTATCCGTCCACTCCTCCAACCAGGCCATTTGAATCGCTTCCAGCTTCGCTTCATTCGACCTGAGAGGATTGTCGTCAAACTCGTCCAGCTCCGTAATCCACTTGTGTAGATCCGTAAACCGTATGTTGGTCGGGTCAATTTCCGGATGCGCCTCGTACAGCGCGAAGCCGATGTCGTCCAGGTTGTTCCACGTGAGCCTAGCCATTGACGTTCGTCCCCCTCAGAGCGCCCCGCACCGCCGTGTTCATCATGTTCTCGGCCAGCGTCTGCGTCGCCTCGTTCAACTGATCGATCTTCGATCGAATCAATAAATGATTCTGGCCATGATACACTACCAGCAATTCGTTTACACCCCGCTCAATCGCCGCCCGCTCTTCATCCGTCAACTCGAAGTACGCATCGTTCTGCTTCGCCTTCTCCGTCGCAGCCAGAATCGCATCCGCCTCTACCCGAGCCTCCCTAACCTGCCGTTCATTGAAATCTTCCTGCGCCTTGTCGAACGATTCCAGAATCATCGCCTCCACCTGATCGTCCGTCAGCCCGTACGACGGCTTGATCTCGACGCTCTGCTCTTTCCCCGACCTCTGATCCCGAGCCGTGACGCTCAAAATCCCATTCGCGTCGATCAGGAACCGCACCTCAATCCGCGCCAGGCCCGCCGGCATCGGCGGAATATCCTTCAAATCGAACCGCGCCAGACTCCGGCAGTCTTTCACCAGCTCGCGCTCCCCCTGCACGACATGGATCAAAACATTCCTCTGCCCGTCGACCGCCGTCGTAAACTGCTCCGTCGCCGAAGCCGGAATGGTCGAATTGCGATGAATCAGTTTTGACACCAACCCGCCCATCGTCTCGATCCCCAGCGACAACGGCGTCACGTCCAGCAATAGCTTATCCTCGACATCGCCCGAAAGAATCCCCGCCTGCACCGCCGCGCCCAGCGCGACCACCTCATCCGGATTCAACTCCGTGTGCGGCCTTTTCCGGAACAGCACCTCCACCGCCGACCGTACCAGCGGAATTCGCGTCGACCCTCCGACCATCACCACTTCGTCGATCTGCTCCACTGTTACGCCCGCGTCCTTGATGCAGTCGCGGCAGGGCCCCAAAGTCCTGTCGATCACCGGCGCGGCTAATTTATCGAATAGCTCCCGGGTAACCTCGCGCTGATAGGTTCTTCCGTCATACGTCAAGTCGATCGTGGCCGCCGGCACGAACGACAACTTCTCCTTCGCATCGATCACCGCCCGCCGCAGCAACTGCACCGCGTCATTCTTTTTCGAAACGTCGTAGCCCCATTCCGATGCGATATCCTCCAGCGCAATGCGCAGCATCAGATTGTCGATATCGTCGCCGCCCAGGTGCGTGTCGCCATTCGTCGCCAGCACCTCGAAAATCCCGTCATGCAGTCGCAAAATCGAAATATCGAACGTTCCGCCGCCAAAATCGTAAACCGCGACGACGCCTTCCTTGCGCTTATCGAGCCCGTAAGCCAGCGCTGCCGCCGTCGGTTCATTAACCAGACGCAGAACTTCCAGCCCCGCGATGCGCCCCGCGTCCTTGGTAGCCTGCCTCTGCGCATCGTTGAAATACGCCGGCACCGTAATCACCGCCTGCTTGATCGGCACGCCCAACTCCGCCTCCGCATCCAGCTTCAGCTTGCGCAGAATATGCGCCGAAACCTCCGGCGGCGTGAACGTCTTGTCCCCCAGCTTCAGCTTGATCGTCGACTCGCTGCCCTCGGCGATGTGAAACGGAAACAGCTTCAGCTCTTCCTGGATATCCTCGACGCCCCGCCCCATCAGCCGCTTCACCGAATAAACAGTCCGCTCCGGATGCGTCAGCAGCATCTCGCGAGCCTCCGCGCCCGCAATCACCTCGCCCGATTCCGTGACCGAAACCACGCTTGGAACAATGCCCGACAGTATGCGAGGCCCCGTCAGCTCCATCGCCGCCACCAGGCTGTTGGTCGTGCCGAGATCGATCCCGACAATCGGCGATTTCTCGCCCCCGAAATCAATTTGGAAGGACATTTTCCACGTCTCTAATCAGGTTTCTAATGTACCGCCTCCGGTTCAGCAGCGCCCGAACTATTTCGAGGTCGGTCGTCGAGGTCAACGACTGGTCGATCGAATCCCTCATCGCGACAAACCGCTCTCTCGCCTCCATCAACTGAGGCCGCATCGACTCATCGCCCTCGCGCAACTCTTCCAGAGCCATGTTCAACTCAAAAACTTCTTCCAGCAGCTCCGGCGGAGCCTCCTTCGAAAGCTCAAACCCATTTTCTTTGAGGAAATACTCGGCCCGCGCAATCGGGTCGCGCAGTGTGCGAAAAGCATCGTTCAAAACCGCCGTCACCTCCAGCGCTTTTTCCTGCTCCGCCGCCGATGCCCGCGAAAACCGGTCCGGATGCCACTGCCGGCTGCGTTCGTAAAACCGTTTTTTCAGATCTTCGGCGTCCAGCGATAACGCAGGCTCCAGCCCGAACGCCTCAAAGTAGAGCATCTGTCTTATCCGCGTTCATCGGCGTTCATCAGCGGCCAATATATTTTTTGCTTACGCCGAAAACGACGTCCCGCACCCGCAGCTCTTCTTCGCATTCGGATTTTCAAACACGAACCCCGAATGAATCAGCGAGTCCTGCCAATCGAGCGTCATCCCATCCAAAAACACCAGGCTCTTCGGATCGATGAACACATTCACGTCGTCGAAATTCAACACCTTGTCGGTCGGACGAGGCTTGGGGTCGAACTTGAACTGATAGCTCAGGCCCGAACAGCCTCCACCCAGCACCCCCAGCCGCAGTCCTCCCGTGACTTTTTCGCGCGCGAACGCTTCGCGGATCTTCTCGACCGCCTTCGGTGTTACCTGAACCATGGCAATTACACTTTAGCGGCTTTTTGCTTGTAATCGCTGATCGCCGCCTTAATCGCGTCCTCGGCCAGCACCGAACAGTGGATCTTCACCGGAGGCAGGCTCAGCTCATTCACGATGTCGGTGTTCTTGATGGAAAGCGCTTCGTCGACGGTCTTGCCGCGCAGCCATTCCGTCGCCAGCGACGAGCTCGCAATCGCCGACCCGCAGCCGAACGTCTTGAACTTCGCGTCTTCGATGATGCCCGTAGAAGGATTCACCTTCACCTGCAGCTTCATCACGTCGCCGCACTCCGGCGCGCCCACCATGCCCGTTCCCACGTGCGGGTCCGATTTGTCCATCGAGCCCACGTTGCGGGGATGGTTGTAATGATCGACAACTTTTTCTGAATATGCCATGTCTGTATCTCCTTAGTGAGCCGTCCACTGAACCTTTGAAAGGTCGATGCCTTCCTTGAACATTTCATACAACGGCGATAGCTCGCGCAGTTTCTTCACCACGTCGATCACCTTCGCCGTCACGTAATCCACTTCCTCTTCCGTGTTGAACCGGCCCAAACCGAACCGGATGGAAGAGTGCGCCAGATCGTCGCCCGCGCCCAGCGCTTTCAAAACATAACTCGGTTCCAACGTCGCCGACGTGCACGCCGACCCGCTCGACACCGCGATGTCGTTAATCCCCATCAGCAGCGATTCGCCCTCGACATACGCAAAGCTGATGTTCAGATTATTCGGCAGCCTGTGCTCCATCGAGCCGTTGATGTACACCTCATCGAGCGAAGCCAGCAGCCGGTCCTTCATCTTGTCCCGCAGATATTCCAGACGCTTCGATTCCTCGGCCATCTCGGCCTTGGCGATCGCACAAGCCTCTCCGAATCCGACGATTCCCGGAACGTTCAACGTGCCCGACCGCATCCCGCGCTCGTGACCTCCGCCGTCCATCTGCGCCGTCAACTGCACGCGAGGACTGCGCCGCCGCACGTACAGCGCGCCGACGCCCTTCGGACCGTACATCTTGTGTCCGCTCAACGACATCAGATCGACGTTGTCCTTAATCACGTTCACCGGAATCTTGCCCGCCGCCTGCGTCCCGTCTGTATGTACCAGTACCCCGCGCTCCTTCGCGATCTTGCCGATCTCAGCAATCGGCTGCACCACGCCGATTTCGTTCTGGGCATACATGATGCTGACCAGTATGGTTTTGTCCGTGATCGCGTCCCGCAATTGCTGAAGGTCGACCAGCCCGTTCTGTTGTACCGGCAGATACGTAACACGAATGCCCCCGTGTTCCAGCCGCTTGCAGGTATCGAGTACCGCCTTATGTTCGGTCGCTGCCGTGATGATATGGTTGCCCTTTTCGGCATACATATCGGCGACGCCCTTCAGCGCCAGGTTGTTCGATTCCGTCGCGCCGCTGGTAAAAACGATCTCTTTCGCGGTCGCGCCAATCAGGTCCGCGATCTGTTTGCGCGCCTTTTCCACCGCCTCCTCGGCTTCCCACCCAAAGGAGTGATTCCGGCTGGCGGCGTTGCCGAAAATTTCGGAAAAGTACGGCGTCATCGCCTTGAAAACACGCGGGTCGATCTGCGTGGTGGCGTGGTTATCCATGTAAATCGGCAGTTTCATCGAGGGTGGCTTCCTATAATCGGTTGAATCGTCAGAATCCCGGGAATCGGCATCTCGTCGTGCGAAAGGTCTGAAATAGTGATGCCCGAAAGCAGGTTCAGGATTCCTTCATGTACTTTGCGTAAAGGCTCGCGAACAGGGCACAAACTGCTCTGATCGCAATCGTTATGTTCGGTAAAGCAATGGGTCAGGATAATCGGCCCGTCGATGGCCCGAATCGCCTCAAGCGTCGTGATCTCCTGCGCCGGTCTCGAGAGCCGATAGCCTCCGTTGGTCCCTTGCTCGGATGTCATCAGACCCTCGCGGACCAGTTTTTGCAGGACTTTAGACAACAAAGGCATGGGAATATGGTACGCGTCGGCAATTTCCTTGGTCGACGCAGACCCACCCCTGCGCGTAGCCAGGTGGCGGAGCGCAATCAGCCCATAATCGGCTTTTTTGGTAAGCTTCAACATCCCAGACCTTTTCAGTCCTAGATTAGTACTTCAGTGCCTGGTTGTCAAGCAGTAGGGAACTGATCTCCATGGGCCAATGGCCCACGCCTGAGCGATGAAAAATCAGTTTGTCTTGTGGGGCAGGCCCCCAGGCCTGCGGCCGACGCCCTCGTCGGCCTGCAGCCGACGCCCTCGTCGTCCTTCGGCGCGGATGAGCGCGCCCGCCCACCGTAATCATTGATCGTGTATTTCCGACGAAGCAGTCCAGCCCGACTTTTCACACAGGTTCCGCCAGCCTGGGGATTTAGTATTCAGGCGCGGTGGCGGCGAACCAGAGCTAGTCCTGCCAGACCGCAGCCAAGCAGCAGCATCGTGCCAGGCTCGGGAACTGCAGCGCCGTCTGTAAGAAAGAAAGCGTGCTCCTGCCCGTTGTCGGCCCACGGCCCGGCGGTAGTCAGATCATATTCGTGCCCGGTCGGCGCATCGACAGTGCTGGTGGTTTCCCAATACATTTCATCGCGAGTATCGGTGGTCAGCGGTCCATTGTGCAGACCCAGCCAGTAGGTAGTGCCGCCGAGGGCGTCGAACGAAAGCGCAAAGGTGTCCTCGTACTCGTTATAAAGACCAAGCACGCCGGTGCCCGTCAAGACCTGCGTCATCGTGGTCAACCCCGTTGCCAACTGAGCTCCGGGGGTGCCCGAGTTATCGGCGTAGATAATCCACGTGATCGAACCCTGGTAGCCAGGAGAACTTTCAAGATCCCAGAACGTAACACCTGTAATGGTATCCGCGGTGGCTAGGGAGAAATTCTCCGCTTGGATCCACTCCGTCATTTCATTCCCGTTCAACTGGTTCGGCGGGCCGTTGTCATAAATAACATCGGCATGGGCCACCTGAGCAATCAGAAGAGCGGACAGACCCGCCGCGAATGTTACTACCTTACGCATGGGAAATACCTCCGTATTTTACAATCTTAAGGTGCATCGTCCCAGATTTGCAACAGGATTCTCCTGCAAAGTGGACTTTGGCAGGCCAGCACCTCACCGGCCAGTCTTCCAAATCACGTAACATTATGAAAACAAATAGTTATCTGCCGACGATGTTGGTATTTTCAATCGGCCGATCAAGCTGGATAGCGAGATTGGCTTCGTTTTTGCGGGCGGCAATGGAGGCTTTCGACACCAGCGTCGACGGGTTGGCTTCGTTTCGATGACTCCCGTCGCGCCGGCCGCGATTTCGATGCATTCTGGCTACTGGCTCCTGGCTCGTGGCTCCTTCTTTACACTTCCCTCGGCTTGCGCTCGGTGATACACTAAGGGTGGCGTTTGATTGTCCCGCAAGCACTGGCTCATGATGTCCCCGCCTCCGTTTGTCGCCGCTTTCAACCCCTTAGGAGAAGACTTTGAAGAACATATTCGTTGGAAATTTGGATTTTGGCGCGACGGAAGATACGGTTCGCTCACTGTTTGAAGCGTATGGTACCGTGGAGCGCGTGAGCCTGATGACGGACCGGGAAACCGGGCGTTCGCGGGGATTTGCATTCGTCGAAATGACGGACACGGAAGAAGCGGATCGTGCAATCACGGCGTTGAATGGCGCGAATGTCGGCGGGCGCGCTTTGAACGTCAATGAAGCTAGGCCGAAGCCCGCGGGCGGCGGCGGTCGTGGACCGGGCGGCGGCGGCGGATTTGGCGGAGGTGGCGGACGCGGCAGTGGCGGCGGCGGACCTCGGCAGAGGCGTGAACCGCGCTGGTAATTTTTGCATCGAATGAAGTAAGGGCCTGTAAACACGCTTTGCGGGCCTGGTAGTACTGGGTTTTAATTTATACGGCCGGTTGATGAAGCCGGCTGAAGAAAATCAGGGGAGAATCTTATGGCTGGACGTTCGCACTCAACATTCAAGAAACGCCAGAAAGAACTCGCCCGCGTTGAAAAACAGCGCGACAAGGCCGAGAAACGACAACAGGCGGGCACCAAGGAAAAATCGGGCGGACCCGAGATCATGTCATTGGAAGAAGCGGCGGCGCTCCGCTTCCAGGACACGCCGATCGAAGACACCGTCATCGATATCGCGTAAGTTGGACCCCATGCGTGGGAGTCTGTGTGGAGACTCCCGTGCTGACCGCTCGCGGCTGTCGCGGCTCTCCTTATCTCGATGAATCCCCAAGGCTCGAAATTATCAGGAGTGTCCATGGACCGATGGCCCATGCCGGAGTAGGGCAGGCCCCCCGGCCTGCTGCCGACGCCCCCGTCGGCCCGCGCGCGGAAGCCGGATCAGGGGTCCGGCGCGGACGAGGGCGTCCGCCCCACCGTAATCATTGATCGTGTATTTTCGACGGAGCGGTCCAAGCCGGACTTTCCACACAGATTCGTCAGCTTGGGGCTATTCCGGATATCACGAACCGACGCGTCGCTAAACTCGCGGGACCCGTCCGCCGACTTCTGCTTATGGCGCCGTCCCGGACTTCCCGGCTTGCAAATCTGATTGACCGCAAGCCGGATGTCGTGGTCGGAGCGTGGATTGCCGCCTATTTCGCCGTACTCTGGCACGGCTCCCACAGGCCCTTCGAGTACGACGAACTGTTCACCTATTACACGTCGACTTCCACCAGCCTCGCCCAGTTTGCCGGCCGCGTCTTGTTCGACGTGAATCCTCCGCTGAACTACCTGTTCACGCGCGCCTGCATCGCTTTGTTCGGCGACTCGCCGTTTGTCGCGCGCCTCCCTTCGATGTTGGGATTTCTCGTGGCGGGGCTGATTATTTATCGCCTGGTCGCGACGCGATGGGGTGGGGGGCTGGCGCTGGCCTCGCTGGGAATTTTTTGGTCTTCCTCGCTGACCGTTTACGCCGCCTGGGCGAGGCCCTACGGCTTGCTGATGGGTCTGTTCAGCGTCGCCGCGCTGTGCTGGTTGAACGCCACACGCGAGGGCAGCCGGACGAGATGGCATGTTGGCCTGGCCCTGTCGATCGCGGCCATGTTCCTGACCCACTGTTTCGCCGCGCCCTTCGCCGCCGCCATCGGAGTTGGCGAAGTGGTGCGCAGCGTCATCGCCCGGCGCATCGACCCGAAAATGTGGGCGGCGTTGCTGGCGCCGCTCGTCGTCCTGCCGCTCTATATCCCCTTGGTGAAGAACGCGCGAGGCGTGATTTACCCGCCCGTGTACGCGGCGTCCTTCGTGGCCATCCCCAAAATTTATCTCGCGATTCTGGCGCCCGCGCTGCCGGCGATCGGCTGCATCCTCCTGGTCTGGATGGTGAAGCGTGGTCGACCCGTACCTTGGCGGGAACTTGCCGCTCCGCACGAAATCGCCTTCGCAATCGCGGCGTTCCTGGCTCCCGTGGCGACCATCGGCTATTGCGCGGCCACCGGCGCTCCCTTCTGGATCCGATACGGCACCGGAGCGATCCTCGGCGGGGCCCTGCTGCTGACCGGAGTGCTGGCGGCCGCAACCTGGCGAAACTCAACCCTGGCGGCAGGCGCGGCGTGCCTAATTCTGGTTTTGTTCTGCGTCACCAGGGCCGGTACAGGATCGCTCATCGCCGACAGCGACCACGCCTCGACCGACTATCGGACCATTCGTTCCGACTTGCCTTTCGTCACCGCCAGCGGCATGACCTTCCTCGAAATGGATCACCGCGAGTCGCCGTCCTTCTCCAGACGCCTGTACTACCTGACCGACCGTGATGAGGCGGTTTCCAACCACTCCAACATCTTCGAGGAAGTGTTTCCCTCAGTCCGCAAGTGGTTCCCGATTCGCGCCACCATCGAGCCCTACCGCGACTTCGTGACCCACCATCGCGAGTTTCTGGTTCTTGCCACGCGAGGATTCCCCGAGGACTGGCTGCTCCAGAAACTGGAGCAGGACGGCGCCCGGATCCGGCTGGTGGAGAAGCTCGAAACCGGCTATCACGACCGCGAGTTGTACCTGGTCACGCTGAGGGGCGAATGATCAGCTTTCCCTGTTTGCGAGCGCAAGCTCTGAAACCGGTTCCGCGACGGCCCGGGCGAGCTTGGCCAGATCCTCTGAGCTGCCGACGCTGAATTCCCGGATGGCGTCGACGATCTGCTCCTGCGCGGAGTCCGAAAGGTCGTTGTAAAGCGGAAGACGAACCAGAGTATCGGCCACCCGTTGCGTTTGCGGGCACTCGAATACTCCGTACTTTTTCCCCATCGGCGAACGATCCAGCGGGACATAATGAAACACGCTGAGAATGCCCCGTGCTTTCAGGTGCTCGATGAGCCGCTGCCTGCTTGCGAGCGTCGGCATGAGGAGATAGAACATGTGAAACGGCTGCTGGCAGTGCGCGGGTACGTACGGGAGTCCGATACCGTTCGACATCGCCCAGCCCTGGAGGGCATTCGCGTAATTGCGCCAAACTCGCCCGCGCGCCGCCGCGATCTGCTCGCGCCGCTCCAGTTGGGCATAGAGAAACGCCGCCAGGCAATCGGAGATCACGTAGCTGGAGCCAAAATCCACCCAGGTGTACTTATCGACCTGACCGCGGAAAAAAGCGCTGCGATTGGTTCCTTTTTCGCGCAGAATTTCGGCCCGCGCGATCAATGAGGGATCGTTGATCAGCAGCGCGCCGCCCTCGCCGCAGTGAATGTTCTTGGTCTCGTGAAAACTCTGTGTCGCCAGACAACCGAAGGTCCCTAGCATCCGCCCTCTATAGTGGCCGAACAGCCCATGCGCGTTATCCTCCACCACCGGGATTCCATGCTGGCCTGCGATCGTGAGAATGGCGTCCATTTCGCATCCGACGCCCGCGTAATGCACGACGACGATCGCGCGGGTGCGCGGGGTGATCAGGCCTTCGAGCAGCCGCTCGTCCATATTGAGCGTGTCGGGCCGGATGTCGATAAATACCGGCCGCGCTCCGCGGAGCGCAAATGCGTTTACGGTGGATACGAAGGTGAACGATGGAACAATCACTTCGTCTCCCTCGCGAATATCCAGCAACAGAGCGCTCATTTCCAGCGCATGAGTACACGAAGTGGTCAGCAGCGCCCTCGGAACGCCAAGCGTTTCTTCCAAGGCGTTTTGACATTGCCTGGTGTAATATCCGTCGCCCGAAATGTGACCCCGCGCTATCGCGTCGGCGATGTAGGCGTACTCATTTCCCGCGATCGCCGGTTTGTTGAAGGGTATTTGCACTGTCTTCTCCATCGTCCAAAACAGGAGTGGGCTTTAGCTGCCGCCGGCTAATGTACAGGCTGATTTCGCCCGATGGAGAGAGCATGGAAGTCGTTGAGTCGGTAAGGGTCGAGATGCCCCAGCGCCAGCGCCCCGCGGCGGCCTCCATCTCCGTCATTGTTCCGGTTTACAACAACTCCCGGGGTCTTGCGTTGCTGGCAGAACGGCTGGCGCCGGTGCTGGCCGAGACGAGCCGGGATTATGAGGCGATTCTGGTCAACGACGGCAGCCGCGACGACAGCTGGGAAACCATCGCGGAACTGCACCAAACTTACGGCTGGCTACGCGGCATCAATTTGATGCGAAATTATGGCCAGCATAGCGCGCTGCTGTGCGGCATCCGCGCCGCCCGCTACGACGTCATCGTGACCATCGACGACGATCTGCAGACGCCACCGGAGGAAATCCCCAGGCTTGTCGATGAGCTGCAACTGGGCCACGATGTGGTCTACGGCGTCCCTCTTGCCGAACAGCACGGGCTGTGGCGCGACTTGGCCTCTCGGCTGACCAAAATCGGCTTGCAGAGCGTGATGGGAGCGGAGACGGCGCGCAACGTAAGCGCATTCCGGGTTTTTCGCAAGGAGGTGCGGGAGGCCTTCCGGCATTACGACGGCCCGTTCGTCTCGATCGATGTACTGCTCACCTGGGGCACGAAGCGCTTCGGATCCCTGAAGGTGCGGCATGAGGCCAGGCAGATCGGGCAATCCAACTACACGTTTGGAAAGCTCGTCAGCCACGCCGTGAATCTGATCACGGGATTTACTACCCTCCCGCTTCGCTTCGCGACCCTGATCGGTTTCGTATTTTGCCTTTTCGGCGGCGGTGTTCTGACGTTTGTTCTTTGGAACTATTGGACGCACGGCAGCGCGGTGCCCGGATTTGCGTTCCTCGCTTCGCTCATTTCCATTTTTTCCGGTGCGCAGCTGTGCGCGCTTGGCATCATCGGTGAGTATCTTGCCCGCATGCATTGCCGCAGCATGGGGATTCCTTCCGCAGTCGTTCGGGGACAAATCGGGTGGGACGCATGATTGCGCTGTCGGCCATTGATGAAGGTCGATTTGGAGTCCGCACCGCGAAGGTGACAGGCTTGACCGAAGCATGCCTGCCCGAAGCTCTGCGGTTCTGCGAGCGGGAGAGCGTCCGTTTTCTCATCGCTCGCTGTCCGGCGGCCGACCTGCCCCTTGTCCATCGGCTGGAACGGAACGGCTTTCAATTGATGGACACACTGGTCTATTACCGGCACAAAAATCTGGGGGACACTCCGGTCGTCGCCGATCCGGATGGAATTGCGGTTCGGCCGGTCGAGCCTGGAGAGGAGACGCTCGTCCGTTCGATCGCCCAGCAGTCGTTCCAGGGCTACACAGGGCACTATCATGCCGACCCGCGGCTCAACCCGAAAGATTGTGACGAAGCCTACAGGGATTGGGCGGTCCGCTCCTGCGAGTTGCGCGAAGAGGGGCGAAGCGAGGTGCTGGTCGCAGCCTCGTCCGAGGGTCTGTTGGGCTTCGCGACGCTTCGGATGGACGCTCCAGACGAAGGCGAAGGCGTCCTGTTCTGCGTGGCTCCCGCTGCGCAAGGCCAGGGCATCTACCGCCTCTTCATGATTCGCGGAATGGAGTGGAGCCGCGCCCACGGAGCCAGGACCATGATTGTCTCGACGCAAGTGACCAATCTTGCCGTGCAAAAGGCCTGGGTCCGTCTGGGATTTGAGCCTTGCGGGTTTTCTTACACCTTTCACCGGTGGTTCGACTGATGATTGCCGCCGGCACGGCTGAAAACGCCGGAACTTCCTCGATGAACCGTCCCGCGGGCCCTCTACGCGCGTTCGCAGATTTGATCGATCGACGCCCGGCCCTCGTATTGCCGGTCTGGATCGCCTCCTATTTCGCCGTGCTCTGGCGCGCCGCGCATCGGCCGCTTTGGTATGACGAGTTGTTCACCTACTATGTCTCGATGTCTCCCACCTGGGAGCGCTTTGTGGGCAGCATCCGCAACGTCGACCTCAATCCTCCGCTGAGCTATCTGTTCGTCCGCGCCAGTATCGTTTTGTTCGGGAATTCACCCTTCGCCGTGCGTCTTCCGTCCATGTTGGGCTTTCTAGCCGCCAGCCTCGTCGTCTATGTCTTGGTCACTCGACGCCTGGGCGGGGCGCTGGGATTGGCCTCGTTGGGAATCTTCTGGTCCTCCTCGCTGAGCAGGTACGCTGCCGAGGCGAGGCCCTACGGCTTGCTGCTGGGCTTCTTCAGCATCGCGATGCTGTGCTGGTGGCGCGCCGCAGACGTCCGCCGATGGACGATGTGGCACGCGGGCCTGACCCTCGCGATCGGAGCCATGTTTCTGACGCATTGCTACTCGCCGCCTTTCGCCGCCGCGATCGCGGCCGCAGAACTGGTCCGCACGATTGTATCGCGTCGCGCCGATAAAATTGATAAGAGATTGTGGGCGTCGCTGCTCATCCCGTTTAGCATTTTGCCGCTCTATATTCCCCTGGTCCGAAATGCACGAGGTCTGATCTACCCCCCTGCCTTCGCGGCGACGCTCATCACCATCCCGAAAATTTATCTGGCGATCCTTGCACCCCTCCTGCCCTCCATCGGCGCGATCGTGCTGATCTTTCTGGCAGGCCACGGCAGAGGTCGGCGAGTCCGATTGGACGACATCGCTCGTCCACACGAGATCGCCTTCGTGGTCGCCGCGTTCCTGGCTCCTCTCGTGACGATGTCTTACTGCATCTGGAGCGCCGCCCCATTCTGGCCGCGCTACGCGATGGGGGCGCTCCTAGGCTGCACGCTAATGTTAACCGCGCTACTCGCCCTTGCGACCAAGCGGAACTCCAGCCTCACGGCCGGCGCGGCTGCGCTCATCCTGATTCTGTTCTGCGTCACGAAGGCGGGAACGGGGCCGTTGGTGGAACCGTACGAGAACACGTCCACCGGCTATCGTACAATCAGTCCGGAGCTCCCCTTCGTCACCGCCAGCGGATTGACATTTCTCGAAATGGACCATCGCGAGCAGCCCGGATTTCTCTCCCGCCTCTACTATCTGACGGACCACGACGCCGCGCTCCGCTACCACACCAATATTTTTGAAGGAATGCCCATCCTGCGCCAGTGGTTCCCGATCCGCTCGAACGTCGCCTCCTATCGCGATTTCATCGTCCACAACCGCCGGTTCCTGGTGCTCGCCACGCGCGGATTTCCGGAGGACTGGCTGCTCCTGAAACTCCAGCAGGACGGCGCGCAAATCCACCTGCTCCAGGACGTGAAAACCGGTTATCGCGACCGTGAACTCTATGAGGTCACGCTCCGGAAGTGACGAAATCGCCATCGCCGCTCAAGGCCCTCTCGATGCTGGTAGCCTTCGCGCTGGCCGCGGTGCTGCTCTATTTCTCCCTCCGCGGAATCGACTGGCGAGGCGTCTGGAAACTGATCCAGAACGCCCGGCCCGCCTATCTCGCCGCCGCCTGCGCGGTCTCCACGCTCAGCCTGTTCCTGCGCGCGGTGCGCTGGCGGATTCTGCTGTTCTCGAAAGGTCCGGTCACCGTGCCCGACGCGTTCTGGGCCACCTGCGCCGGATATTTCGGCAACAATTTTCTCCCCGCCCGCGCCGGCGAATTGATCCGCAGTTACATGATCCACGCGCGCGCCGGCCTCGGCCCCGCCTATGTGCTGACCACCGCTCTTTCCGAACGCGTCGCCGACGCTATCACGCTGGTAGCCATCAGCGCCATCGCCCTACTAACCCTTCCCCAACAGCCCGGTTGGCTCGCCGATGCTTCCAGGCCCTTCGCGATCCTCGGCGCCTGCGGGATTCTGTGCTTCGCTCTCGCGCCCCGCTTCTCTTTCGTGGGCGACTGGTTCATTGACCGCCTTACCCCGCACACCGTCCGCGAAAAGCTGCATGAGATTCTCGAGCACATCATCCTGGGCATCCGCGCGTTTCACGACCGCCGCCGTCTGGCCGGATTCGCCGCCATGACCGTCGTCATCTGGTCCAATGACGCGATCGTCATCGTGCTCGCCGCGCGCGCTATCGATCTGAAAATCGAAGTGCCTGTCGCCTACCTGCTGCTCGCCGGTCTCGGCCTCGCAAGCGCCCTTCCTTCCACGCCCGGCTACGTCGGGATTTATCAGTTCGTCGCCGTCAGTGTGCTCGTTCCCTTCGGCATGAGCCGCACCGATGCCATCGGCTACATCCTGCTGGCGCAGGCTCTTCAATACCTGGTGGTGGGTGGCTGGGGAGCCGCCGGATTCTGGAAGTTCCGCCGCGCTAAGATCAGGGTGAATGGCGCAACTCCCGGCAACGATCCTGCTGCTTAGCTCGGAGCCCGTGGCTCGCGCCGTCGTCGCCGAAGCGCTCACCGTCGCCGGTCACGTCGTCCTGCCGGCGGGCGATCTGGGCAACGCCGTCGAGGTTCTCGCCGAGACCCCCGTTGACCTGTTGATCATCAGTCCCTATATCGGGAACATCCCCGGACACGCCGCCGCCAGGTATTTGCGCGGAAAGAATCCTTCCATGTCGATCCTCGAACTCGCCGGCCTTCCTGCCGACGACCGCATTCAGATTCGCGCCGAGTTGGAAAAATTCGAAATCTTTCCCGCCCCGTTCCCTCTCGGCGAACTGGTGGAAAAAGTCGCGCAGGTCCTCGAACGCGCCTGAGCTATTTTTTGTGAGATTTGCTGGCCTCTTCGGCGGGATGGCTCCTTTGTAGCGCCCGGCTCAGCACGTTCAGCAACGGCTCGGCCAGCGTCGTCTCGCCGATCGGCTTCGGGGGGGCGAGCGCCGGCAGAGGCTCCTGCTCGGTCAGCGCATCCCGCCGGATGAACGCCATCACTGTTTCTGGAGTGGGCCGGTTCTGCTCCAGAAAATCCATGCCGTCCACCGTGATCTCCATCGCGCTCTTGTCGTCATTGACCACCAGTCCGCGTTTTTTCAAATACCACAGCGCGAAATTCAACGATTCTCCGCCCACGTGAAGCATCGCTTCCAGATGGCGCATCGATAAACTCGGCTTGAAGGATTTCATCCTCCTCCGGTCATACAGGATGCATAGGACAGCCGATCTCAGCCCCGCGCTCTGCGCCAGCGCGCGGAAAAATTCCGCTCCAGTGAATTTCGGGCTCCCGCTCTCCAGGTCGACACCCTTCACCTTGTCGAACGCCGCCCGTAGCGCCGGGTCGGATAATACTTCATATGCCTGGTTTACGCACTCGAACTTGTGCGCGTCCCCGGTCAGACGATTGTCCGGATGATACTTCTCCGCCAGCCTCGTGTACGTCGCCTGAATCGTCTCCGAATCCGCGTTCGGCTCGATCCCAAAGAGGCTGTAATGATCCTGAAAATTTCCGGAAACCGGGGCGGACATAGATATATCATCCTATCGGCAGATCAACCCCGTTCCTCCATCCCATGTAGTGTCTGGGATCCCCATGCGTCAGCTTGGGGCTATTCCGGTCACCGACGTAGAAAACCTACGGCGCCACCTTAAAAAAGAACGGGTCAATCGACACATCCACCGGCGTCGTCCCATCCACATCGAACAGCACGTGCTTCGCCGTATCGCAGTTCCGCTGAAACGCAACCCCCGCCGGAAAATTCGCCGGATTCGGCGTGTTGTTCGCCGAAAAAATCCCGTAGAAAGTCCGGTCCACCGCCATCAGGTGCAGATAATCCCCCAGGTACGGTAAAAACGTGCTCCCGTCCGGACCCGGATTCGGTGGCTGATTTGCCGGCACCGTCGCCAGCGTCTGATCCGTCCACGTCGCGCCGTCGTCCACCGACGTCCGGAAGTGCGTCTCCCAGCGGTTCGCCGCGCTCACCTTCTGCGGTTTGAACGCGCCCGTCAACTGCTGATACACGAACGCCACCATCCCATCGCTGTTGATCGCCACCGCCGGATTTGTGGCGTTGGTAATCGTCAGCAAATCCTTCGACCACGTCGCGCCCCGATCCGCCGACCTCACCAGGTGAATCGTGTAATCGTTCTTCCCCACCTGGTCCGCCCACGCGACGTACACCGTCCCGCTTTGCCCCGGCCTCGGGTCGACGTTAATCGTGAGCGTGCTCCCGATCCTCTCTTGACCCAAATACGGCTCGTTCAGGAAAGGAATCAGCCGGTTCGCCGCCACGATCCGCCCCGCCTGTCCGTCGCTCGGATCGGTCAGCGCCGCGAATGCCGCCGCGCCTTTGGCGAAATTATCGTCGCGCACCACCACCACGTCATATTTCAGCGACGCATCGGTTGACCCGCTGATTCTCGATAAAAACGCCCCATACACCGTCCCATCCGAGTGAATCGCCGGCCGTATCGATGGCGCGTCTCCCTCGCCCGCCCTCACGTCCACCACCGTCGTCTTGAACGGCGGAACCGCATTCGCCGCATCGCTCGAAAAATCGATGTTCGCCGACTGTGGGTTGTTATTAAAATCGTTATCCCCGCAAAACACCACATCGCTGCCGCCTACGGACGCGGCTTGAATATACGGCTGATCCACGCCCGCGCCCGTGCGCGTCACCAGCACCGACATCTCCGCCCCGCTCAGAACGTTGCCCGTCCGCAAAATATTCAGCGTCGGTATCGGATTCCCCTGCGCGTCGAACTGCGTAAACGGCGTCCGCAAGATCCCCGCGTACAGATTGCCGTTACCGCCAAAGCGAATCGTGATGTCCGCCGTCATCTGGTCGCTCGGCACAATCGCCTGCAACAGCCACGTGTTCCCTCCATCGGTCGACACGTAAATCGGCGCGTCGCCCGACCCCGCCGGATTCGGCGTAAAAGCCGACGCCACCATCTGCAAAGGATTCGCCGGATTCACCGCCAGATTCGGCTCGCTGTCCTGGTGCGTCTCGCCGCTCAGCGACCGCGGAATAATGTTGACCACGGTAAAGGTAGGCATCACCGCACCCCCTCGAGGCCAGTGATCAGCCTGTGCATCGGCCCCGGCTTCGATTCCGGTTCAAAATCCTCGGCCTTCATCAGCGTGTAATATTCCGCGTCCGGGCCCTGCGGCTTGTGCAATACGAACTGCCCTTTGTCGCCCGCCTTTAACTTCGGCACTTTGTGCCACAGCCGGTCGTGACTGGCCGGAAACCGAACGAGAACCTCTTTCTCACCCACGCCGCCTTTGTGCGCCGCGCTGACCTCGATGGTCGCCTCCCGCCAGTCCGCGTCGTGTTCACGCGGAGCCCTGTCCGGCTTCGCTTCCGGCACCACCCGAACGCTGGTCACGGTTCCCGAAACCACCATCTCCGCCGCGTCGAAATGCGCCTGAGCGTTCCGGTTCTCGAGATTCGTCACCGGATCGCTCCCCGCCGGATGCAGCGCCAACGTTTCCGGCCCTGGAGCCACATGCCCCAGCGACCGCACCGCCACGCCCGAGTTCCCGAACAACCATGCGTTTGTAAAAAACACGGCCTGCTGCCCCGCGGTCACCGGCTCAGCCACTTGCACGGTAATATCCTTCCCCGTGTAATGACTCAAAACCTGAGGCGACTGAATCGTCTGATCCACCCGCACAATCGCGGTCTTCGTCTTATCCCCCACCTCCGGCAGCGTGGTGGCATTCACCTGTTGTACAGTTCCGCGAAAAACAAAACTCGCCTTCGCGGCCAAATCGGTCGGATCCGCCATAAATACTATCCTCCCTAGTAATTAAAGGTGATTTAAATCCCTCCCCCGTTTCATAGCTTATTTCCTTTAAGAGCCGCCAATCGCCGTAAGCGCAGAAGCCACTGGTACGGCGGGGTATTCGGCCTGCAGCCGGCTTTAAGACGGCTCGTCGAGGTGTCAGTTCGGGTTAGAATAACCGGAGTAGGAGCGCCAGCCGAAATGCCGGAACCAACGCGAAGATCGATGTTAGCGCTGTTCGGAACTGCTTGTTTGATCCATGGCCAGTCCGGCGCCACGGGAGGTGCTGAATGGAAGGCGTACTCCGGATGGGCCTCCGCGATTCCTCCGGATTCGTTTCCCGCGACCGGGCCGGCGCTGACGGCCGCGTACCGAAAAAAGTTGATCGCCGATGGAGTGTCACCCATGGACGCGGATAAAGTAATCGCCGCAGTGAAGGATTACGAGGCCGCGAACCCCGGGGCGGCGAACGTTCTTTTCTACAACAAAATTTATGAAAAGAAGGACGCGGCATTCGAGTCCCATCCCACTGCCTTCCTCGTAGAAACCGTAGCGGGCCGTAACCCTGGCAAAGCACTCGACCTCGGCATGGGCGAGGGCCGGAACTCGATTTTTCTAGCCCAGCATGGATGGGACGTGACGGGAATCGATCTGTCCGATGTCGCCGTTGCCAAGGCCCGCAAACAAATCGGCGCTCTTGGAATTGTGATGAAGACTCTCATCCTAGATGCTGACAAGTTCGATTACGGCAGCAAACAATGGGATCTGGTGTGCCTTCTTTATTTCAGTGGCTATAACTACGTGCACGACATCGAAAAGAGGATCGCCGCAGGCCTGAAACCGGGCGCCTTGGTCATCAACGAAGGTCCGCATGCGTCTCCCCAGGGCCAGATGGACCGCTGGAAAAAATGGGAGCCGCTTGGTTTTGAGCTTCTACGCTCTGGAGTACCGCCACAGCAAGTCCGATTGGGGCCAACCGAGTTTTGGGCGCATGCTGATTCAGAAAACGTGACGAGGTCGCGGGCCGCAGAACCGCAACCTCCTCGCAACCTCGCGGTTTCCTCGGAGTAAGGATCGTAGCGCTAAACGGATGCATTCATTCCTACCGCCGCGCGCCTTGCGCATTGCAACAATTCAGCCGGCAGCCGGGCTGCCTAAGGATTAGTTCAAGATCGGTTTCTTACATGCCGCCCATCGCCGATCGTCGGGCTGCTAGGTCGGCCACGGCGAGACTATTATCGCGGTCAGACAAGTCATACGAAATGCCGCCATAATCCCACCCAATCCACTGCCACCACCCCGCACCGCCGGATTTCATCATCTCCGGTAATCACGCTCGCGCGTTCCGCTTCCGCCAACGCAATTGCGAGCGCATCTCCAAACGCGACCGGGTGCGCTGCCTTGATCCGCGCCGCCGCCATGATCCCCTCTTCATCCGGTAAAACGACACGAATCGGAAGCGACCGTAATCGCACCATGAACTCCCCGGCGATCGCCGGGCTGTTCCGTTTCGCCAGAATGTAGAAGGTCTCGGCGAAGTTAATCCAGCTCATCACGAGCTCAACATTGCCGCCATCCGCCTCAAGCAGAAACCGACGAATCAAGGGCGCCGAGGGCTCTTGTTTCACCCACGCCACCATCGCCCATGAATCAACGACCTTGACGGATCCGGGCATCGTAGT
>CAVVNE010000142.1:0-47931 GCA_963749245.1 Bryobacterales bacterium
CTCTCCGTGGACCGCGACGGCAAGAAGATGGAGTTCAAGCTGGTGGTGCAGGATCGCATGAAGGTCTTCTGGGACGACCCGCGCGTAGTGGGCGAGGTGAAAAGCGCACCCGTTGTCAATACCGACACGGACAAACCCGAGGTCAGCAAGCTGGTCCAGTTCGGCATCCAGGTGCGCGCCCTGAGCGACGACGAAAAGTCGCTCACCTCGGATAAGACGGGAATGGTTGTGACTCGCGTCGAGCCCAACTCCTTCGCCTCCGATATCGGCATGCAGGATCGCGATATCATCACCTCCATCGACCGGAAGCCGGTCAACTCGGTCGACGATATCAAGAAGATCCAGACCACCTTGAAGCCGGGCGATCCGGTCGTCTTCCGCGTGGTCCGTCCGATCCCCGGAGTCCGCAGAGCAGCCGGAAACGCTCCGGCCAGCCAGGTCCTGTGGCTCCCCGGCACGCTGCCGGAATAATCGAGACCATTTGCGAGTGGAAAGCCAGGAAGAGGTCCTTCCTGGCTTTTTCTTTTATCCACCACAATTTTCGTGTGGGGCGGGCTATTCAGCCGGCAGCCTGCTTCCAGCAGGCTTTTCGTTGCTCGAAACACGAGCCGCCCGGAGGGCGGCTGCAGGCTGATAGCCCGCCCCACACGATCCTGTGGCAGTTTTCACACAGACCTGACGCATGGGGCCCTTCCGTGTAAACTGGATTCTTGCAGCGTAATTTCGTCCTGCTTTCGGTCGCCTTATTTGCGGCCTTCGCCATCGGTGCGTGGGCCGGCGGCGCGTCTCCCCAAACATCCACGACGAAGAAAAAGTCCACCATCAAGACCGCGGCCAAGACTTCGGCCGCGAAGCGCACTACGACGTCGAAATCCAAGCGAGCCCCCGTCACCGCCCGCCACTACGCTCCGCAGCAACCTTCTCCGGAACGATACAAGGAAATTCAGCAGGCGCTCGCCAGCAGGGGCTATTTCACAGGCGAGCCCGACGGCACCTGGGGCCCTGCCTCCGTCGACGCCCTGAGGCGCTTCCAGCACGATCAGAATCTCGTCGAAGACGGAAAAATCGGATCGCTCTCGCTCATCGCCCTGGGCCTCGGCCCCAAGCGCGAGCCGGCAGCGGAATCGGAACAAAAACAACCATGATTATCGGAGTCCCCAAAGAAGTTAAAGATCACGAGGCCCGCGTTGGCCTCATTCCCAGCGGCGCGCGCGCCCTGGTCGAAGCCGGGCATCACGTCCTGGCCCAGACCGGAGCCGGTTCGGGCAGTTCGCTGACCGACGAGGAATATCGCGAAGCGGGCGCGGAGATCGTCACGTCCGCTGAAGCGCTCTGGACCCGCAGCGACCTGGTCATAAAAGTGAAGGAGCCGCAGCCCTCGGAATATCCTTTCTTTCGTCCCGGCTTGACGCTATTCACGTATCTTCACCTCGCGCCTCTACCGGAGCTGACCGACGTTCTGCTCAACGCCAAAGTAAATGCCGTTGCCTACGAAACCATTCGCGAGGCGGATAATTCTCTGCCTCTTCTCACACCTATGAGCGAAGTGGCCGGCCGCATGGCTGTGCAGGTAGGCGCGCAATATCTCGAAGCGCCCAACGGCGGCCGGGGTATCCTGCTCGGAGGCGTGCCGGGCGTCGCGCCGGCCAACGTGGTCATTCTTGGCGGCGGTGTCGTCGGCCACAACGCCGCGAAAATGGCCGTTGGACTGGGCGCGCACGTCATCATCATCGAAAAAAATCTGAACCGGCTGCGCGAGCTTGACGACATTTATTCCAGCCAGGTGGTCACGCTCGCGTCGAATGTCTACACCATCCGCGAATCCCTCCGCCACGCCGACTTAGTCGTCGGAGCCGTGTTGATTCCCGGCGCCAGCGCCCCGCGCCTGGTCCGCCGCGACATGCTGCCGCTCATGAAAAAGGGCTCGGTGATGGTGGACGTCGCCATCGACCAGGGCGGATGCTTTGAAACCTCGCACGCCACCACGCATACCGATCCCATTTATTTCGTCGACGGCGTTCTGCACTACTGCGTCTCGAACATGCCTGCTGCCGTGCCGCATACTTCGACCTTCGCCCTTAATAACGCGACCTTCCCCTACCTTCTGGAACTGGCCAATCGCGGACTCAAAGGCGCCTGCGAACATTCGAACGCGATTCGCGAAGGGGTCAACACGTTCGACGGCCACATCGTTTATCAAGCCGTCGCGGAGTCGCAAGGCAAGCCATGGAAAGCGATGTAATTTTCAAGGCGCTCGACGCTTTTGCCATCGAGCTGCCCAGTTGGGGCTTCGCCAATACAGGCACCCGCTTCGGAAAATTCATTCAGGACGCCGCCGCGACCACTACCGAAGAAAAGCTTGCCGATGCCGGCCAGGTCCACGCCTACACCGGATGCTGCCCCACGGTCGCGATGCACGTGAAGTGGGATTTTCCCTGCGACAAGGCAACCGCTGCGAAATACGGCGTCGCCATCGGGTCGATCAATCCCAATGTGTTTGAGGACCAGATTTATAAGCACGGTTCGCTGGGGAATCCCGACCCGGCAGTGCGCGCCGCGGCTTTGCAACACCTGATCGATTCGGTGGAAATTGCGAAACGAACCCAAAGCCGCGATTTGTCGCTCTGGTTTGCCGACGGTTCGAATTTTCCCGGCACTGCCAACATCCGTCATCGCCGCCAGTGGTTTGAAGAAGGTCTGAAGGCGATGCACCGGCAGCTAGCGCCGGATCAACGCATGTTGTTGGAATATAAGCCGTTTGAGCCGGCTTTTTATCACACCGATATCGCCGACTGGGGAATGGCTTCGTTTTTGGCCCGCGCTGCGGGTCCGCAGGCCAGGGTTCTGGTCGACACAGGGCATCATTACCAGACTCAGAATATCGAACAGATCGTGGCTTGGCTGCTTGCCGACAACCTGCTCGGCGGCTTCCACTTCAACGACCGCCGCTATGCCGACGACGATCTGACTTTGGGCTCCATCGACCCCTATCAAGTCTTTCGTATCTTCCATGAAATCAAGATGTTCGAGTGGGAAACGGGCTCCCGCGCGGACATCGCCTACATGGTCGACCAGAGCCATAATCTGAAGCCAAAAATCGAGGAAATGATCCAGACGGCGTGCGTGGCGCAGGAACTGTACGCCAAGGCCGCCTTGGTGGATCATGAGAAACTGGCGTATTATCAATCGCATGCGGAGCTGATCGACGCCGAAGAGTGCCTCAAAAACGCCTTTTCAACCGACGTTCGCCCAGCGATCCGGGAATGGCGCAGATCGGAAGGTATAGCTGAAGATCCTCTCGAAGCATTCCGGTCGAGCGGCTATCTTGCGCGGGCGGCACGCGAGCGCGCGGAGCGGAACCGATTAAGCGTCAGCAGCTACGCGTAAGCGCGTGGGAGCGGCAATTGCACAATCCCCTGTGAAACACAGCCGAACGCCGTCACTTCGCGTAATGCTCGGCGGGTGGAGGAGAAGTACGCCTGAGCCCCTGACTTGGCTTTGCGACGCTGACTCCGGCGTGAGCGGACGGTTTGATCGTGATTTCCACCTTGTTTCCGAGCCTCGATGCAAACTGCATCATTTTCTCCAGGGAAAAGAGCGAAAGGCGACCCTTGTTGAGCGCGGAGACCCGAGGCTGATCGACACCCAGAATGTCCGCGGCCTCCGCTTGAGTGAGTTGGCGCTCCGCGATGATCCGATTGATCCGCCGGGCGATCTCGGCCTTGGCCAGAGCGGCTTCGGGGTTGGGGACTCCGATATCGGCAAACACGTTCCCGGAGCTTCGCTCGCATTCGATTTTCCGTTTCATGGTTTTTCCGTTGCCTTGTTATGATTCCCGGCGTCGCGTAGACGTTTCTTGATCAAATTAATATCGACTTGAGGAGTTTCGGAGCCCCTTCTGGATTTCTTCTGGAAGCAATGAAGGACATAGACTGAATCCTGAAACTTGGTAGTGTATACGCCTCGAAATGTGTCGCCATCATAGTCTGAGACGATTTCGACTGCATTGCAGCCCTGCATCCGTTTCGCCGAAGGATGAGATTCCCCGCACTCCGCGAGAAAAACAGCATATCCGATCTCGCCCCGCACTTCGTCGGGGAACCCGCTGAGCCTCCTCCTGGAGTCGCCCATCCAATAGACAGCCTTCTTAGGCTCCGGCTTCATGGTATGTCAGTTTTGACATGTGTGTCAAATCCTCAAAACGGTCATGGCGTTGCCTGTTGCCAGGGAGGGCAAGCGCATCCTGGCGATACTTCCGACGTTGCGTAGCGTGGTCCGGAGGCGTGTTACACAACTCGGCGCGGCGAGGCACGCAGGATAGTTGCGTCGTATCGGAAAGTCTCTCAGAAAAAATGAGCTTTCTTTCCCCTTTCCCGAGGGACAGTCTCGTCCGTCACGCAACTCTTATTCTGCCTAGCATTTCAAGGCCAGCGAAATTAGCGCTCGGCCCCGGAGACGGGTTTTCGGCGCTGTTGCCGCCGCTTGCGGGGACCCTGGACGCTCTTGTTCAAAGCGAGCCACGCTTGCCCCAACCAGCCCAAGGTTAGCCAGAAGATGTTCTTGATAAGTTCCGGTGTTGGTTCACGCTCAACCGTGAGGTAGAGTATGCAGGTAAGCGTTGAGACGAATGCCAAAGCAAATAGAGCATTCAGGAACACCCACGAAGCCAGCCGAATTTGGGCGGTGCGCGCTTCTGAGTTTGACGCAGGAGGCTCGTCGAAATCGATTGTGTCGATTTCTATCGGCTCTTGGGACGAGGAGCTTTCCCCTCTGAAAAGGTAACTGACGAAACGTTTTATCATCCGCGGGACTTTCAGCGGATCCCCCGTGAATTCTGCTTCTCGACGAACCAAGTCTCTTTAGGACCTTCGAAGGTAACGTAGTACTCGTTAAGGATGTCCCGCCCGATGATAGCGTAGTCGCGCTCAATGATGCCAACCTCGTGAGCGTCAAAATCACAATCCAAGACCCTGAGGTCGACGAAATAGAGCCGGGTTCTAGTTGCTGGCCCTACAGGACCTCGAACTCTCCCTGGGCGAGAAGTGATGCCATAAGGCGTCAATTTATCAAGCACCCATTTCGGCAGACAGGTTTTCGCAGCACCGGTGTCGGCTATGGCCCTTATTTGAAGAGAATCTTCAGCTTTTTCAGGAAAATGGAGTGTAAGTTTAATTTCGGGGGCTTTGGGTGCAGTTGGCGACGCGGCGCTGCCGTAGTGGGCCATATTTCGAATAGATTACTCCCATTCGGCTACACCCGCAAGGTCGATTTCTTCCTCAGACTCGGAAACTTTCGCCACGAGCCGGTTTTTCTTCGGAAATTCGCTTTGAATTCTCTTAACCAACTTGCTTCGATCTGAATCCGCATCCACAAATTTTCCGTCGACAAATGCGACTACATCACCTGCGTATCGATTCCGCCAATCCGGATCAGTTAAGGACACGAAATATGCGCTTTCGTTGATGTCATCAACCAAGTGGCTTGCATGCGGGTGCAGCGCCACAGCGGAGTTTAGAAGGGCTGAGTTTATGTCCGCCCAGGCATGCTCCAGGATTATCGGCCCATCCAAAAGACGATCCCGCAATCGCACGACCTTCTGTCGCGCCTGTTCTTCGGAGAGTGTTCCCTCCAGTAGCCCATGGAGCAGCAGCCGCTTGGTGTACTCTCTTTTGTCAAGCTTCGAAATCACGTGTTCAACGTGTTTGCTGATGCCAAGCAAATCCAGGCGCTGCGCCTGCCGTTCGATTTCACCCAGTATGGCATCAAATTCGAAATAGACTGACAGATCCTGCTTGGTACCCTGGCGTGCCCCCCAATGCTCAACGATTTGGCCGTGGAACATCAAGTCTATGTTGAGAACCGTTGCATCTTTGGTCCTATCCCGAGTGACTACGCGCAATTCATAACCTGGAAGAGCGTTCAACTCAACAAGCGCGACATTGGGATGACGCATGTCCACAACACTGACAGCAGTCCGGTAGAGCCTATACAAACGTCTCGCCTCTCCAATCTCCGTGTCGCAGAAGCTGACGCCAAATTCTGCTTTTCCCGATTCCAAGGCCCGTTTCCAAAGCACCGTCAGAATGCAGTGCCGGGGATCGACGACATCGATAGCGGCCACTTGGTCACAGTGGCAGCGTAATGGAAGCTGTGCAAGGATGTCCGTCTTTATTTCGACCTTGGGTTCGGGTCCTTGGCTATGAAACTCAACCCAATGCGGTCTGTTCACGGCGAGAGTTCGGCAACCTTCGGGAACGGCAACGAGGGCTTGAGGAATCTCGGAAGAAAACTCGTAAGTGATCATCCGGCTCTGTAATGAACTTGACATGAATGTGGAGAAACCGCTTGTTCTCCATTAGGATCGCATGGATTGCGGCATTTTGCTACAACCAACTTAGTATCAGAGGTTTGGCCACCACCTGCGCGAGGTGCCTCTAGTACTTGGACACCATTAGGATGCGCGAGACGGGCGCAAAGTTGCCAGGAAGTCAATTCCAACGACTCACAATCAACTCTTTGCGGGCACCTCACCGGGCGCTGAACGCTTACAGCATGATGGACCATTTCCCTCCAAACGGACCGAACTGGTGAACTTGCGGTCGAGGATAATTTTCTCATTTTGAGCAAATTCTGCATGTTAAAAGAAACAACCGTCCGTCTAATGGCGAAAAATCAAGGTCGAACAGCGTCCCTAGCAATTCATCGGCATGGATCTATCGCCGTGCCGCAGCCCGCGCACTTGTTTAAAGCACGACTGTCACCATTTCTGGTTTCCGCCGCCACCACTGGATGATCTCGCGGGACTGCGCTGCATAGGAGTCCACATGAGCCTACGGCTCACCGATGGTCATGAAGAACGATCGTGGCGCGAGCTTTAGAGGCTGCGGAAAAAGCCGGAAACACCGCTCCCTGTGGTCGCGGCTCGGAATGGGCGCTGCATGAAATCAATCGCTTACCGAGCCGCGACCGCAGGATTCGCTGGCCGAAATCGACTTTTTCCGCAGCCTCTTTAGCTTGCAGCGTCGGCTTCAGCCGGCGTCTTCGTCGGTGAAAATACGGCGAACTTTGGGCTGTTCTTCAGGGGAGCGGGACGGGACCGCATATCGTTGCGCCAAGCGCCCAAGTAAACTCGTGATAGGTGCAAAGCTGGAATGGGCTAAGATGGATCCCAGCGTAAACCGAGTGGTTTTTAGTCCTCAAAATGAGGTTGGCTGAAAAAAAAGGGGTTTTCGTAACGCCGCATCGAGTCTTTGAGGGAAATGGGTCTGTCACCTTTTTCCGTCACCTTTTCCTCTCAAGGGCACGGAGCTGTCTGCTGGGTTCACCCAGATTTACGATGCGTCGATTCTGACTGTCCCCCTCGAGCCCCCTCGAGCCCCTCGAGCCCAGGCAATCCCGCCCAGCGTGCCCTCGTGCCACCCATCGACCGCGTCCCTCCCCAATCTCACCCCATAACTCACCCCGCATCAAGCACGTAGCGGTTTCACCCGGCTTCTCCCGACGCCGCCCGCGTTCATCCTGTGTATGGGATGCAACGTGGCAGATTTACAAATAATTTCTGGCGCTTTTTACAGGGTTATTAAGCGCCAGAGCCCCTGCGAGCACACCCGTGAGTCACAATTATTGTAGGGGGAACTTTAGCTCTTGGCGAAATACAACGACGCGGCGCGTTCCAGTTCTGGTTTGGTCATGATCGGGCCGCGGCCTTCGTAGCGGCCGATCGACAGGAGAATGTTGCAAATGTCGGCTGGATAGCAGGCTCTTAGCTCCGTCCGGCCTTCCCGCAGGCAGAGTTTGCGGAGATATTCGGCGCTGTCGGGTTCGGCGGAAATCTGGCGCGACGCGACCACCCGGGTGAAGATCTGGTCGAAACTGCCTGCGTCCACCGCTTCCACGTAAATCTTGTTGTGAATGCGGCGGAGGAACGCTTCGTCGGCCAGGTCCGACGGTTCCAGGTTGGTGGAGAAGACCACCATCAGCTCAAAGGGGACCTGGAATTTGACGCCGTAACGCAGGGTCAGGTAATCGACGTGGCGGTCCAGAGGGACGATCCAGCGGTTTAACAGATCGCGCGGCGACATGAGCTGGCGGCCGAAGTCGTCGATGATCAGAATGCCGTTGTTGGCCTTCATTTGCAGCGGCGCGGCGTAGATTCCCGACGATTCGTCCAGGCGCAGCTCCAGCATGCTGGGAATCAGTTCGCCGCCGACGATGATGCAGGGGCGTTTGCAGAGCAGCCAGCGCGGATCCACTTCCTCGTCGTCGGATTCGATGGGCTGGTGGACCACCGGATCGTACAGACTGATGATCTGGTTATCGACTTCGACCGCGTACGGAATGAGCACGGCGTCCTTGTATACGCGCAGCATGCGCTCGGCGAGACTGGTTTTTCCGTTGCCGGTGGGGCCGTAGACGAAGATCGAGTTCTGCGAAATAATGGCCGGGCCGAGCTGGTCGAGCATACGGTCCGTGACGATCAGGTCGTTGAAGGCGGCGCGCAGGATTTGCCGGTCCACCTGCACTTTCGCCGATTGGATCTGGGTGGCTTTGTGATAGTCGCTGAGGGAAACGGGACAGGCGCCGGCGTACTGCGAGATCTGGAATCGTTCGCCGGCGAGCTGTTTGCCGGCGGCCGAGAGAGTAAAGCTGTAATCGTTGCCGATCATGCCCTTGATCTCGACCAGCGACTGCGTGCGCATGTGCTTGAACACAAGGTCCACGACGCGGTGCGAAATGCGCAGGGAGCGTCCGAGGCCGGCGATGGAGGTATAGCCTTCGATGAGCATGCGGCGCAGGACAAGGTCGAGCACCAGCGATTCGGAGATGCCTAACTCCTTGAAATCTTGAGGGATTGCCGGGTTAAAGGCGGAGCGGACTGCCGCGAAAGTGGCCATGGCGATGAGGTGCGTTCCTTCTCAGAGGAACTATCGGCCGGAATGGTCTTCAAGTTTAAAATCTGCACGAACAGGCACCGCGCGGCGTCTTAATTCGTAGTGCGGTTTCTCCAGACATTCGCCTTATTGTGCGTAGCTGCGTCAGTGTGCGCCGGCGAGGATTTCGCGGAAAGGCTGTACAAGGCCGGCCAGAGGGCGGAGAAGGCGGGCGATAAATTTCACGCCTTCCTTTTATATTCCAAGGCGGCGGCCATGGAACCGGCCAACGTGGAGTTCGCCATGCGCAAGGCGGCCTTGCAGGCGGATGCGGCGATGTCGATGACGACGCGGGTGGACAACGGCGCGGGTCTGGCTCCGGAAACGGCCGGCCCGGACGAGCTGACGGACGGCGAGATCGCCGAGGCGAAGGCGGCGCGCCCGCCTCCGCGGCTGAAAGTCACCGACGGGCTGAAGAGCTTCGATATTCGCGGCGATGCCAAAACCGTGGTTGAAAAAGTGATGGCCGAGTACGGTCTGATGGTGGTGTTCGAAGGCGACTATCAGGCTCCTCCGCCGTTCCGGTTCCGGCTGGACGACGTTCGATTCGAAGAGGCGCTGAGGACACTGGAGACGCTGTCGAACTCGTTTTTCGTTCCCGTGAACGAGCGGCTGGCGCTGGTTGTGCGGGATACGCCGCAGAAGCGCATCGAGATGTCGCCGGCGATGTCCATCGCGATTCCGATTCCGGAGCGTATCTCGGTGCAGGATGCGCAGGAGCTGATGACGGCGGTGGTGCAGACCCTGGAGATTCGCAAGTTCAGCCTGGATCCGGTGAAGAGGGTAGCGTACCTGCGGGACCAGGTGCCAAAGGTGATGGCGGCGCGCGCGATGCTGAACGACCTCTCGCGCACGCGAGCGCAGGTGGAGATCGACGTGGAGTTCCTGGAGGTGACCAAGAGTTCCTCGCTGGGCTATGGGCTACAGTTGCCGACGTCGTCGTCGCTGATCAATTTCGGCAGTTTTCTGGGCAACTCCGGATCGGCGTCGGCGTCGGCTGCAGGCTTCTCGAAATTTCTGACGTTCGGCGCGGGCGCATCGTTTTTCGGAATCGGCATCGCGAGTTCGGCGGTGATGGCGACGTTCACCAAGTCGGACACCGACGTGATTCTGAAGTCGCAAATCGTGACGCTGGACGGGCAGGCCGCGACGCTGCACGTGGGCGAAAAATATCCGATCGTGACGGCGACCTATTCGGGAGGAAGCACGAGCACCATTGGCACGGGCGCGAGCTCGGGGTTGATTGCGCCACCTACGATCAATTTTCAGGACCTGGGACTGTCTTTAAAGATCACTCCGGCGGTGCACGATGGGGGCGAGGTGACCCTTGACGTCAGCACCGAGTTCACGGTTCTGGGCACGACCGACGCGAATGGAAACCCGAGCATTTCCAATCGCAAATACGACGGCAAGGTGCGGCTGAGGGCCGACGAGTCGGCGGTGGTGGCCGGCGTGTTGGATTCGACCGATGGGGATACGCGCACGGGAGTCGCGGGACTGGCGAGCATTCCGTGGATCGGGCGTCTGCTGCGGTCGAACACGATCAACCACAGTACGGACGAGGTTTTGCTAGTCCTGCGGCCTCACCTGATGGACGTGCCGCCCTGGGAATACGGGGCCACACCGATTTGGGTGGGGACGGAGACGAAGCCGCTTACAGTGTTTTGAGAACATCCCAATACTGCGCGGCGACGTTTTCGAGGGCGTGGTGCGCGGCGATGTGGGCGGCGGCGCGGCGTCCAATTTCTTCCGCGGCATCGCGATCGCGGGCCAGCCAGGCGATATAGTGCGCCAGGAGATCCTCCTCGGCGGGACCCGTTTCGATTCGCAGGCAAGCGTTTTCGGGGATACGGGCGATCTCCGCGCCATTGGAAAAGACGACCGGTTTGCCGATTCCCATCATACGAATGGCGATGCCCGAGGTTTCGGCGGCGGTGGGGTATCGCAGGTTGATGCAGAGATCGACGGTGGCGGCGTAGCGCCGGAAATCTGGCTCGGGAAGATAGCCGGCGCGAACAATGCGAGGGTCGGACAACTGGCCGGCGAGCGCGCGCTCCAAATCGGAAGAGGCGAACGATCCCGCGATGAGCAATCGCGCGTCGGTTTGCGAACGCCAGACCCTTTCGAGCGCGCGGAGCACGACAGGCAGGCGTTTCGATTCGCGCTGATGGCCGAACAGGCCGATGAACAAAGTGCGGGGGGCGAGTCCGAGATCATTGCGGAGCCGCAGAGCGTCGACCTCGGACGAGGTTTCGGACGCAATGAACAGGTGCGGAATTTCGATGACGCGCGCGTCGGGCGCGTGCTGCCGGACGATCGCGGCGGCGGCCGGATTATGGACCACTAGGGCGCGCGCGCTGGTCGCGAGGCGCTTCAACAACGGCCAGGCGAAATAACGCGGGTCGGCTGCGGAGCGGGCGCGATTCTTCCACAAATCCCCGGCCAGCGAGCGCGTCCATTCTCCGTAATTGAAAATGAACTCGTCTACGTACTGCCGTTCGGTGAGCCGGCCGAGAAAGAAGTGCTGGAGGACGGCGTCGTGCAGCACGACGATTCCGGGATGGGCGAGCGCACGATCGTAGATCGCGCCGTGGAGCTGGTTGTTGCCGATGTGATACAGCGCGACGTCCGCGCCGCGTGCGTCTACCTTAACTTCGCCATGCTTGCGGAGCCCGCGGAGCAGCGCTTCGGCGTAATCCGCGACGCCGGTTCTGGCGGGTGGAAGAGGCGCGAAGTAGCCGACGGTCATGGCTTCGCGCGAGGGCCGAACAGGGCGGTGCCGACGCGGACGTGCGTGGAGCCCTCTTCGATGGCCGCTTCGAGGTCGTGCGACATGCCCATCGACAGCTTGGTCAAGCCATGCATGCGGGCGAGCGAGGCGAGCTCGCGAAAGTAAGGCCGCGTGACTTCGGGATCGTCGCACCACGGAGGCATGGTCATCAGGCCGGTGAGGTTGAGGTTCGAGCAGTCGCGGATGGCGGCGATGAGAGCCGGAAGTTCCCCAGGCGCCGCCCCCTCTTTCGATTCTTCGTGCGAGAGTTTCACCTCGATCATCACTTCCAGAGGCTTGTTTAACTGATCCAGACGCCTGGCAAGTTTTTCGGAGTCGACGGTTTCAATGACCTTGAAAAGGTCGCCCGCGATGCGTGACTTGTTCGATTGAAGATGTCCGATCAAATGAAATTCGGCGCCCGCGAGATCGGCAAGCGCGGGGTGTTTGCGCTCAAACTCCTGAACGTAGTTTTCGCCGAACGTGCGCAGGCCGAGTTCGTAGGCCTTGCGGACGACTTCCGCGGGGAATTTTTTAGTTACCGCGACGAGCGTGATTTCTTCGCGCTTTCTGCCGGAGCGGTGGACGGCGTTTTGGATGCGCTCTTCCACCTTGGAGAGGCGTTCATTTAACATGAACGCCTCCGATATAAACGATTGCCGCCGAGGGGACACCGAAGAAATAGGCGAGTTCGCGATGGTCCGTGCAGTCGTGAATCGCGAAGTCGGCGCGCTTGCCTGGTTCGAGCGAACCGATTTCCGCACCGCGCTGGAGACTATAGGAAGCGTTGATGGTGGCCGCCGTGATCGATTCGGCGGGCGTCATTTTCATTTGCGTCGAAGCGAGCGAGAGAATCATCGGCATCGAGGTCGTGGGCGAGGAGCCGGGGTTGAAATCGGTAGCGACTACCACCGCGAGCCCGGCCTCGATCATCGCGCGCGCATCGGGATAACGTTTCGACCCGAGGGAGTAGACCGATCCGGGCAGCAGCACCGGCTGAACACTCGCCTCGCGCATCGCTTCGATTCCCGAGGCTCCGGTGTGCTCCAGATGATCCGCCGTGACCGCGCCGAGTTCGGCCGCAAGCTCCGCTCCACCGGAGTTTTGGAGCTGGTCGACGTGCATGCGCAGCTTGAATCCGTGCGCCTTGGCGGCGGAGAGGATGCGGCGCGCGTCTCCGACTGGAAAGACATGGGGCTCGCAGAAAATGTCGCAATATTCGGCGAGGTTTCGCGCCGTCGGGAGCATTTCGTTTATCACCAGGCGGATGTAATCCTCGCGACAGCCGCGGAACTCGTCGGGGATTTCGTGCGCGCCGAGAAAAGTCGGGATGGCGCGAATTGGACTCATGCGGGCGATGACGCGCAGCAGTTTCAACTCGGCATCCAGACACAATCCGTAGCCCGACTTGGCCTCGATCGTCGTTGTGCCGCCGCGCAGGAACCATTGCGTGTAGCGCGACGCGGCTGCGAACAGCTCGTCCTCCGTAGCGGCGCGAGTTTTGCGAACAGTAGAGCGGACGCCTCCACCGGCGGCTGAAATTTCCCGGTACGTCGCGCCGCTTGCGCGTTTCTCGAACTCGTCCGCTCGATTGCCTGCGAAGACAGGATGCGTATGCGCGTCGACGAACCCGGGCAGGACGACTTTGCCCTCGGCGTCGATCCTGTCTTTCGGTAAATCGAATTCCCCGCGCCGCCCCACGCTTGCAATGATGCCGTCGCGGACCACCATGACGCCGTCGCGAATCACGCCCAGCTCGCGCATCTCCTCGCGCACGCGAGGCCGCGAGGGGCCAGCGAGCGTTACCAGTTCGGAGCAATTGACGACGGCGAAGGTACTCATTCCGGCAACATCGGAAGTTTTATACGCTGCTCCCGCGCGACCTGCTGAGCGCGCTCATAACCCGCGTCGGCGTGGCGCATCACACCCGTGCCGGGGTCGGTGGTGAGCACCCGCTCCAGGCGGCGCGCGCATTCCGGAGTTCCATCGGCGACGACCACCATGCCCGCGTGCTGCGAATAACCGATGCCGACGCCGCCCCCGTTGTGAATCGACACCCACGATGCGCCGGCCGCCACATTCACCATCGCGTTCAGCAGGGGCCAATCGGCAATGGCGTCGGAGCCGTCGCGCATCGCTTCCGTCTCGCGATAGGGCGACGCGACCGAGCCTGCATCGAGATGATCGCGGCCGATCACCACCGGCGCGGCGATCGTTCCCTTGCGAATCAGGTCGTTCATGGCGACGCCGAATTCCGCTCGCTCGCCGTAGCCCAGCCAGCAGATACGCGCGGGCAAACCCTGAAAATGGATCTTCTCCGACGCCAGCTTGATCCAGCGCTTCAGCGAATGATTCTCCGGAAAGAGATCGAGCGCGAGCTTGTCCGTGACCGCGATATCCCGCGGATCGCCCGACAACGCGGCCCAACGATACGGCCCGCGGCCTTCGCAGAACAGGGGACGAATATATTCAGGCACAAAGCCGGGGATGTCGTAGGCGTCGTCCACGCCGGCCTGCTTGGCGTAGTTGCGCAGATTGTTGCCGTAATCGAACGTCACCGCGCCCATCCGCTTCAACGAGAGCATGGCGCGCACATGATGCGCCATCGCGTCCATCGATCGGCGCACGTATTCATGCGGGTCCGAACAGCGCAGCGCCAGCGCGTCATGGAACGTCATGCCGTTCGGCACGTAGCCTTGCAGAGGATCGTGCGCGCTGGTCTGATCGGTAAGAATGTCGGGCACCGCGCCGCGCTGGGCCAACTCCGGAATCACGTCGGCACAATTTCCGACGAGGCCCACCGCCAGCGCTTCTCCTTTTCGCTGCGCGTCGCCCAGCATCTCCAGCGCATCGTCGAGGCTGGACGTCATGCGGTCGCAGTAACCCGTCTCGATGCGTTTCTCGATGCGCTTCGGATCGACGTCGATGCCGAGGAAGCAGGCTCCGTTCATGGTCGCGGCCAGAGGCTGCGCGCCGCCCATGCCGCCCATGCCTCCGGAGACGATCAGCTTGCCTTGGAGCGATCCCTTGAAGTGGCGATCGCCGGCGGCGGCGAATGTTTCAAACGTCCCCTGCACAATTCCCTGGCTGCCGATGTAGATCCACGAACCGGCGGTCATCTGGCCATACATGGTGAGGCCGAGGCGCTCCAGCGCGTGAAACGTGTCCCAGTTGGACCAGTGGCCGACCAAATTCGCGTTGGCGATCAGCACGCGCGGCGCGTCGCCGTGAGTGCGAAAAATACCAACCGGCTTTCCGGATGCGACCAGGAGCGTTTCGTCGTTGTCCAGCGATTCCAGGGACCGCACGATGGCGTCGAAGGCGTTCCAGTCGCGCGCAGCCTGGCCTGTGCCTCCGTAGACGATGAGATCCTCCGGGCGCTCCGCAACCTCTGGGTCGAGATTGTTCATCAACATGCGCAGGGCGCCTTCCTGCGGCCAGCCCTTGCATCGCATCGAGCGGCCACGGGGCGCGCGAACTTTTCTCGAGTGGCTCATTACTTCTACAATACCGAAAGCCGCTCGACGCACATCGCGGCTACTTTGGGATGAAGCGAGTGCCCCGCGCCATCGACGATCGCAAGGTCGGTGCGCGCCGGGATTAAGGCGAGCGCGGCGCGCATCTCTTCGATGGTTCCGAACGCGTCGCGCGTGCCGTGCACGAAGAGCGCGGGGATCTGGATCGATCCGAAATGACCGGTCCGCAACTGCTGCGGCTTGTGAGGAGGATGGAGCGGATAGGAGAGCAGCAGCAGCGCGTCGGCGACGCCGGGCTCCTCCGCCGCGAGCATCGTCGCCTGCCGGCCTCCGTAGGAATGGCCGCCGAGGAACACTTTCCTTCCCGCCAGATCGCGGAGCGCTTCCACGGCGCGGCGCAGTCCTTCGCGGTCGCGCTCGGCCTGGGCGGGAAACGGAGGGCCTTTAGGACGCTGCTGACGAAACGGCAGATCGCAGCGCAGCGTCACCACGCCCACTTTCGCGAACGCTTCGGCGACGGCTCGGAGCAGCGTCGTGTCGCTGTTGCTGCCGGCGCCGTGCGTGATCACCAGGCCGTCGCCGGTGGGATGCTCGGGTTCATGAAGAAAGCCGCGAACCAATTCACGTTCAAAATGTTTCAACGCTAATTTCTCCTTTGCCCCAGACGGTTTGGCGCCCGACGCCGGTGTAGCCGGCGACTTCAAGGTAGGGAATAAATTCGGTGAGGTCGCCCTCATACTCGGCGAACCCGACGAAGCCGCTGAGCGGGTGACGCTTATGGCGGCTTACGCGCTCCTCTTCGATATGCCGTATGTCGCAGCGCGTCATCTGAATCGCCGCGGCGCATTCGCCCATTGCTTTGAAATCGATCTCCAGCGGGCCGCGGCCGTAGAGAGCGCGCAGCGCGCCGACGCGGTCCCGGATGCGGGAGAAGAGCGGTCCGAATTCGGGGCGTGCCGCGTTTCTCAGCTCAGTGGGAGAAAGGAAATGCACGCGCACGCATTCGACCGGATGCGTTGCGGCGAGCCTCAGCCGGAGAACTTCTTCTCCCTCCATAGCGATCAGCTCAGCGCGCAGGCTCTCGCGCGCCAATTCTTCCATCGCATGGCGAAGTACTCCGATTTCCGGCTGATTTGTTTCAAACAAATTGAGGCCGACGTGAAAGCGATCCAGAACGGCTCCCTCGAGATGACGGACGCGCAGCACGAAGGGACGGGGAGGGTCGTGCAGCCCGCTTGGCCCGCCTTGCGCGGCGGGAGCGAAGAATCGCTCGTAAAACGCCGGTTCCCGGCGATACAGAATTTTTCCGAGTTGTCCTCGAAACAGGTTGGCCGTCCCGCCCGGCGGAAAGCGCACGGCCACCGGCGCGGCGAACTGGAAGCGCAATGCAAACAGATCGAAGGTCGATGTACCTTGAGAAGGCATGATCACACTCGCCGACATTCAAGCCGCCCGCGCGCGCATCCGCGGCGGCATTTTGCTCACTCCGGCGCCGTATTCGGAAACGTTATCACGCCATGCGGACAACACGCTGTACCTGAAGATGGAAAACCTGCACATGACCGGCTCGTTCAAGGAACGAGGCGCGCTGAACCGCATCCTCACGATGACGGATGAGGAACGCGCCCGAGGGGTAATTACCGCGTCGGCGGGCAATCATGCGCAAGCTGTCGCGTATCACGCCGCGAAGCGAGGCATTCGCGTGCAGATCTGCATGCCCGTGCTAACGCCCCTGGTAAAGGTCACGGCCACGCGCGGCTACGGCGCCGAAGTGATTCTTCATGGCAATAATTTCGATGAGGCGGTCGACGAGGCGCGCCGCCGCTGCAAGGCAGAGGGCCTGGTGTTCCTGCACGCGTTCGACGACAACGCGGTGATCGCGGGGCAGGGGACCATCGGCCTGGAGCTGCTGGAACAGGTGCCCGATCTGGATGCGGTGGTGGTGCCGGTGGGCGGCGGCGGATTGATTGGCGGCATCGCCTGTGCGATTAAAGAACAGCGTCCGGAAGTGCGCATCGTAGGTGTGGAGACGGCGCGCGTGCCTTCGATGGAGGCGGCGCTGTTGCAGCATCACCCGGTGCTGGTGCCGGCAGCCTCTACCATCGCCGACGGCATCGCGGTGCGGCAGGTGGGCGAGCTGACCTATCCACTGTTCGAAAAGTACGTGGAGGAAATCGTCACGGTGGAAGAGGAAGAGATCGCTATGGCGATTCTCTGGCTGCTGGAAAAGGAAAAGACGCTGGCCGAGGGTGCGGGCGCGGCGGGCATGGCCGCGATGTTGACGAAAAAAACGTCGCTGCGCGGGAAGAAAGTGGTCGTGCTGATCTGCGGAGGCAACATCGACGTCACGCTGCTGGCGCGCATCATCGAACGGGGCCTCGTAAAAGACGGCAGGCTTGTCCGCCTGCGCATTCCCTTGCCAGATCATCCGGGAGGACTGCATCGGCTGACCACTGTGGTGGCGCAGCAGCGCGCCAATGTGGTCACCGTGACGCACGATCGAGCGTACTTCGGCGTCCATCTGGGCGACACGATCATCGACATCACGATGGAGACGCGCGGGCCGGATCACATTGTGGAATTGATGAACGAATTGACGAAAGCCGGCTACGAGTTCGAGCGCGTGCTCTAGCGGCGTGTCGCAGCCAGATCGTGAGTATGTATATCCCCCCTTCACAGTGGGTTCCGTATCAGAACTGGGACTGGTTTCTCTATTCCAACAGAACCCCGACAGTCATGGAGGGGATTCCGGATACGATTTCTCTCCGACATGCCGGGAAACTTATAATGAAGAGATGTCCTTCCGCCTCGGAATCGACTATAAGCCCCGCGGCGATCAGGCGACCGCCATTTCGTCGCTGCTGGACGGCCTGAAGCAGGGCGAACAGCACCAGGTTCTGCTCGGCGTCACCGGCTCCGGAAAAACCTTCACCATGGCGAAGGTGATCGAACATTCCGGGCGCCCGGCTCTGATTCTGGCGCACAATAAGACGCTGGCGGCGCAGCTTTATCAGGAATTCAAGACGTTTTTTCCAGCGAACGCGGTGGAGTATTTCGTCAGTTACTACGATTATTACCAGCCCGAGGCTTACATTCCCGCGGGCGACGTCTACATCGAAAAGGAAGCCACCATCAATCAGGAGCTTGACAAGCTGCGCTTGTCGGCCACGCGATCGTTGTTCGAGCGCCGCGATTGCGTGATCGTCGCCAGCGTCAGTTGCATCTACGGCCTCGGATCGCCGGAGGCCTACTACGGCATGCTGCTGATGCTCGAAAAGGGCCAGCATATTTCGCGCGAGGAGATCACGTCGAAGCTGGTGAACATCCTTTATGAACGCAACGACATCGATTTCAAGCGCGGCTCCTTCCGCGTACGTGGCGATGTGATTGAGCTGCATCCCACCTACGACGACTACGCCTATCGCATCAGCCTGTGGGGCGACGAGATCGAATCGCTGGACCAGATCGATCCGCTGACGGGCCAGGTGAAGCAGACGTATTTGCGGCTGCCCATTTATCCAAAGTCGCATTACGTGATGCGCCCCGAAACGCGCGACGAAGCGCTGCGCAGCATCGAAAACGAACTTCACTGGTGGAAGGGCGAGCTGGAGAAAGAGGGCAAGCGCATTGAAGCGCAAAGGCTGTGGCAGCGCACTATGTTCGATCTGGAAATGATCAAGCAGATCGGCTATTGCCACGGCATCGAAAATTATTCGCGCCATTTTTCCGGACGCCTGCCGGGCCAGGCGCCCCCCACGCTGCTCGACTATCTGCCGCACGACGCGCTGATGTTTCTGGACGAGAGTCACCAGACCGTTCCGCAGTTGCAGGGCATGTACCACGGCGACCGTTCGCGAAAAGAAAATCTGGTGAAGTACGGATTCCGTCTGCCCAGCGCGCTCGACAACCGCCCGCTGACGTTCGAGGAGTTCGAAAATCGCGTGCATCAGGTGATGTATATTTCCGCTACGCCCGGGCCGTATGAGCTGACCAAAACGTCCGGCGCGGTGATCGAGCAGATCATTCGTCCCACCGGCCTGATCGATCCCGAAGTGGAGGTCCGCCCGATTCGCGGGCAGGTGGACAATTTGCTGCATGAGATCCGCCTGCGCGCTGAAAAAGACGAGCGCGTGTTGGTCACCACGCTCACCAAGCGCATGTCCGAGGATCTGGCCGAGCATTACACCGAAGCCGGCGTGAAGTGCGCCTATCTTCATTCCGAAATCTCGACGCTCGATCGCATCAAGATCCTGCGCGACTTGCGCCGAGGCACCTACGATGCATTGATCGGTATCAACCTGCTGCGCGAGGGCCTCGACTTGCCGGAAGTGTCGCTGGTGGCGATTCTCGACGCGGACAAAGAAGGGTTTCTGCGCTCCGCCGGATCGCTGATTCAGACCATGGGCCGCGCCGCGCGCCATTTGAACGGACGCTCTATCCTGTACGCCGACGTGATGACGGATTCGATGAAGCGCGCGATGGACGAAACCACGAGGCGGCGCGCCTTCAATCGGCGTACAACGAAGCGAACGGGATCACGCCGCAGTCGATCATCAAGCCGATCGATATGATACTGGTGGCGGTCGCGGAAGCGGATTACGTTACGATTCCTCTCGAATCCGACGAGGAAACCGACGCGATTCCTCCGGAGCAGATGGACAAGTATCTGGCGGAACTGGAGGAGCGGATGCGCGAGGCGGCCCGCAAATTCGACTTTAAGGAAGCCGCTGCGGTCCGCGATCGCATCAAGGAACTGCGCGCGAAGGCGGTATTGAGCGATACTGCGACGACATGAAGAACAGCCCGGTGATGGGACTGATCGGAGCGGGCGGAGTCAACCGCACGTTTCTCGCGCGAATGCCGGTGCTGCTGGCGCGTATGGGTCCGGTGAAAGCCGCGTCGTTTCGGGTGGCGCGCAGGATCGCCAATACGCTGCGCGCGGGCGAGGCCGTGGTGAACTATGCGGCGCTGGCGAAATGCGATTTGATCTGGATCGCGGTGCCCGACGCGGGGCTCGACCGGGTGTCGCGCGACCTCGCCGCGGCGACTCCGCTCACTGGAAAAATCGCCGTGCTGTGCGGATCCGCCCGCGACAGTTTCTGGCCCGGTCCACTGCTTGCCGGAGGCGCGCGCGTAGCTACGCTCAACTGCGTGGAGGAATCGAACGAGCGGCTGTTCGTCGCCGAGGGAGATCCGGATGCGATGCGCGCGCTGGTGCGCGTCATTGCCGACGAGAAGCGCAAGCTGATCCAGTTGCGCGCCGCATCGAAGGCTCTGTATCTTGCGGGCGTCCACCTGGCGACCCATTTATTGCTGCCCTGGATCGCCGCGTCGGTCGAAAGTTTGCGCGACGCCGGACTGTCGCGCGTCGAAGCCACGCGCGTCGCCAATGCGTTGGGAGGGCGCGCCCTTCGCGCTTACTCGAAGGCCGGTCCCAAGGCCTGGAGCCCCGCGGCCTCCGATCGTCTGCGCCTCTCGATCGCCCGCGATCTCGATACGATTCGCGGTGTGGACCCCAGACTCGCCGCGCTTTACGCCGATGGAGTCGACCAGGCCCTGCGCTATTTCGAATCGCGAAAATAAGCGGCCCGCACTCGTGCGATTTCCGCCACCGTCCACGCCTGAAACGGACACCCTCGTGGCTCACGAGGCTCGTCTCCATCGTAAATTTCCGCCGTCAGATCGGGCGGAGCGAGCGCCGCGTCCACATATCCAAAAGCGTGGAAATACGCGTCGATATACGGCCCCAGCAGCCACGGCCACACCGTCCCCTGATGATACGCCGCATCGCGCTGGGCGGGCGAGCCTTCATAACGAGGCTTGTAATCGGGATCGCTTCGAGCCAGCGTGCGCAATCCAACGGCAGTCAGCAGCTCGCGTTCGACGACGCGCACAATCGCCTGTTGTTGCAGCGATTGGAGCAATCCGTGCCGCAGGCTTACGGCGAAAATCTGATTGGGGCGAATCTTGTCCACCGGTCCCTCCGGCGCGAGTACGTCAAACAGACAGATGCGCCGCGGATTCCAGAACTTCGCGCGAAAGCTTTTTTGCATGCGCTGCGCTTCGTCGCGAAAATCGGTCTGATCGCCGAGCCGCTCCGCCCAGTAAGCCGCCAGCGTCAGCGCGCCGTGCCACAGCGCATTGATCTCCACCGGTTTTCCATGCCTCGGCGTGACCACCCAGTCGCCGACCTTCGCGTCCATCCATGTCAATTGCGATCCGGCCTTCCCGGCACTCAGCAAATGGTCTTCCGCATCGACCCAGATATCATGATGCGTGCCGCGCCGGTGCCAGGCGATGATCTCCTTCGCCGCCGGATAAAACGTATCTTTTAGAAATGTTTCGGAGCCGCCCGCCGCCAGCCAGTTCCGCATTGCCTGAAACATCCACAGCGTCGCGTCCGCGGTGTTGTATTCAGGCGCCTCGCCCGAGTCCGGAAAACGGTTCGGAATCAGCCCCTGGTTGAGATACGCCAGAAATCCTTCGATAATCTCCTGGGCTACCTCGAGCCTCCCAGCCGCAATCAGCAGTCCCGGCAGGCTGATCATCGTATCGCGCCCCCAGTCGGTGAACCATGGATAGCCCGCGATAATCGTCGGCTTCCCGTCTGCGCGCCGGACCGTGAACGGCTCGGCTCGCTCCACCGGCTCGCTGACTTCCGCGGCCTCGATCCCCGCCAGAATCGGACACCACTGGTCCGCCGCCAAATCGAACGTGATCACGCCCGGCGTATACAGATCCTCCCGGAAATCCAGCCCGCGCTCCAGCTCCATCAGATATTCGATGTTGTAATACCACTTCGCATCGGCCTCGAACCAGCCGCCATGCTGGAAATTTAGCACTGGCAGCGATCCGTACGGATCTTCACTCGCCTTCCGCAGCGAATGATAATTCCTGTACGCCGTAAAGGGACGCACGCGCAATGTGACCGCGCGATCGGCGCGATACCGCACCACCACCGCCTGCTTGCCGTCGATTAAGTAAACCTGTTTTTCCAGCCGCGCGCCGCCCAGGTTGAAAGTCCAAGTCGCGCACGGCTCCGCGCGAAACTCCGTCAGAAACTCGCTCGACGGCGCGACCCCGGGATACTGACAGCATCCGACGCCATAACTCTGTCCGTCGACGAGCACTTCTTCCTCGACCCTCGACAGCAGCACATACCGCTCCACCGGAGGCCTCAGGGACGCCACCAGCAGCGCGTGATAGCGCCGCGTGTTCAACCCCGCCGCGGTCCCCATCGCGAACGCGCCGGTCCCATTGACCTCCAGCCACTCGACCTTAGAGTTCAATCCCACGAAAAGCGGCTCACTTCTTCACATCGCGATGCGTCTCTTTCGTCCGATACCCGGCCCCCGCCAGCCGTTTCCTGATCTCGCTCGCGATCAAGACGCTGCGGTGATGCCCTCCCGTGCAGCCGAACGAGATCGTCAGGTAGCTCTTCCCCTCCGCGATGTAGTGTGGCAGCAGATACACCAGCAGATCCGTAATGCGCGAGATAAACTCCGCCGTCTGCGGAAACGACCGGATATAGCGCGCCACGCTCGGATGCTTGCCCGTCAGCCGCTTAAACGCCGGAATGTAATTCGGGTTCGGAAGGAACCGCACGTCGAATACCAGGTCGCTGTCGGCCGGCACTCCGTGGCGGTATCCGAAGCTGTTCACCTGCACCAGGATTCCGGTCGATTCTTTCTCCCCGTGGAAAATCCCACGGATCGTGTCCCGCAGTTCGTGAACATTGAACTTGGAGGTATTGACGATCGGATCGGCCAGGCTTCGTATTGGCGCCAGCCGCTCGCGCTCGCGCCGGATGCTCGAAGCCACGCTCTGCTCCGTCCCCAGCGGATGAGGACGCCGCGTCTCGCTGAACCGCCGGATCAGCGCCGCGTCGTCGGCCTCCAGAAACAGCAGCCGCGTCGGAATCATGCGCCCGATTTTTTTGAATAGCGCCGGAAATCTCTCGAGTGCGGCGCCTTCGCGAATGTCGACCACCAGCGCCGCCCGCCGCACGTTCGGCGCGTCTTTCGTCAGCTCCGCGAATTTCGGAATCAGGTCGATCGGCAGATTGTCGACCGAGTAATAACCCAGATCCTCGAACGCCTTCAGCACCGTGCCCTTGCCCGACCCGCTTAAACCCGTGATGATGACCACTTCGTTTCGGGCGGGTGCGGCAACAGCGCTCGGCTTGGCCATGTCTTGATTAATGTCGCAATGTTATGACTCGATCAGGTCAAAATGTCCGTCACGCCGCCGGATCAGCACCGAGACGCATTCCTTTTCCGCGTCACGATAAACCACGTAATCGTCGTCCTTGCCCATTTCGAGCAGCGCTTCTTCCAGTGTCATCGGCTTCCTCTGGTCCTGATGATTCACCCGGTAAACTTTTTGTGCAAGCTTCGCGCCTTCGCTCGACGCCACCACGCCAACCAGCTCGCCGCCGCCGTTCCCGGACTCCATGACCGACGTCGAGCGCCGCGACTTCGCGCGGTACTTCGCGCAATTCTTCACCGCCTGCTTGTCCAGTTTATCCAGAGCCCCGCTCAGCGCCGTGAACAGGTCCGGATCCGACGCGATGCCCACCAGCGGCTGCCCGTAAAACTGCATCGTGATCTCGGCCTTGTGCAGGTGGTTCTGGGAGGTCACCACCACGTGGGCCTCCTTTTCGCCGCGTTTTTCAACCAGCTTCGAAATCTTCGCGAACTTCGCGTCCAGCTTCTCCTGCAACTTCGGAGAAAGCTCCTTCTTCATGCCTCGATAACTGACGTTCATTGGAAAACCTCCGTGGAGATCCGTCTCTCTGCGAGCTAATTACGAACCCGTCTCTGATGCGTGGACGGGATGCGCATATCTTCGCGATATTTTGCGACGGTACGGCGAGTCACTTGAATTCCTTCTGACTGCAGACGCTCCGTGATATGTTCGTCGGTAAGCGGGTGTGCGGGGTCCTCCTCTTCAATCATTTTCTTGACGCGGCGCTTCAGGATCAGCAGCGGCAGCACGCCTCCGCTGGGCCCCTGCACCGCTTCTGAAAAGAAATACCGTAGTTCGAAAACGCCCTGCGGCGTGTGCGCGTATTTGCTCGAAACCGCGCGGCTGACAGTGGACGGATGCACGCCGATCTCTTCGGCGATTTCCTTGATCATCATCGGCTTCAGATAATCGATGCCGTGCTCCAGAAACTCCATCTGCCGCCGCACGACGCTCTGGCAGACCCTCATGATGGTCTGCTTGCGCTGCTCGATATTCTTCATGAGCTGGATCGCCGACGCGTAGCGCTCCTTCACGTAATTCCGGACGTCCTTGTTCGGCTCCTCGTTCCGGTCCAGCATCTTCCGGTACTGCGAGCTCAGCCGCAACTGCGGAATATCGTCGTCGTTCACCGTGATCAGGTAATCCTCGCCGTCCTTGGAAATATAAACGTCCGGCTCGACAACTCGCGCGTTCGCGCCTGAATACCGCAGCCCCGGGCGAGGATCCAAGTGGCGGATCACGTCGACCGCAATCTGGATATGCTCGATCGGCCGGTGCAGCACCCGCGCCAGCTCTTTTATCTGGCGCAGTTCCACCAGCTTCAGATGATCGTGGACGATCTGCCACGCCACGCCACCCTTGCCGTTACGGCTCTCGATTTGCAGCAGCAGGCATTCCCGAACGTCTGCGCACCCCACGCCCGCCGGGTCCAGCGTGTGGACCACCCGCAGCGCCTCCAGAACGTCCTCCAGCTTGTCGCCCTCCGACGCCGCGATCTCCTCGGGCGTCGTCATCAGGTAGCCGTTTTCGTTCAGATTGCCAATGATGCTTTCCGCCGCGTCCCTCACCTCTTCGGTCAGCGAAACCAAAGCCAGTTGCGACCTCAAATGATCGGTCAGCGTCACCGGCGACGAAAGGAACGTCTCGAATGAAGGTTTCTCGACATTCTCCGACGCAGGACTCTTGTAGCCGGGGTCCAGATAATCGTCGAAGTAGCTGCCGAAGTCTATCTCGTCAAAAGGGTCGGCCGTCTTGGCGTCGGCCGCGGCTGGCGCCGCTGCGGGTTCCGAGGACGGCTCCAGCGTCGCCGGTTCCGGATTGCCCATGTTCGCCGCCTCGAAGTCCGCCCGGTCGGATTCGACGGTCTCCGGATCTCCCGTTGCGGCCGTGTTCTCTAAAATGGCCTGGTCCGCCGGATCGCTGACGCGCTCCGCCTCCAGCAGCGGCCGCAATTCGTCGGCCGTCAGCTCCTCCACGCCGTCCGTCGATTCTTCCAGAACCGGATTCTGAGCGACCTCAGCCGAGATCATCTCTTTCAGCTCCAAGCGGTTCAGTTGGAGCAGGCTGACCATCTGGACCAGCCCGGGCGTGAGTATCTGCTTCTGTTGGACCCGAACCTGCAGTCTGGGCGAAAGCGAACTCATTCTGCTATCAGTTTAACACCCGTTCACGCCCGGCCCGAACGAGGATTTCCTCAATCACAGCCGTCTTGGCCCGGGCGTACTCGTCGACGTTGTCCCATTCTTTCTCCGCCAGCGTCGTCTTAACGCTGGCATACAGGTCCCGATCCTCGTCGTGGCGCCGAAGCCAATCCCGGAATAGGAGTACGCGGTCGATCTCCGGGCATTCTTCGGGGAACACATGCAGGTTTGTCTCCGTTTCCGGACCCTTCAGCATCCGGTGCTCGTACCATTGCGGCTCCCGAATGCGAAGGACATAGCCCGCGGCCTCCAGGGCCGGCAGGTAGGCATCTTCCTCGGCTGGATTCGCCACCGCCAGTAGAATGTCGATCACAGGCTTGGCGGCAAGGCCCGGCACCGCAGTCGACCCGGTATGCTCAATCCGCAACGCCTTTTCGCCCAACGCACAGCGAATCCGTCGCGCCTCAAACTCGAACAATCCCGGCCACCGCGGATCGTATTCCACTACCTGAATTCGATTGGGCATCGTTTCATTCTATTGCGCTCATAGCGTTACAATTACAAGGAATGCAGCTTTCCGATATCTTCCTCGGCCTGGGCGAGGAAACGTTCCAGCAACTGATGCGCTCTGTTTCCATGGGCCGCCTCCGCACTTATCAGCTTTTCGACCGCGTTAAGATTCGCTTGCATCTGCACAAACTCAGTTCGGAGACCCTTCGCAAAGCCACGCCCCGCCTCTTTGAACATCTCCAGGCAGCCCCCGACGAGGACCTCGCCACCGACCTCGCGCAAGCCATCCTGGTCTCCCATCTGGACATGATTAAGGCCGTCCTCGACCACCTCGGCGTGCCTCATGAAGACGGATTTTTCCAAAAGGACGCCGACGTGTCGGGCTTCCTGAAGGAAGGCTGGCAGCAGGACGTCTGGACCAAATTCCAGGGCTCCTATTCGCCCGCCGCGCTGCTATTCTATATCAATCACCTCGCTTGGGAAATCGCCAAGGCCGAGCAGGTTTTCGCCCCCGCAGCATGAAAGATCTTTTCGACGCCGTCCGCGCCGGCGACGTAGCCCGTGTAAAGGAACTGGTCGCAGCCGACCCGTCGCTAGCCATCTTTGCCGCCGCCATCCTGGGCGATACCGAACAGCTAACGGAACTCTTAACTGCTAACCGTTCCCTGGTCGGCCTGATGTCCTCCGACGGCTGGACCGCTCTGCATCTGGCGGCGTTTTTCGGCAAGACCGACGCCGCCCGTCTGCTGCTAAACAGAGGCGCGCTCGTCAGCGCCCGATCCACGAATCCGATGGAAAATATGCCCCTACACGCGGCCGCCGCCGGCCGTCATGTCGAGGTCGTGAAACTGCTCATCGAACATGGCGCCCCGGTCAACGCCCGCCAGCACGGCGGCTGGTCCCCTTTGCACGCCGCCGCTCAAAATGGCGACATCGACATGGCCAAAGCCCTGGTACAAGCCGGCGCCGACGTCAACGCCCGCGCCGAAAACAACCAGATGCCGTTAGACCTGGCCCTGACCAAAGGCCAGCAAGCCATGGTCGATTATCTGGAATCCAACGGAGCCAAGCTTTGATCGTGGTGGCGCGAGCTTCAGCTTGCAGCGCCGGCTTCAGCCGGCGACGTTTGTGGCGCACGCACTCGTGCGTGCCGTATCGACACTCGTGTCGATACCCGGGAGCGGCACCTTGCTAGAAGCAAAAATCCAATCCCTCCACGCCCACGCCCTGGAGGAGCTGAAAGCCGCCACCACCCTGGAAGCCGTGGAAGCCGTCCGCAGTCGAAGCCCTCGGAAGAAAGGGCAAGCTCGCCGAACTCAGCAAGGAGCTAGGCAAGCTCCCACCCGACCAGCGAGGCCCCCAAGGCAAGCTCCTCAACGCCGCCAAGCACGATCTGGAATCGATCATCAACGCAACTCTAGCCGCGATTGAGGAAGAAGCCCTCAACAAGCGCCTTGAATCCGAGTGGATCGATCTCACCACGCCCGCCCCCGGCATCCGCCCCGGCGCCCTGCATCCCGTAACGCAAGTCCAGCAGGAACTCGAACAACTCTTCGCCTCTCTCGGCTTCGCCGTAGTCGACGGACCCGAAGTCGAAACCGAGCACTATAACTTCGATGCCCTCAACATCCCCGCCGACCACCCCGCGCGCGACATGCAGGATACATTCTGGCTAAAAGACGGCCGCCTGCTGCGTACGCACACGTCACCTGTACAAATAAGGGCGTTGGAGAAACTAGGTCCGCCGCTCAAAATGATCGCTCCCGGCCGCGTGTTCCGCAATGAAGAAGTCGACCCCTCCCACGAGCACACGTTTCTATCAGCTCGAAGGCATGATGGTCGATCGCGACGTCTCCGTCGCGCACTTGATTTACTTCATGAAGACGCTGCTGAGCGCCATCTTCCACCGCGACGTCGATCGTCCGCCTGCGCCCTGGCTTTTTTCCCTTCGTCGAACCCGGATTCGAGCTCGACATCCAATGCCTGATCTGCGGAGGCCCCGGCTGCCCCGTGTGCAAACAATCGGGATGGGTGGAACTGCTGCCGTGCGGCCTTGTGCATCCCGCCGTGCTGCGGGCCGGCGGCGCGGACCCGGAAAAATGGAGCGGCTTCGCCTTCGGCCTGGGCCTGACGCGCCTGGCCATGATGCGGTACGGCATCGACGATATCAGGCTGCTGAACAGCGGAGATTTGCGCTTTTTGAGCCAATTTAGAGCATGAAATTCTCTTACACCTGGCTGCGCGAGATGGTCGAGGGCCTCGACGAGTCCCCCAAGGAGCTGATGCGCCTTATCACGCTCAAAACGGCGGAGTGCGAAGGCGTCGAAGAAACTGGAGCCCTGCTGGCCCAAGCCAGCGAAGCCCGCATCGTGACCGTCGAGCCGCTCGGCAAGAACGTCAAGGCCGTGGTTGCCACGGAAAACTATGGAATCAAAACAGTTGTCTGTGGAGCCCCGAATTGCCGCCCGGGACTGCGGACCATCTATGTGCCGCTCGGCAAGAAGACCATCGAAGGCGTCGAAAGCGACGGGATGCTGGCCAGCGCCTCGGAATTAGGCATCAGCCGCGACCATGCCGGCATCGTCGAGCTCCAAGAAACATTGAGACTTAAGCCCGATTGGGTGATTGAAGTCGACAACAAATCCCTGACCCATCGCCCCGATTTGTGGGGCCACTACGGCATGGCCCGCGAAGTCGCGGCCATTACCGGGAAGAGGCTCCTCGACCCGGTCCACAAAACGAACCCAACAGGCCCGCAAATAAAAGTAACGATTGAGGATTACTCTCTCTGCCCGCGATACTCCGCCCTGGTCTTCGAAAACGTCACCATCCAGCAGTCGCCTCTCTGGCTGCAATATCGCCTGGAATCGATCGGCCTGAACCCGATCTCCAACATCGTCGACGTCACCAATTTCGTCATGGCGGAGCTCGCGCAGCCCATGCACGCCTTCGATGCCGATAAACTCCACGGGGGCCAAATCATTGTCAGAAAGGCACATGATGGCGAGAAGCTGCCCGCCCTCAACGGCGAAACCTACGATCTGGATCCCTCTAATCTCGTGATCGCCGACCCCAATGGGGCCGTCGCCCTGGCCGGAGTCATCGGCGGCGCCGGCAGCGCCATTTCGGAAACAACAACCCGCATCGTCCTGGAAAGCGCGTGCTTCAACGCCTCCAGCATCCGCAAAACATCGTCCAAACTAAAGCTGCGCACCGACGCGTCCATGCGATTCGAAAAAGCGCAGGACCCCGTCAACACCGTCCGGGGCCTCGCCCGAGCCCTCGAACTGCTTCAGGAGGTCTCGCCAGGCATCCGTTTGGCCGGTGGTCTAGCCGATGCCTATCAACCACTCAAACCTTTGGAATCAATCAAGTTGGACCTCGACTGGCTCAACCGAAAACTAGGCTGCACGGTTCCGCCCGCCGAAGTCCGCCGCATCCTCGAAGCTCTGGAATTCAAGGTTGACGAGAATTTCAACGTCACCGTCCCAAGCTGGCGCGCCACCAAGGATATTTCCATCAAAGAAGACCTGGTGGAAGAAATCGGCCGCATGATCGGCTACGACAACATCACCCCCGTCGCGCCTCTTTCGCCCGCCCGCGTGCCGCCCGCCAATCCCGAGCGTGCGCTGCATCATAAGGTCCGCGAAATGGCTGCCGCACAAGGGTTTACCGAGGTTTACAACTACTCCTTCATCTCTGAAGAATGGGTTCGTTTTTTCGGCTTCAAGGATCTGGTCCAAACCGACCACGACTACCTCCGCCCCAGCCTGTTACCAGGAATTCTGAAGAACATCGCCGACAACGCTCGTCACTTCGATTCCTTCCGTTTCTTCGAAATCGGCAACGAAGTCCATCCCGGCCACGAAGAGGCTCATTTCGTCGCTGTGATCTTTTCGAAGGAGACAGAACTCTTTGAACTAAAACGACTTGCCGACTGCCTGCTGCCCGGCCTCGAGGTGCGTCCAACCACCGCACACCCGTGGGAACATCCGCAGCGCGCGGGGCTGGTCGGCAATGTAGGCCGACTTTTCGAGTTTCACCCAAAGCTGGTAGAAAACGGCCGCGCCGTCGTGCTGGACCTGAATCTGAGCCTCCTCAATCAGCCTCACGAAGTGCATTATCAGCCGCTTCGGCGATATCCGGAAAGCTCTTTCGACCTCTCGTTCATCGTGCCCGCCCGGACCCAGATCGGCAACGTGCAAGCCTCGATTCCCAAGCTGCCCGAAATCCTGTCCATCGCGTTCCTCCGCGAATTTACTTTGCCCGACGAGCAGCGCAGCCTGACCTACCGCATTACGCTCGGCGCGCCGGACCGGACGTTGACCTCCGAAGAAGTGGCTGCCGTCCGCGAGCAGATCCTCACCACCGTGCAATTCAGATCAACGCTTTAGCACCTTCAAACGTATCTCCTTGTGAGTGTCCGAGGAGATTGCATTGGCGTTTTTCGAGCGGCTCGTGCGCCTGCACGAACGCATGGTCCTAGGCGTCGCCTACCGGCTTTTGGGGCGGATGGAGGACGCGCAAGACGCCGCCCAGGAAGTTTTTCTCCGGCTCTTCCAGAAGCACAAGCAAATCGAAGGCGACCCGAAGCCATGGCTGTATCGCGTCACCGTCAACGTCTGCAACGACTGGTATCGCAAGCGAATCGTCGTCGCCCAGCCGGACGAGCAAGCCGCCGATCCGTCGAACGATGTCCTGGCCACCATCACGCTCGATGAGCGGAAGCGGCTGCTCAAAACAGGCTCTCGAAACATTGGGCGAACGCGAACGAACCGCCATCGTGCTGCGCGACATCGAAGGGCTTTCCACGCAGGAAGTCGCAAAAATCCTGGGCGTCGAGGAAGTGACGGTCCGCAGCCAGATTTCGGTTGCCCGCGTGAAGCTCGCCAAATATGTGAGGAAACACTCATGACCTGTCAGGAATGCGAGCTCAAACTGGGAATGGGTGAGGACGCGGCGGAGCATCTGGCATCGTGTGCGGAATGCCGGCTGCTGGCGTATGATCTGCGGCTGGACGCGGTCGCTTTGCGGGAGATGCGTGTTCGATCGAGGATGCGTTGGGAGCCGGCGCTGCGCCGCCGCAGCGGCGATTGTCATCGCATTGGGCTGTGGCGAGTGAGGCCGCCGGAAACGCCGCCTCAAAGGATTCCTGCGGACAAAATTGTTGGAATCCGCGAGGCGCACAACGAACGCCGGCTGAAGCCGGCGCCGCAAGCTGAAGCTCGCGCCACAGGCACAAAGGGCCGTGCGCCGGTTATCCGGAAAGAAACGAGAACCCACGGAGCCTCTGCGCGTAAAAATGTTCACGTCCGACCCGGACGTGGTGATTTATTGGATTGTCGATAAAAAGGAAGGAATCGAATGAAAATCATATTTGGAATCGTCGCGATGTCGCTGCTGGCTTGGGGGCAAGAGCCGGCTCCGGCAGTGAAGGTCGAACGGAAATTGATCCAGCTCAAGTACGTGAGTGCGAACAGGGTTCACAACCTGTTGCGCAACTATACCAACGCGAGCGTCGAATCGGACGACAATCTGCACACCATCGCTATACGAGGCACGACCGATATGGTCACGGCGTTTGAAGAGGCCGTGAAGAAGCTCGACGCGCCGCCTCGCGATTTTGAACTCACCGTGTTTCTGATCTCGGCCTCGCCTCAGACCGGCGACCATCTGCCGGACGCGCTCGCCTCCACAGCCAAGCAACTGCACGGCGTGTTCGCCTATAAGGGCTACGACCTGCTCGATTCCTTCGTTCTGCGCGGCCGCGACGGGCAGGGCATGGACGGAATGCAAGGCGGCAGTGCCGACGGCACCATCAAAAACTCCACGTATTCGTTCCGCTACTATCGCGCCTCCGTGCAGGACGGCACGCCGAAGATCGTCAATCTGCAAAACCTGAACCTGCAAATCCGGATGCCCACCGGCATGCGGAATGAAAAAGGCCAGCCCGAGTACAAGACCACAGGACTCAGCACCGATATCGACATCCGCGACGGCCAGAAAGTCGTCGTCGGAAAATCCGACGTGAACAATGGTGAGAACCCTCTCATTCTGGTCGTGACCGCGAAGGTTGTGGAATAGTATCCTCGTAAGCGTGAGATCGATTCAACTGGTTGCCCCCAAGACATTAGAAGAACGAGAGATGCCGCAGGAGCGCGACCCCGGCCACGGCGAAATTACGGTGAAGATCCGCGCCGTCGGCATCTGCGGCAGCGATCTGCACTGGTTTCTGGACGGACGCATCGGCGAAGTCCCCGCGCATTATCCGCGCGTGCCAGGACATGAACCGGCCGGCGAGGTGGTCGCCGTGGGCAAAGGGGTTTCGCACATCGCCATTGGCGACCGGGTGGTGCTGGAACCCAACCTGACCTGCGGCCATTGCGAATATTGCCTCAAAGGCCAACACAACAACTGCATTCACAACATATTCATGGGCGGCTGCCAGGCCGACGGCATGCTGCGCGAATACGTGACCCTTCCCGCCGGCAACGCTACCCGTTTTCCGAAAGCTTTCGAGTACGCGAAAGCCACGCTGGCCGAACCCCTCGCCGTGATGATGCACATGCTGGAGCTGGTGGACATCCACATGGGCGACACGGTCTGCGTCACCGGCGCCGGTCCGATCGGCATGCTGGCCGCGGCCACCGCGAAAGCGGCCGGTGCGAGCCGCATCTTCATCGCCGACAAGCTGGCCTATCGTCTGAAAATCGCGCTGCAGATGGGCGCCGACGTGACCATCGATACCAGCAGCGAAAAACTGACCGACACCGTGATCGAGGCGACACGAGGCCGCGGCGTAGACAAGGTGCTGGAATGCGCGGGCGCGGCCGAAACCGTGAACGCGGGCATCCGCATGGCGACACCCGGAGGCACGGTGATGATGATCGGCATCTTGAGCGAGCTGTATCCGAAAATCGACGTTCACTCGGCGATGGGCAAGGAACTGCGCCTGCAAACCTTGAAACGATCCAATCATCGTTCGCAGGAAGCCCTGGACCTGATGTCCTCCGGCCGCGTGCCCACCGCACTGCTGACACATTCGCTGCCGCTCGAGCAGACGCCCAAAGCGTTCGACATGATGACCCATTACACCGACGGCGTAGGCAAGGTCGTCGTCGAAATCAAATGAAGCGGCTTGTTTTATGAAGTGCCTTGCCGTCGACCTCGGCGCCACCAGCGGCCGCGTCATGCTGGGCGAGCTGGAAGCGGGCGTCCTCACGCTCGAAGAACTGCACCGCTTCGCCAACACGCCGGTGCAGCCTTCCGACGGGCCTGTACTGGGACACGCTGCGCCTGTTTCACGAAATCCGCCGCGGGCTGGCCGTCGCCGGCCGCGAGCGCAAATTGCAGATCGACGCGCATCGGCGTGGACACCTGGGGCGTCGACATCGCGCTGTTGGGCGAAGACGGCGCGCTGGTCGATAATCCGCGTCATTATCGCGACGCGCGCAACAACGGCGTGCCGGAGAAGGCGTTCGCGGTGGTGCCGAAGGCGGAGATTTTCGAGGCGACCGGCATCCAGTTCATGCAGATCAATTCGCTGTACCAGTGGTACGCGATGAAGCTGGCCGGCTCGCCCGCCTTGCGCGTGGCGAAGAAGCTGCTGTTCATGCCGGATCTGTTTAACTACTGGCTGACCGGAGTCGCGCGCTCGGAGCGGACGATTGCGAGCACGTCGCAATTCTACGATCCGCGGAAGCGCACCTTCGCCGCGACGATGCTGGGGCGGTTGGGACTTGACGCGTCGATTCTGGCCGAGCTTGTTGATCCAGGGACGAAGCTCGGTCCGCTTCTGCCCGATATCGCCGAGTTCAGCGGCCTGGGCGCGACTCCCGTCTACGCAAGCGGCGGCCACGATACGGCGGATGCAGTGGTGGCGGTTCCTGCCGAAGGCACAAACTGGTGCTACATCAGCTCCGGCACCTGGTCGTTGATGGGCGTGGAGCTGGATGCGCCGGTGGTCGACGCCGCGACGCTGGCCGAAAATTTCACCAACGAAGCGGGAGCGTGCGGGAAGATCCGGTTTCTGAAAAACATCGCCGGCATGTGGCTGCTGGAGGAGTGCCGCGCGGCGTGGGCGCTGGAAGGAAACAATTTCACCTACGAAGAACTGCTGGAGAGCGCAGCAGCGGCCAAACCTCGCACAGCGGTGATCGATCCCGACGCGTTTCTGGAGCCCGGCCGGATGCCGCAGCGCATTGCCGAGTTCTGCAAAAAATCTGGCCAGCGAGTGCCGCTCGACCCCGGAGAGATGACGCGCGTGATTTTAGAAAGCCTCGCCGAGCGCTACCGGCAGGTGCTGGCCAGCATCGAAAAGCTGACCGGCCGGAAAATTCGAGTCATCCACATCGTCGGCGGAGGGTCGCAGAACCGGCTGATGAATCAGTTGGCGGCGGACATCACGGGTCGAGTGGTGATCGCGGGTCCAGTGGAAGCGACGGCGATCGGCAATGTTCTGATTCAAGCGATGGGCGCGGGGGTGGTGAGGGATTTGAAGGAGGCTCGGGAGATTGTGGCGAGGTCGTTCCCGGTGGAGAGGTTTGAGCCGGCGAGGGGAGCGAGCGGGCGGTAGCCAGAATGCCGACGATTAGTGCGTTCTACGGCATCTTGATCCGCATGTTTTACAACGATCACGCACCGCCGCACTTTCATGCCCGATATGGTGGGTTCGAGGCGACGATAGACCTTGCCACTCTCGAAGTGATCCAGGGTCAACTGCCGGGGCGGGGTCTGACCCTCGTCCGGGAATGGGCGATGATACATAAAGAGGAACTGCTGGAAGATTGGCGGCTCTGTCGCGAGAACACTCCGCCGGCGAAGATCGATCCGCTTCTGTGAGGTTTTATGTATTGGGACGTCGTTGAAGTTAAGCCGGAGCCCGGCTATTGCCTCTTCGTCCGATTCAAAGACGGACTATCCGGGCGTGTGCAACTGCGTCCGGAAGAACTGACAGGCGTACTCGCGCCCCTGTTGGACGAGCAGTTTTTTAAACAGGTCTTCATTGATTGTGGAGCGGTAACGTGGCCTGGGGAGATCGATCTGGCGCCGGATGGAATGTACGCTGAGGTCGCAAGCCAGCGCCGTGAGCCAAGGCAGGTGGGAGACGCCATTTTAAAGACTTGAAGGATCCTCAGGAGCGGCGTCGGCAAGCAGCAGGGGGTCAGCCGTCGCCGGGTCGAATCCGTCTTCTCGCAAATCTAGAACGAGAGCGTAGGGACTATCAACCGCGAACTCCTCCTGGATCTGAACAGACGAACCGGGGCGCGCTTTGGCAAGTTTAGCCGCAATGACCTTCGCCAGCCGTTCCAAATCCGCTAGCGGGCCGCGAATTGCGTCGCTATCGAAGCCAGCCTCTGGCCAAGTCATAACCTTGAGGTACATATATGGTCCGTAGTGCTCGTGTTCCGACGTCATCTTGTTGCGAGGGTCCGCAACGTATGCGAGGAGGGCGTCCCGGAAACGCAATAAACCCGCGCGAGAGCCAGTCAACTTCCAAACTCTGGTCTGGTCGTCGCAGTCATAGAAGAAGCCAAGTTCGCGCCACTCTTTCATGGTTGCCTCGTTTGTAGCAGCGCTCGGCACTGCCACATTTTAGCCTGACTCGTGCTCGCCGCGACAGGCTAAACTGGATAGGAGGTCCCTGCCATGTCAGCTCTCGACTGGTCCCAATGCCCCGCCGTAGAAAGCGTGCCCGGTCGGTTAAGTGGCGCGTGGGTGTTTCGCGATACCCGGATGCCAATCTCTGCTGTATTCGAAAACCTTGAAGCAGGCGCCACGATCGACGAAATTGAGGAGTGGTTCGACATCTCCAAGGAACAGATCATCGAGGTCTTGAAGTTCGTCGCTCGCAGTGCAGCGGCTCCCGCGCCTGTTGAGATGGCGCCTGCGCTCGATGCTCATCCTGTTTGATCACAGTACCCCGGCGCCGCTTTCGTTCCACCTGGTCGAGCACACGGTCACGAAAGCGAGAGACCGAGGCTGGGACCGGCTCACGAACGGCGACTTGTTGACCGCGGCGGAGAGAGGTGGATTCGATGTGCTTGTGACCGCGGACCAGAGCCTCAAGTATCAGCAAAATCTTTCCAGCCGCCGCATCGCCCTTGTGGTGCTAACCAGTCCGCAATGGCCGCGTGTTCGACTGCAAATCGAAAGGATCGCGGCGGCAGTCAATTCCGCGGTCCCCGGAAGTTACTGCGAAGTTGATATTCCGTATCTCTAACCATGAATCACTCAACCAGGAGAACATAATGAACATCGCCTTTCTCGGCCTCGGAAACATGGGATCCGGGATGGCTCATTGCGTCCTCCGCGCCGGCCATCCTCTACGCGTCTGGAACCGCAGTCCGGGCAAGATGGTTCCCTTGGAACGCGCCGGGGCCACCGCTTGCGCTTCTCCCTCGGAAGCGGTCGAGGGCGCGGAGCTGGTGATCAGCAGCCTGATGGACGACGCCTCCGTCCGCTCCGTATTTGGCGAGTTGTTCGCCAAGATAGCGCCGAATGCGATCCATCTTTGCGTTACCACCATCTCTCCAACCTGCGCCGACTGGCTGGCCGAACAGCATCCCGCTCACGGGAGCCGCTATGTCTCCGGGCCCGTCGTCGGCCGGCCGGATGCCGCGGCGTCCGGCAATCTGCTCCAGTTTCTTTCCGGCGATGCGAGCGCCATCGAAGAGGTGCAACCTATTTGCAAGGCGTTCGCCGTCATGCTGGTGCCGATCCCGGGGCCGGCCAGTGTCGCGAACAAACAGAAGCTCTGTGTGAATTTCTTCATCGTCTCGCTGATTGAAGTCATGGCCGAGTGTTTGACGTTCGCGGAAAAGTCGGGTGCTTCGCGCGAGATCATGACGCAGTTTTTCGAGAGGTCGTTCGCCCATCCGGGCCTCAAGGGCTACGCCCGCCGCATGATGGACCGCAACATAGACGGCACGGGAGGATTTTCCATGCGCGGCGGATTGAAGGACGTCAGCCTGATGCTGGATGTCGCGAATCGCGTGGAGTGTCCACTCGATCTGGCCGCCTTGATTCAAGACAAGATGCAGGATTCGATCGCGGGAGGCCTGGCCGACGCCGATTGGAGCGCGATTCAGGAAGCGACTCGTGCACGCGCTGGTTTGGAGACGGTTCTTGCGCCTATCGACCCTGATGCAGTATCCTAACCCTCCAACGAGGCTCGCCACATGACTCTTTCTCGCTTCCTCAAAATCGCTCTCTTCTCATCAGCTCTGTTGCTGCACGGCCAGATCACCACTCCTGAAAAATTCTTCGGCTTTCAGCTCGGCGCCGACCGCAAGATGGCCAGATGGGACAAGATCGTCGAGTATTTTTCCGTCCTCGAAAAAGAGAGCGGAGGAAAAATGAAGGTCACCAACATGGGCCCGTCCACCATGGGCAACCCGTTTCTGATGGTCGTCATCACCTCGCCCGCCAATCAGGCCAAGCTCGAACATTACCGCCAGGTCAATCTGCAAATCAGCGATTCGCGCGGCCTGACGGAGGCGCAAGTGAAAGCGCTCGTCGCCGAAGGGAAAGTGTTCTGCGTCCAGTCGATGAGCCTGCACGCCAGCGAAATCGGCGGGTCCCAGATGGCGCCGGAGCTGGCCTACGATCTGCTCGCCCGCAACGACGAAGAGACGAAGCGCATTCTCGATAACGTCATTTTCATCGAAGTCCCATCGTTCAATCCCGATGGGCAGATTATGGTGACGGACTGGTATCGGGAAAGTCTCGGCAAGCCGTGGGAAGGAACCAGCCCACCCTGGCTGTATCACAAGTACGTCGGCCACGATAACAATCGCGACGCCTTCATGACCCAGCAGGTTGAATCGAAATACATGGCGAAACTGTTGTTCACCGATTACCGGCCTGAGTCTTACGTCGATCATCACCACATGGGCAGCTACGGCGCGCGCATTTATCTGCCTCCGTACGCCGAGCCCGTGCGGCCTTATGCCGATCCGCTGATCTGGCGCGAACTCAGCTGGTACGGCGCCCACATGGCCTATAAAGAGGAAGAAGGCGGCGAATCCGGCATCTTCAACATGGGCGAATATTCCGGCTGGGGCCACTTCGGCTTCCACTGGATCACGCCGTTTCACAACATCGCGGGGATGCTGACCGAATCGGCCAGCGCGCGCATCGCCACGCCCATGTATATTCATCCCGAGCAGTTGCAGGGAGGCGTCCGCAACATGCCGAAGTACGAAGAGGAGACGGTGTTTCCCGATCCTTGGCCGGGCGGGTGGTGGCGCTTACGCGACATCGTCGACCGGCAGAAAATTTCCGCGTGGGCCGTGCTCGATATCTCGGCGCGCAATCGCGAAACGGTGCTCTGGAACGCGTATCTCAAGGGCAAACGGCAGACCGAACGCGGCGCGGCGGGCAAGCCTTATGCCTACGTCGTTTCCGCCAATCAGCACGATCCTCTGACTGCGGATCTGATGATCAACAAGCTGCTGGTGCAGGGCATCGAGATTCACCAGACAACGAAGCCGTTCAGCGCGTCGACCGGCGTGGATTATCCGGCCGGTTCGTTCGTCATTTCGCTCGCGCAGCCGAAAATGGGGCTGATCCGCAATCTTCTCGGCCGCACTTTTTTCCCCGATAATTATTGGACGCGCAATGGCGACGGTACGCCGATTCGTCCGTACGATATGTCGACGGATACGATGGACGAGTTCATGGGCGTGCGCGCCGATCCTCTTGACGAACCCGTCGACATGACCAACTTGAAGAAGCTCACGGGGCCGGTCGAGCCTGCCGGAAAAATCAGCGAAGGAAGCGCGGGCTACGTTATCGACGGCCGCCTCAACAATGGATTCAAGGCAGTGAATGAGCTGCTGGCCGCCGGTGCTTCGGTGTCGCGCGTCGATCAGGCGCAGCCGGGTTTGCGCGTTGGTGACTTTATCGTCGCCAAAGGCGCGGCCGTCGCGCCCATTGCGAAGGAAACCGGAGTTTCCTTCACGGCGTTGAACGCCGCGCCGAAGAGTGGCACGACGCATGCCGTCAAGAAGCTCCGCATCGGGCTGCGGCAACGTTATTCGGGCGGCAACATTGATGAAGGATGGACGCGCTGGCTGGTGGAGGATTTCAAATTTCCGTACACGAGCTTGATGGACAAGGACATCAAGGCAGGGAATCTGATCGACAAGTACGACGTTATCGTGATCCCCGATGACAGCACCGCGATGATCACGGGCATTGCGGGCGCGGCGGGAGGCCGCGGTGGCCGCGGTGGCGCAGCAGGAGGCGGAGGCCGCGGGGGCGGCGGAGGAGATTTCGGCGGCGCTGCGAATTATCCTCCGGAATATCGCGCTGGGATTGGTACCGAAGGCGTGGCCGCATTGAAGGAATTCGTCAATAAAGGCGGCACACTGGTCGCGCTCGGCGGCGCCAGCGAATTCGCCATCGAGACGTTCTCCCTTGGGCTACGAAATTCTTTGGCGGGTTTAAGCACCAAAGACTTCTGGTGCCCCGGCTCCACGCTACGTCTCGATATCGACAACACGCAGCCAGCCGCATACGGGATGCCTGCGCGCGCCTTCGGCGTCTTCCTGCAAGGCAACATGGCGTTCGACCTGGCGAACACGGCCAACGAAAATTATCACGTGATCGCCCGCTACGCCGACCGCGAAATTCTCCAAAGCGGCTGGCTCGTCGGCGAGCAGAATCTTTCGAAGAAAGCGGCCATGGTTTCCGCCGGCGCGGGCAAAGGGCACGTCATTGTCGTCGGTTTCCGCACGCAGCACAGGGCGCAAACCTATGGCACATTCAAGCTGCTTTTTAATGCGCTGATTGGTTGACGTAGGGAACATTTCGGCGGCGGGCTTCGTAGATGGGCTTATGCACTTTATTGCTCTGCTCCTGTTGTTTCAGGCTCCGCCGGACGATTTGTTTAAGACAATCTCCGCTCTGGATACGCAGTTGTTCGACGCTTACAACAAGTGCGATCTGGAGACGTTCGCCTCGTTGCTGGCCGACGATCTGGAGTTTTATCACGACGCGACGGGACTCAGCCGCGGCGCGCAGGCCGCGGTCGACGCGGTAAAGACAAACATCTGCGGCAAAGTGCATCGCGACCTGGTTCCCGGATCGTTGAAAGTGTATCCCCTGAAAGGCTACGGCGCGGTCGAAACGGGCATTCATCTGTTTTGCGACCCGCGATCGCTCAAGTCGGGAAAGTGCCCCGACGGCAGCGGCGTCGGCCGCTTCACCCAGCTCTGGCAGTTCCGCGACGGCGTATGGCTGCTGACCCGGGTGATCAGCTATGACCATTGCAACCGGTGCTCCCTGGCGACCGCGCCTGATTTTCGGAAGTAAAACAGCATTATCATGTTGGGGAGGAGCGGCCAACATGATTGAACTGCGCGTAAACGGTGCGTCCCGGAAATTCGACGGCGACGGCGACATGCCTCTGCTGTGGTTCTTGAGGGACGTCCTGGAGCTGACGGGAACGAAGTTTGGGTGCGGGTTGGGATTGTGCGGCGCCTGCACGGTCCACGTGAACGGTGCGGCGGTGCGAAGCTGCCAGACCACCATGAAGGCCGCCGCCGGAAAGTCGATCACGACGATTGAGGGCCTCGCGAACGGGCATCTGCATCCGGTGCAGGCGGCCTGGGAGCACGGCAACGTTCCACAATGCGGCTATTGCCAGAGCGGACAGATCATGCAGGCGGTGGCGTTATTGAAAGAGAAGCCGAAGCCGACGGACAAGGATATTGACGACATCATGCAGGGTAACATCTGCCGCTGCGGGACGTATCAGCGTATACGCGCGGCGATCAAAACGGCCGCGGGGGTGAAGGCATGAACCGCGTCGAATTGGTAGTCTCGCGCCGGGGATTTCTCGGCATTTTCTCTGCCGGCGCATTCGTGCTGGCCACCGATCTGAAGGCCGATGCCACCACATGGCAGCCCAGCGTCTATCTCGGGATGGAGCCCTCGGGAGTGGTGACGATTATCGCGCACCGCTCCGAAATGGGCACCGGCATCAAAACCTCTCTGCCTATGGTGGCGGCCGACGAGCTGGATGTCGACTTCAAAAACGTCCGCGTGGAGCAGGCGATCGGCGACGCCAAGTACGGCTCGCAGGATACCGATGGATCGAATTCGATCCGCAGCTTTTATGAGCCGTTGAGGATCGCGGGCGCGACGGCCCGCACCATGCTGGAGCGCGCGGCGGCGGCCAAGTGGGGTGTCCCGGCGGCGGAGTGCAACGGCCGCAATGAGCAGGTAGTTCACACTCCCAGCGGTCGCAAGCTCGCCTATCGCGAATTAGTGACGCTCGCCGCTTCCCAGCCTGTCCCCAAAAAAGAAGAGTTGACCTACAAGTCTCCCACCGAGTATCGCTACGTCGGGAAGGCTCTGCCGATTGTCGACCTGAATGGCATTTGCACTGGAAAAGCTGTTTTTGGCATCGACGCGAAGATGCCGGGTATGGTCTACGCGTCGATCGAACGGTCGCCGGTGATGGGCGGGAAAATTGCGTCGGTCGACGACAGCGAAGCGCGTAAGGTGAAGGGCGTTTCCGAGACGGTGACGATCGATCCGATGAAGCCTCCTTACGGTTTTCAGGCGTTGGGTGGAGTGGCGGTGATTGCCGATAATACATGGTCCGCGATGCAGGGCCGCAAGAAATTGAAGGTCGATTGGGACCTGGGCGCGAACGCGGGCTTCGATTCTGGGGCGTTCAAAAAGACGTTGCAAGATTCAGCAAGGCAGCCAGGCAAGGTCGCCCGCAACGTGGGCGACGTGGATGCGGAATTCGCTAAAGGCGGGAAACTTCACGAAGCCGAATACTACGTGCCGATGCTGGCGCACGCGCCTATGGAGCCTCCGGCTGCCGTCGCGGAGTTTAAGAACGGCAAGGTCGTCGCGTGGACCTCGACGCAAAATCCGCAGTCCGTGCAGGCCACCGTTGCCGCCGCCGTGGGCATCAAGCCGGCCGACGTGACGTGCTATGTGACGTTGTTGGGCGGAGGCTTCGGCCGCAAATCGAAACCCGATTACGTCGCCGAAGCCGCGGTACTGTCGAAAAAAGTCGGCAAGCCGGTGAAAGTCGTCTGGAGCCGCGAAGACGACATTCATTTCGATTACTATCATTCCGTCGCCGCGATGTACATGAGGGCGGCCACCGATTCCAAGGGCCGGCCGACGGCATGGCTTCAGCGCAGCGCCTTTCCTCCCATCGAAATGATGTTCGATGCCACAGCCAAATACGGCAATTCGCAGATGGCGATGGGCTGGAACGATCTGCCGTTCGACATTCCGAACCATCGCGCGGAGAACGGGCCGGCGACGGCTCCGGTGCGCATCGGATGGATGCGATCGGTGGCGAATATTTTTCACGCGTTCGGCGTGCATCAACACCCATCAACAACGACATTCTCGACCTCGCCAGCCAGATCCGCCTGTTCACGCAGAGCCAACCCGACTACTTCCGGGAGGCCGGGATCGGCGACCTGAACGCCTATTTCAAGCGAGGCGGCAGGCAGGTAAATCAACAGGGGGGCGGCAGCCGGGATCGTTCTCTTCAACCTCCTCGAAGAGATCATGGTCCGGAGCACCCCTGGCCCACATCTGTGCTGCCTATCCGAACGCCACGATCAAGGGAAAGCCGGTCGCCTTCTCTGAACGCCAGTTGCATAGCGTCTCTTACGGCCTTGGTGCCACCTATGGTGGGCTGTACGACGAGATCGTCGCCGCCATCGACAGCCTCTACGCTCGCACCCTACAAGATCGAGTCGTACAAGAAGAAGCGAGCGATCAAGTGACGACCAAGATCACAAGTGGGAAGAGGGGCGGGAGATGGCCTTGGTGGGCATCTTCAAGACCCGGTTCCTCAAACGACTCGAATCCAGCATCGAGTCGTTCCGCGTGAGCTTGAGACGGGCACTGACGTTTGAGGAGACCTACCTCGACTACCTGCTCGACGGCAAGCTGGTCACGTCGAGGGATTTCCAGAAGGTGATCCGCTTTCTGTCCCGCGACGAGGAAGATGAACAGACCGCGGGCAGCCTAGCCGATGAGCTTGACGCCGTGGGTGATGCCAAAGCCTATCTCGACAGCCTCCCGAAGGTAGATCGGAATGAGTACGACCTTCGGCGACTCCGCCACGATGTCGAGGCCGATGTCAAGATGCTCCATGAACTGCACGAACGAACCAAATGAGATTGGCGAGAAAGACGGCAAGCTGCGCGGCTCAAGGAGCTGTTGTCGGGAGACTTGAAGGGTAAGAAAGTGCTGATCTTCAGTTCGTTCAAGGACACAGTGCGCTACGTCCACCGGAAGCTGACGGACGAGTCAAATGCGGCGTGGCTGAAGAAGGCGGGCGAGCCCCACCTGCGCAGGATCGACAGTGGGAACCACCCGAGCGAGCGTCCACAAATCCTGGGCCCTTTTTGCCCCGGTTGCGAACGAGAGGCCGGTCCCGGACAGTGAAAAGGAGATCGACATCCTGATCAACACCGACGTGCTTTCGGAGGGCCAAAACCTTCAGGACTGTGGTATCATCATCAACTACGATCTCACCTGGAATCCAATCCGCCTGGTTCAGTGCAACGGTCGCATCGATCGGATCGGCAGCACCCACTCGGAGATCGCCATCTTCAACATGTTCCCCGAGAACGAGCTGGAAGCCCTCCTCCGTCTCGTGGAGCGCCTCACGACCCGCATCTGCGACCATCGACGACCTGGGCCTGCTCGATGCCAGCGTACTCGGCGAAGTCGTCCATCCTCGGACGTTTAACACACTCCGCCGCATCCTGGAAGGTGACACCACCGCCCTGGACGAAGAGGAGGAGCGCGGCGGAACTCGCCGGTCCCGAGAAGCTTCTGAGAGACCTGAAGGACATGCTCAACCGGGACGGTGCCGGTCAGATGACCGACCTCCCGAACGGCATCCATTCCGGTCTTCGCCGCGAAAAGTGTCACGGCATGTTCTTCTACTTTCAGGCCCCTCGCGCTGACGGGATCGGGCTGCGACACTTCTGGCGCTATATCGACGCGAGGACCCACGACGTCTTGGAGAACCGCTTCGAAATCGCCGACCGCATCGCTTGCCAGCCCGATGAGCCCAGGTATATCGGCCAGCTCGACGTCTTTGCCCTGCAAGACAAGGTGATCGAACAGATCCTGGGCGCGGAGCAGGAGGCGGAGGCAAAAGCCGCCGCACCGACGGCCGTTGATCCGATTCAGCAGACCGTCACGGAGGAACTGAAGAACTCGCTCCGCAGGCGTACGATTGATCGCGAGCAGACAAAGGCGTGCATCGCGTTCCTCGGGCAGCCGATGGGCCGGGCACTGCACGTGAGGTTGCGGAGACGCTTACGACTCTTGGGTTGAGTCGAAAGACGACAACGCTTTGCTACGCACGGTAGCGTCTCTGGCGGAACAGTTCGGCAAGGATCGACCAGCAGCTTCCGGCGTCAAACGTCTGGGACGAGAGAATTTGGAATTGATCTGTTTCGAGTACGTTAGTGGGTAAACCGTCGCGAACGGTCAAAGGCATCTTTACTGCGTCATGCTTCGTATGATTTGGCAGAGACACTTTACAATTAACATGTTCATATTCTGTCGTGATTTAGCAGGTCTGATCGCCACTCTGATCTGGATCTCAGATGCTTCAACTTCCCGAGACGGTCCTGAATACGGTGGCGAAAGAGCTATAGCATTGGTCGCTTGAATGACCGAGCCAGGGCGGCAGATTCGATGACGGAACCGAAGTAGCTGAAGATGGCGGACCGAGACATCTCGCGAGAAGATCGAGTTCTGGATTGAGCTCCGCGGGGAGCAGATTACAAGGCCCTACCTTGGCGAAATCCGATGCAGGTTTGATGATGCCATTGACAGGAATCGTCCCGCCGGGATCGGTTGGGTCGGAAAAAACAAAAAAATCCAACCTCAACGGCTATGGAGGATTGGTCGTTCAACTTTCTCCTTCCAGCGCGTCCATAATGCGGACTTCGGGGATTCTGGATCTGCCCAGCGGTGCCGTCGGCTTCGCCTCGGGGAGCGTCCGGGAAGGGATGATAAGAGGGGTGCCAATTCGTTGAGAAAACGCGGCCCCAAATGGATTAGCTCCCCGGCCCGCCATCTGGTGACCGTTGTGGATCATTTGTTCGAGGAAGTTCACGCTGTCCAGACGCCAGGAACTATCCGGGAAGAACGAAGTCAATCCGTTTGTAACGGTCGTCCAAAATTGCCCGTGCCTGGAAGTTGCGCCCTGGGATTGAGAGATTGAAATGAGGTCGAGAGCTCGCGCCCACCAGGCGATGCCAGCGGCGTCGGATGGTGGGTCGGCGAAGAAGGTTGAACTTCCCGTACCGATCGAGAGCATGTGGGTATCCCCGGTCTGGAACCTCGGGTCGATGTCAGGTCGGTTGCATTCGCGACTGATCCGAATCGACTCGACCAAGGCAACCATGCTCGGGTTGTTGGCCCAAAGGCCCCCATCGACGTATCGGCTCCCTTTCTGGATCACGGCGTGGGGGAAGTAAGTCGGCGCGGCTGTGGTCGCCAGTACAACATCGACGACGCGGAGATTTCGGTCGATGTAGTGCTTCGGGAGATGCGGAGTCTTGAACACCTTAGTCTGGCCATTGGTCATGTTAATTGATGGAATGATCAGACGGTTCTGAGCCAGTCCCAGCGTCCGGTGCTGGAAGATGTCCGTCAATGCTGCAGCGAGGTCGGCGTCGCCGTACTTCGAGCTCAAGAGCCAGGAGGCGTCGAGATTGAATCGGTGGTAGCAGGCGGTCGAGGAACCACGCCGGCCGACGATAGAGCCAGTTCCACTTCCTTCGCCACCATCCCGCTGGCTTATCCCACCACCGGCGAAAGATCTCAGGGCCACGATCAAGGTAGAACTGCTCGATTCGGCCAGCAGGCTGTCGAAACGCGAGGGCGGCGGCGATGATGCCGCCCGTGCTGGTCCCAGCAATCAAATCGAAGTGCTCGCCCTATCTGGCCGTCCGGTCTTCTCTTCGATTTCCGCCAGAAAACCCGCAATGAAGCGCCCTGTATGCCGCCGCCGTCGAGGCTCAGGATACGGAATGGCCGATTCTCACCTCCGGGTGCGATCGAATTCATTGACGGCGACCTCCTTCTCTTCGGGGTATGGCCCTGTCAGGTTCGGTTCGTGCCCTCCGCCGAGCCATTCGCCGGTCGCGTGCCAAAGATCGTAATAGAACAGCCAGACCGACACCCATGGGATGACCGTATGGAGCGACATTTCGCGGACCATTCCCCACTGCCCGGTAGATACAGGCAAAGACGTTCCTGATCGTACATGTGTGGGATGCGATCTGCTCCTTCCCGGCAAACCAGCGGCGGAGATATAACGCGTACCTCCGGTGGATGTCCTGCCTCAAACTGGATGCGGACTTGGTATTTCTCGCTCATCGGCGTCGGTTGCACATCGCCCTCCGCGATCAGGAGCGAACCGCGCATACGGACAACGAAGCCGGGGGAATCCACTGAATCTCGCCTTCTGCTCGCGGGTGCCGAATTTGATTTTGCGATGGAATCGGCCGATGGCTAGTTTCCAAAGTGGGTATTCGGTTTCACCCGCACGGTAGTCGCGGTCGCGCAGCGTCGATAACAGACACGATCGACGGCGCCCTGAATGGAGTGCTTCACTCTTCTTGTCGAGATGGAGGGTGCCATGGACACGGGCCCGAGTGATCGCATCGCTGGCTTCCTTGACGGCGCGGATTGAAGCGTCGCCGAAGATGTGTCTTCAGCTTGTCCGTGATCGCTGGTATTCCGGTGGTTTCGGTCAGGTCATTCCACCGATCGCGGAATTCGACAATGGCACGGGCGAATGCGTCATAGGAATCGGGGTTGTATAGCCACTTCTCCTAGATGACCTCGTCCTTGTTGACGGGGTTATAGATTATGCAGGTGTTCGATTCGACGTGCTGGACGAGCCCTTGCAAGACTCCGCTCACTGCATCTAATCCACTTGGCCGGAATAGATTTCGGCGGCTAGGGTTGTAAGGATGATGGGACGGGGGTGCGAGGTCCGGCTTGTCCGCAAAATCCATACATCTCGCCACCTTTTCAAAATCTGCACGGTTTTCGTGAGTGTCGATGTAACATCCGCGGGCTTCGGTTGACGAAGTGGTTCGATCCAGCGCGGGCGAATCTCGCGAGATGAATCTGGGTCTGCAGCTCAAACCAGTCCGCGTAGTCGATCGGATTTGACGTTTTCCAGGTTGCGAGAGATGGCCGCGGCTTCTGAGGGATCAAGATAAAGTTTCCGCCCTTCGCGAGATCGGGTACGGCTGGAACTACGTCGAGGTGGAATTGGGATTGTTCGGCATAGTTCAATCGGATGCACCGCGGCATCCGCTCGGCGATCCTGCGGTATATCTCGTGCTCCTGGAGCCGATCCCAGATCATCTCGTACAGCGTATGCGGGTCGGATGCCGACCGGATTTGGAGCCTACAAACAACGTCCAGATCGAACTCCGCTTGCCTGACTGGCTTGACAGTTGTGTCGAGCCGGAGTGAACCCTGGGAAAATAGGTACGGCGTATACCTCTGGATGGGGCTGTCGTCCGCTCCCAGCCAGGCCGTCACGTGCGGTAACTCTGGGTTGCCTTCTCGAATTGATCGTCGCGAAGCTGGAGGTTGATGCAAAGGCGTCCCAGAACGTCAGAAAGCAGGAAGCCGGAACGAGTGGCTAGCACCATGGCGCGTCCGCCTCTCTTGGTGAAGGGCCTTCATCCCTGAGTACAGGTCACGTAGGCCCGGCTTGACATCGGAATGCTCGTTCATCAATTGCGAGACACCAGTACACCCCCACACCGATTTTACGACTGCTCTATGATCTGGACAACCTTCTGTTGAACAAC
>CAVVNE010000143.1:0-29268 GCA_963749245.1 Bryobacterales bacterium
GACCACCGGGAGCGGTCAGAACAGCGCTTTAGGAATGACCGGGACAACCCACTAGTTAACCGTCAGCTCCACCTCAACCCGCACCGGCTCCAACGCCTGCCACGCCGAAATCGCGATCGACGCCTTATAGCGGCCCGGTTTCAAGCCCACGGTATCGACCCGCACATTCACGATATCCTCGGCCATCGCCGATCCCTGGCGAGGCGTCGTGCCATGTTCGGGCGTCGCCCTCAGCCACGCCGCGTTGGAGAGCGTCAGGCGATACGCCAGCCGGGGCCATGTTGCCGATACCAGCAGCCTCTGCTCCGCCGCCTCTCCCACCTTGCATTCGAAGGAAAGATGCGTGGGCGTGACGCCGATCACCGGCGCACCGGTCACCACCAGCTTGAACTGCTTCGCGCTCCATCCGCAGCCGTCCGACGCGCGAACCGTAAACGGGAATTCGCCCGTATGCAGCGGCACGCCCGAAAAATATCCCAGCCGCGACAGGTCTATGCCCGGGGGTAATCGTCCCGACACCACCGAGTACCCGACTCCTCCGATCGGGCACGATCCGCTGACCCGTACCTCTAGCGGAGGCGCTTCATATCCCTTTTCGGCTACTGCCCAGGGCAGATCCAGCGTCACAAACTCTATCTCAGTCACCGGGGGTACGAACAGGGCCAGGAGTACCGAAATTGCAAAAGACATGAAGTGAAGGGTAATCTCGCCCGATATAGCTATTGAGTGCGTGCGGCCCGCGTTTTTTCTCTCTTCGGAGGCTTTTTAACCCAGTGAGTTCCGTCATCGATCTGATTGTCACACCGGAGTCCGGCGAGGCGCCCGTCGTTCCACCCGTGCCCGAGTCGATGGAAGACACCGGGATTCCCCCGTCCATCATTGAACACCTGATTCTGAAGTACTTATACTTCCGCGGTGAGCTCGTTGGACGCGATATCGGCAGCCTGATCGGGTTTCCCTTCAGCCTGATCGACGAAACGCTGGAAATGCTCAAGCGCCAGCACTTCGTCGCGGTGAAGAAATCCCTCGGAATGGGAAATATGTCAGGCGTATTTTTCCTGACCGAACAGGGCCGCAACCTGGCGCGCGAGTTCCTCGAAAACAACCAGTACTCCGGCCCCGCCCCCGTCCCTTTGTATCAATATACGGAGATTGTCCGGCGCCAGCGGCTAAAGGAGAACTGGCTCAGCCCCGATCTGCTCCGCCTGGCGTTTCAGCACCTCGTGGTGGAGGCCGATATTCTGGCCCAGATCGGTCCGGCGGTCAATTCCCACAAGTCCTTCCTGATTTACGGACAGCCGGGAAACGGCAAAACGGCTCTGGCCGAATCGCTGTTCCGCGTCGAGACCGAGCCGATCTACATGCCCTACGCCATCGAATGCCAGGGCAACATCATCCAGGTCTACGACCCGATTTATCACAACAAGATCGACGATCAGACCTCGCTTCTGACCGCGCTTTCAGACACTCTGCCGCACGACGGCCGCTGGTTCCGCTGCAAGCGCCCCTTTATCATCACCGGCGGCGAACTGACGCTCGACATGCTGGATTTGAGCTTCAACAAGCACTCTAAAATCTACGACGCGCCCTTCCAGCTCAAGGCCAACAACGGCATCTATCTCATCGACGACTTTGGCCGCCAGAAGGCCTCGCCCTCGGAAATCCTCAACCGCTGGATCGTGCCTATGGAAAAGCACACCGATTACCTCAGCTTCCAGGCCGGCGGAAAAATGACCGTCCCGTTCGAGGCGTTTCTCATCTTTTCCACCAACCTCCGCCCCGATCAGTTGGGCGACGAGGCGTTCCTGCGCCGCATCCAGTACAAAATGTTTCTGCGCAGTCCGCGGGCGCCCGAATTTATCCAGATTTTCGAGCGCTACTGCCAGGACAGACAAATTCTGTTGCCTCCGGACCTTACCGCCAGCTTCATCCACAAGCACTACGTCGAAGGAAAGCAAAAATTCCGCCGCTGCCACCCGCGCGACGTGATCTCCCATGCCATCGACATTCTGCACTTCGAGAGAAAGCCGTTAGCGCTGACCTCCGATGTGCTCGACCGCGCATTTCACAGCTGTTTCGTGGAGAACGTCGATATCAACGACTAGTGGACTGTCGCGGAGAAATAGTTACCGTGATGTCCCCTCCATGACTGTCGGGGTTCTGTTGGAAATGCTGAGGCTGCTCCCAGTTCTGGCACAGAACCCCGACTATCAAGGAGGGGACATGCTAACGATCTCGCTGCGACAGGCCACTAGTAAGCGTATATCCCCTCCGATACAGTCGGGGTTCTAACAGAACCGGTCACGCCAGGGGTTATAACCCCGTCCGTTGAGGGCGGGGATTTCACCCTGAGCCGCCATGCATCAGCACGCGGGCAGGCGGTGACCGCCACCGGTAACGTTTCCCGCTCGAAAGACCGATAGTTCCGAGAGTATACTAATCGAGAGGAATTATCTTGCATAAATACTTTGCCTTCCTCATCTTTGCCGCCTTCCCCGCGCTCGCCAGTATCCAGTTCACCTGCGATATGACCTCTTTCAGCGCCGATGCTCCCATGGGGACGTGCGCTGCCCTCAACACGTCCGCGGTCTCGGATGTTTACAGCAGCATTTTCAGCAACGTGAACGCCAGCATCTATATAACCTTCGGCAACACCGGTGTAGGGCAGAGCAGCGCGACCTTTACTCCGGTTTCCTACGCCGACTACTACAACGCACTTGCCGCCCATACCGACGACCCGGGCGCCCTCGCGAGCCTCGGTGGCAACACCGATCCCCTAGGCGCGCAAAGCAACGATATGGTCGACCTCAGCGCCGCGCTGGCAAGCGCTCTCGGCATCACCGACGGCGGCGCGGATACGGCCGGCCTCCGGTCCAATGGCTTCACCACCTGCGCCCTCAGCGTCTCCGATCCGTCCTGTTACAGCGGGGTCATCACCATCTCCAATGGAGGAGGCTTCTTTTTCCCGGGCCTCACCAGCGACACGGGCCTCCAGGTCGATTTCTACTCGGTCGTGGAACATGAAGTCGACGAGATTCTCGGAACCGTCTCCTGCATCGGCGGCGACGATGTCGACCAATGCAATGCCAACGGCACCGACGCCTCGCCCGCCGATCTGTTCCGTTATTCCGCGCCCGGGGTCCGCAGCTTCCTCTCTACGTCGAATTCCTGTGCCGCGTATTATGCGTACTTTTCCATCGACAGCGGCAAAACCGACATCGCCGACTATAACGACTGCCCTATCGGCGGAGACTACGGCGACTGGCTGAGCATCTATCCGTACCTGGTGCAGGACGCCATTGCCTCGCCCGATGCGCTGCTCGACATCGCGACCGACATCGGCGTCAACGGGAATCACTACCCACGGCCGGAAGTCGCCGTCCTCGACGCGGTCGGCTTCAATCTGAACGATACGCCCGAACCCGCCACCTTCGGCCTGCTCGGAGCCGGCATGGTGGCCCTCGGTTTCGCCGGCGCCCGCCGCCTCCGTACGCGCCAATAATCGCGGCAACTGTTGCGGGCCACCGTCGCCGCATAACCCCTCGCATCGCCGAACTCCACGCCGCTCCCGATCGCCTTGATCAGCTTCACCGAGGCGTTCTGATAAACCTCCCACGCCGCTTGCATGTTCTCGTTCGATTGGGTGGAATCCATCCGCACGCGAAACTTTTTCTCGACGACCTCGCGCGCCCTCGCGTCCATTTCCGCGAACAGCAACCCTTGCGCCTCGCTAAAGGTTTCGCCCATGAGACTGTATTATTATGAACGAACTCGCGGTTCTTCAAAGCGAAATCGTAGCGTGTCGGCGATGCCCGCGCCTGCGCCACCACTGCCGCGAAGTCGCCATCTTAAAACGCCGCGCCTACCGCGATCAGGAATACTGGGGCAAGCCCGTGCCCTCCTTCGGCGACCCCGATGCGCGCGTTCTGATTCTCGGCTTGGCTCCGGGAGCCCATGGTGCAAACCGCACCGGCCGCATGTTCACTGGCGACAGATCCGGCGACTTTCTATTCCGTGCGCTCTACGAAACCGGCTTCGCGAATCAGCCCTCCAGTATCTCCCGCGACGACAGCCTGACACTGATCGGCGCATACATCAGCGCCTCCGCCCACTGCGCCCCGCCCGATAACAAACCGGCGCGCGAAGAACTCCTCAACTGCCGCCCGTATCTGGAGCGCGAATTGAAACTCCTGAAAAACCTGCGTGTGGTGGTGGCGTTAGGCCGAATCGCCTTCGACACGTATTTGTCCCTGATCCATGAACGCCGGGCTTTTGGCCACAATATCGTTCACGAATTGAATCCCACACTGATCTCGTCGTACCACCCCAGCCAGCAAAACACGTCAACCGGCAAACTAACCGCGAAAATGCTCCGTGAAGTGTTCGAACAAGCCCGAGAGCTGTGTCGCATATAGAGCCGCGACCAGCGGGAGCGGTCAGCCCCCGGTATGCCTCACTTCTTCGCCGGCTCCCCGATCACCCCCTGCTCATTTAAAATCACGATATCCGCCCGCCGATTCCTCGCCCTCCCTTCCTCGGTCTCATTCGACGCCACCGGTGCCGTATCCGCATACCCGGCAATCGACAACCTCTCGCGCGGCACCCCGAACCTCGTCGAAAGCAACTCCAGAATCGCGATGCTCCGCGCCGCCGACAACTCCCAGTTGCTGTGAAATCGCTCCGTATTGATGGGCGTCGAATCGGTGTGCCCCTCAAGGCGCACCGGGTTGGGCAACTTGGCGATCGCCGCCGCCACCTTCTCCAGGCCCGCATAAGCGTCGGGCGAAATCACGTCCTCTCCCGGCGCAAACAGCGCCGCCTGCGTGAAGCTCACCACCAGGCCGCGAGCCTGCATGCTGATCTGGATCCGCCCGGCGTCGATCTCCTTTTTCAACTCCTCCGACAGGACTTTGAGCGACGGCACCAGCTCCGCGACCTTCTGGTCTTTTTTATCCTCCTCCGGCCGCTTCGCGCCGCCCGGTCCGCGCATCATCGCGTTGCCCTTGCCCGTATCGCTGACCGTGCCGCCCAGAATGGCCGCCACCACCTGCGACATTTTCTCGCCCTCCAGCGCCCTCTTCACCGAATCGGAAACCTGCTGCGCCTTCCCCTTATCGGTCTGCGAGGTGGCGAACATCACCACGAAAAACGCGAACAGCAGCGTGATGAAATCGGCGTACGACACCAGCCACCGCTCATGATTCTCATGCTCCGGCGGTTTTTTCCTGCGAGCCATAACGTCAGGCACGCGCCGGCGCCTCGGTTCCTTTCACCGGGACCGCAGCCTTCTTCTTTTCCTTCGGCGCCGGCCCCGCGTGCGAATACGCCTCCAGCTTCATCCGGATCAGTTTTGGATTCAGACCCTCCACGATGCCCGCCACTCCTTCCAGAATCAGCTCCTTGCGCTGCGTCTCGACATGAATGCGCGCCTTGATCTTAGTCGCGGCCGGCAGGAAGAACAGGTTCGCCACGCCGACGCCGTACACCGTCGCCACGAACGCCACCGCGATTCCATGCCCGACTTCTTCAATGTTCGCCAGGTTCTTCATCACCTGGATCAGCCCCATCACCGCTCCGATAATCCCCACCGTCGGCGCGTATCCGCCCGCGCACTCGAACACCTTCGCTTCCGCTTCGGCGTGATGTTCTTCGAGCTCGATTTCCAGCTCCAGCATTTTGCGGATCTCCTGCAAGTCCGTCCCGTCGACCGCCAGCGTCAACGCTTTCTTCAGGAAAGGGTCCTGAATCGCGAACGCCTCCTGCTCCAGCGATACCAGGCCGTTCTTGCGCGCCTTGCTCGCGAACCCGATCACCTCCTCGATCATCCCGTTTAATTCCACCTTCGCATCGAAAAACACGCCCTTCAGCCGCTTCAGTCCTCCAATCAGCGTCTTCAGCGGAACCGAAACCATCACCGCCCCCGACGTTCCTCCCAGCACGATCAGCGCGGCGGTGAACTGCGTGACGTCCCTCAGCTTGCCGCCCTCCATCAGCAGCCCGCCCAGGATGCCTCCCAACGCCACCACCATCCCGGCAATGGAGGCGAGGTCCGGTTTGCCCGGACCTTTCGCGGCCTTCGCCCCTTTCGGCGCTGCTTCAGATTTGACAGGTTCGGCCATACACGCTACTGGGAGCTATCCAAATCCGGTCCGCTTCTCAGGATTTCCCTTCGGAACTCGATCACCTTGCGAATCACGTCGCCGGTCGATTCCAGCACCACGAATTTCTGGCCGTTGGTCATGCTGATCACCGTGTCGGGCGTCGTCTCCACGTGCTCAATCAGGTCCGCATTCAGGACCAGGGGAACGTGATTGATGCGCGTCAGACGAATCATGGCACTCGACACCTGGAGTGCTTATCGGATGATGCGTCAAATCTTTGAAGCCGTGAAACCCGCGAGCCGGGCTCGGGCTATTTCAACATTTCGGCAATGGCGCGCAGTTCTTTACGAATATCTTGAATCAGCGCGTCCGGCGCCGCCGCGAACAACTCGGCTTGAACCTTCTTGGCCGGCTTCACCGCTTTCGCGCGCGCCGGTTCCGCCTTGCCGCGCGTCTCCAGAAATTTTCGCGCCCCTTCGATCGTGAACCGCTTTTCGTACAGCAGCCTCTTGATCTCCAGCGCCATCTCCACTTCCTTGCGCCGGTACAGCCGGTGGCCCGTGCCGGATTTCTTCGGCCCCAGCGATGGAAACTCCGTCTCCCAAAAACGCAGTACGTACGGCTTGATCCCCGCCAGGCGCGCCACTTCGCCGATGCGGAAGTAGAGCTTGTCCGGGATCTCCTGCGGCGCGATCGCCCCGGAAGTTTGCTCGGCTGTGTTTTCAGGAACGCTCATTACGAGTACCCTTATCATAATGTCCCCGCTGTCAGGAATCCATCCCGTCCGGGAAGCTTTACGGGCCGGGCGTCCTCTCGATCGCATTTTAATCGCCAAAGGTTCCACCGGACCGCGCATTCAGGAAATCGTCGATCTGGCCCGGGAGCGCAAGGTTCCGGTGCGTTTTGAAGCCCGCGAAATGCTCGATCGCGCGTCGATGGGCGTGTCCCATCAGGGTGTCGTCGCCTTCGGATCGGCGGAACGTTTCGCCACTCTCGAAGAAGCCATCGCGAAAAAAGGACTCGTTGTCGTGCTCGACGGCGTGGAGGACCCCCACAACCTCGGCGCCATCGTCCGCACCGCGCACGCCGCCGGCGCCTCGGCCATCGTCATCCCCGAGCGCCGCGCTGCCGGATTGACTGAGGTCGTCGCCCGCGCCGCCGCCGGAGCGCTGGCCTATCTGCCGGTAGTCCGCGTCACCAACGTCAACCGCTCGCTCGAAGCGTTGAAGGAAGCCGGCTACTGGATCTACGGCCTCGACGAGCGCGGCGAGGACATCTACAACCGGGTCGAATTCACCGCGCCCACCGCCATCGTGCTGGGCGGCGAAGGAAAAGGATTGCACGAGCACGTCGCCAAGCACTGCGATTACCTGGTGCGCATCCCCATGCAGCCCGGAGGCGTCGCGTCGCTAAATGTCAGCGTCGCCTCGGGCGTAATGCTCTTCGAATGGCGCCGCCGACATGGAAATGTATGAAAACAAAGGAGACCTACACGAATGGCTTCGTTTTTACGACCGGTGGCGCGAGCTTCAGCTTGCAGCCGGGCCTTCAGGCCCGGGTTTTTCTTGAAGAGGCGGCGCACGCACTCGTGCGTGCCGCGTCGAGACTCTTCTCGATGCCTGTTCCGACCCCGCCACTATGTCAATGAACTTTTCCACAGCATGCGTCAAGATTTTTCAACCACTCTATTTCCCCAGTTCTCAACCACATCGCGTTTTCACGCACCCTTGCCCAAAATATTCTCAGCTAATTTATAGGCAAGGAGTTCAGGTGCTCTTCCAGTGGAGAACGGAACCGACCAGTAGGATCATTTCTAGACACTGTTCCGATACTGGGCGCATTGGATTGCCGCCAGATTCTCTAACTCGCTTCCGCTTCTGCTACCATTTGGTATGGTTACTTTTGCGCTTGTTTTTGGGCTTAATCGTCGATGAATCCACGAGGTTTCGCACCCCGCCGGCCGAGGATTAGGGAAAATGTCAATGAGGCGATCCGCGCGCGGGAAGTGCGCGCCGTGTTTCCCGATGGCTCCGTGGAGGTGATGCCGACTCATCTCGCGGTGAAAAAAGCGCAGGAGCTGGGCCTCGATCTGATCCTGATCGCACCGACCGCCGAGCCTCCCGTCGCCAAGGCGATGGACTACGGCCAGTGGCAGTATGAGAACAAGAAAAAGCAGCACGAAGCCAAGCGCAAACAGCACATCATCCAGGTGAAGGAACTGAAGTTCCGTCCCAACACCGACGACCACGATTACGACTTCAAAAAAAATCACGCCATCCGATTCCTGAAAGAAGGGAATCGCGTGAAGGCCGTCGTTCAGTTTCGCGGCCGCGAGATTGCGCATACCGACCTCGGCCGCAAACTCCTGATCCGTTTCTCTGAGGATCTGGCCCCCTACGGCACTGCCGAAGGCACGCCGCGACTCGAGGGCCGCAACGCGCACGTGCTGCTGAGCCCCGTCAAAGCAGCCGCCCACGCGCCCACCAAGGACAAGCCGAAGCCGCCCGAGCCCGGCGCGCCAAAATCGTAATTGTTTAGAAAGCTGTCCCGGCGATTTCGTTAGCAAGCTCGGTTCGCCGGGTCCCCGCCCTGCACGGGACGGGGTTATAACCCCTGGCGTGAGCCAGGGGATTCCGTCGCTACGATCTGACCGGGACAGCTTACTAAGTTATCTCCAGCGGCCTTCGTGGAAATAGTATCGCCCGCCCCGGCCTTCCCATCGCGGCGCAACCCACACCGCGTGCGCATGCGGCGGACGCCTCCATGCACCGCCGATCCAGACATGCGCGTTGTTTCGCCAGCCCCAGTAGCCGTTGACCCACACATATCTCGGCCCCGGCGCAGTGCCCACGAATTCCGCCCGCAGCGGCGGCGGAGGGACGCTGGCATAGTAGACCGCGCCTCCGCAGGCGACCATCGAAAACGCCATGAAAACCGGCGCCAATAACCATGTTCGTTTCATAACTGCCTCCTGCTACTTGAAACGCCGTCGCCATGTGCGCAGTTGCGAGCTTCACTTGGCGTTAATGTGTAGGGTTCTTCATGCTACGTTAGAGATAGTTCTGAATGCCTGTCCCTCAAGCGAACCTGAGGCCCCTGCTACGGGCGACCTCACGGGACTGGCGCGCGAACCTGCAGCGCCTCTTTAAAAAAAGTCACTTCATTCTTGGCGACGAGTTGCGAGCCTTCGAACTCGAGTTCGCCTCGGCGCTGGGCGGAAACTTTTCCGTCGGCGTCGCCAACGGCACAGCCGCGATCGAGCTTTGCCTGCGGGATGCCGGCGTCACCTCGGGCGAAGTCATCACCAGCGCGCTCACCGCTCCCTTTTCCGGCGTCGGCATTCGCGCCTCCGGAGCGGTCCCCAGATTCGCCGACATCGATTCTGAAACATTGCAGATCGACGCCGCCGATGCCGCCGCGCGCATTACGTCAAAAACGCGCGCATTGATGCCGGTGCATCTCTACGGCCAGCCCTGCGCATTGGACCGTTTCCAGAAGCTGGCGCGAAAACACAAAATTCCGCTCATTCAGGATGCCGCGCAGGCCCACGGAGCTCTGTTCGATGGGAAGCCTTTGGCGGCATTTTCGCGGTACGTCGCCTATAGTTTCTATCCGACGAAAAATCTCGGCTGCATGGGTGATGGAGGCGGCATTATCACCGACAACGCCGCCGCGCGCGATCGATTAATCGTGCTGCGCGACGGCGGACGCCATGGCGATCAGATCGCCCACAGCTTCGGAGTCAATTCCCGGCTCGACGAATTGCAGTGCTGTTTTCTACGCGCCTTCCTGCCGCATCTGAACGAATGGAACGCCCATCGCGCCCGCATTGCCTCGATTTACGACGAAGAACTGCGCGATTGCGTCAAGCTGGTGAAGAGAACGGGAGGCTCGGTTCATCACCTCTACGTGATTCGCGCCGAACGCCGCGACCAGCTTCGCGCGCATCTGGCCTCGCGGGGCATCGGAACCGCGGTGCATTATCCGGTTCCTCTGCACAAGCATCCCGCGTTCGCGCAGAAGGGCTCGCTTCCACACGCCGAGCAAGCGGTGGCGGAAATACTTTCCCTGCCGTTGTGGCCTTACTTAAAAGAAAGCGCCGCGCGGCGCGTGGCGGGACAAATCCGGAAGTTTTACGGATGCTGACGCGCTTCGATCTCGACCGGAAATTCGAAAATCTCCCCGGCCGCGTTGACCGTCAGTTTTCCGGCGCCCAAGGGCTTTCCGCCGTTCACGAAAAAGATCGCCCCGTCGGTGGATTGGCCGGGCAGCAGTTTGCTGGGGACGAAGGCAATGGCCGACGCCGCGGCGGCGGCTCTCAACTTCCCTCCGCCCATCTCTGCCTGCGCGTCCTGCCTGCGCATTTCATACCCGTTGGTCGAGTGCATCTTGGAATTGCCATATAAGGCAGCTTCGTAGGCCGTAATCATTTTGATGACGTCGCCGCGGGAGGCCCTTTCCATCAGCGATTCAACCACGGTCGCAGCCGGTAGCGCGGCTATAATTCCTCCCTCGGCTTTTTCGAACCGGAAATCCTGCGGCTTCACCTGCCAGGACACCGGCGAACCGTTGGAGATGGCCACCTGCAATACCGCGTACTCCTTGATGTGCATCGGCAGGTGAGCCCACATGATGGTCACGCCTCCGCGCGTCATGGTCCGGTACTTCAACCCACCGGATTCGAATTCAATGATCTGCGCGTGCAACGCGCCGGCGAACAGAACAGCCGCCAGCACGAAAGAAGGTCGCGATCCCATACAGGTCCATGATAGAAGAAGTAGCCAGTAGCCAGTACCCAGCAAAGGGCCGATCTTATGCTGGCTACCGGCTACTGGGTACTGGCTACCTCTACCAGCGTGTGTCTTCGCGGATCGAGCTGGCCAGGCGCTTGCTCACTACGGCTTCGAAATTGTTCGACATCTTCAGCAGCCAGCGCTTGCTCGAAAGAGGGGAAATTCTGCGAATGTGGTCCGTGTTGATGATCGTGCCCCGATGGACCCGGCGAAAGCGCTTCGGTTCCAGCTTTTCTCCGAGCGATTTCAAGGAATGGTCGCTCAGATAACGCTGCGATGTGGTGACAATGTGCACCAGCTCGCCCTCAGCCTGGAACGCCACGATTTCCGAGGGGTCCAGCAGATAGAGGTCACTGCCGCGGCGGCCGACAATTTTGCGTGGAGCCTCCGTGGGCGGCGGAGGCTTCATCTGGCGCTTCGCCTTCTCGATGGCTTTTTCGAGGCGCTCGCGGCGAACGGGCTTCAGCAGATAATCGATGGCGCCAACCTCGAACGCGGCCAGCGCGTGACGCTCGTACGCGGTGACAAAGATAATCAGCGGCGCGTGTTCTCCGCTCAGCGCGCGCACCACGGCGAGGCCATCGAGCTCGGGCATCTGCAAATCGAGCAGCACGACATCGGGCCGCAGATCGAAAATGCGCGAAATCGCTTCGGAACCCGTTGAAGCAAAGCCAGCCAGTTCCAGGCCGGCGATGGATTCCACGTGATCGCGCAAAATTTCCCGCGCGATCGGCTCGTCGTCGGCAATCAGAACCCTCAAAGAACAGCCTCCACCGCCCGCGGCGCGGAGACGCCCACGGGAATGGAAAACGACACGCTGCTGCCCCCGACATCGGACTGGATGTTGATCTGAGCGTCTGCGCCGTAGCAGAGCTGCAACCGCCGGGTGACGTTTTCGAGGCCGACCCCCGATTTTTCTCCCCCCTGCGGACGAAAGCCGGAGCCCGTATCGCTGACAGTCACGTGGAGCGCGTTGTGATCCAGTCGGGCGCGCAGACGGACCACACCGCCTTCGACCTTGGGCGCGATGGCGTGCTTGACGGCGTTCTCAATCAGAGGTTCGATGGAAAGAATCGGAATCGGCACCCGCAGAGCGTCGGGATCGACGTCGATTTCGACGCGCAGTTTTTCTCCCAGGCGCAGTTTTTCGACTTCCAGATACGCGGTGACGATGTGCAGCTCCTGCTCCAGCGGCAAAAAGGTTTTGCCGGTTTCTAAAAAGTAGCGCAGAATATCGGCGAGGTTCAAAACCGTATCGCGCGCGCCCCTAGCTTCGCGCGGAATAATCCCATACAGGGTGTTGAGCGCGTTGAACAGAAAGTGCGGATGAATCTGCGATTGCAGCGCGCGCAGCTCGGCCTGCGATACCAAGCGGCGCATTTCGGATTCACGGAACTGTTCGATCTGTTCAACGATGAGCGAGGCGGCACGGCCCAGCGCCAGCAGGTCCTCGCTCAGATACCGCCTTCCGCCGGATCGCCTCCCGAGCAGCACGTAGCGGGCGTCGCCCGAAGCGCATCGGAGTGGAATGATGACCTCGACGCCCTGGTCCTCCAGCTCCGCGCGCCGGCGTGAAAGCTGACCGGTTAGCACCGGACGGCGGAGATCGAGATCGCCCAGTCGGGCGTCGTCGACCACCGAAGCGTCCGCGCCCATAAACCGGCCGATCTCGGCCGCCGATTCGAGCAAATACTCCGCTTCGTCGCGGATAGGCAGTTTCAGGTTGTGGAGCAAAGGCTCGAGATCGGGACGCCGGAAGACCAGCCTGGTGAGCAACCTTTGTAGCCAGCCTCGCAGCATCGCGAAAACGATCAGCAGCAGGCATGCGCCGGCCAGCAGCAAAGCCTGATGAAATGGCGTGGATGTCCTCGACAACCATCCGAGCCTCCAGGCCTGCGCGACGCCCAGAGTGAACAACGCTGCGAGAAACACGTTGGCAAGGAAGCGCAGGAACGCGTCGAGAAGAACGAAACGGTAATCCTGCATCAGCACCAGCAGCGCCAGAGGGATCGCCGCGTGGTGAAACGCCAGTTCGCGGGACCACACCTGCGCGGCATGTCCTCCACCCAGGTGCACGAAGGACATGGCGAGCAGAAACAAGGACATGGTCCCGACCAATCGGGAGGTGGTGGCGCGGCGCGTGTGATCGCGCGAAGCGATAAATCCCGCGGCGGCAAAGCAGGTGAGCAGGCCGAAGCCGACCGTGATCATCTGCAAGCCGAGACGGTGATAGCGCGCGCCTTCCCGGAACAACTCGGCGACATGCAGGACGATCGCGACCGTGCTGAGCGCATAGCCGCAGCGCACCAGAGTGCGGTAGCGATTCTGAAGGCAGAGATCGAACAGCACGGCGGGCAACAGACTAAGCACCGAAAATCCGATGGCGACCGTGATATTGGTGAACGTGCTGCCGGGTGCGTTAGCGCCCAGCACCAGCAGCGAAGCGAGATTCCAGGCCAGAGCCAGAGCCGCGGCGAGCATCGATTTGGTGCTGCCCGGCAGACGGCGGGCGGCGCGGTCCTGAATCAGCAGATAAAGGAAGATGCCGAAGATCAGGACTCCGGCGGAGTGTCCAAGCGTATTGACCAGCAGGGACTCGTCCACGGTCCAATCATATAATGACTGGCGAACGTTTTGTGGATCCTTTTCTTAAGTTGCTGAAAAACAATGGATAAATTTCTTTTTGTAGACTACTTGACATTTTTACGCGCAGATTATATAATAACAGTGACAGTAGATATCAGGAGGATTAAACAGTATGTCACTTATCAAATACACGCCCTTCACCGATTTCGACACGTTTCCGGCCGGACTCAAAGTCTTCCAAGACACCGTGAACCGGCTGTTCACGGAGCCGAATGGACGGCCCTGGGTGCCCGCTGTGGACATCAAAGAGACGGAGAACGAGTTGATCCTGAAGGCCGACGTGCCCGATGTGGAGATGAAGGACATCGACGTCCGGGTGGAAAACGGCACTCTCACGATTCGCGGCGAGCGTAAGTTCGAAGCGGAGAAGAATGAGGGCAGCTGGCATCGCGTGGAGCGTTCGTATGGACACTTCGAGCGGGCGTTCGCGTTGCCCGAGACGGTCGATTTCGACGCCGTCAAGGCCGATTACAAGAACGGGGTATTGACGATTGCAATTCCGAAGAAGGAAATCGCCAAGCCGCGCCAAATCAAGGTAGCGGTTCATACCAACTAATACAGTTGGTGGATTTTGGGGGGCGGACGAATTCCGCCCCTTTTTTGTTTCGTGCGAGAATTGCGGGTTGAACACCGTGCGCGTGAACCCGAAAGGCGCCGGCCGCGTGGCCAGCGGGCATCCTTGGATTTTTTCGAGCGACGTGGTCGATCGGGGCCAGGCGCAGCCGGGCGATGCGGTGAAGGTCGCCGATTCCCGCGGCCGGCCGCTCGGCGTAGCTCATTATAGTTCCACCTCGCAGATCACCCTCCGTTTTCTCTCCTCCAAACCAGAACCCATCGACCAGGAATTCTTTCGCCGCCGGCTGACTGCTGCGATACGGCATCGTGAGCGGGTGGTGAAGGACTCCAATGCCTTTCGGCTGGTTTTTTCCGAAGCCGACCTGCTGCCGGGGCTGATTGTGGATCGCTACGGCGCTTACCTGGTGATGCAGACGCTGAGCCAAGGCATGGACAGGGCGCGGGACCTGGTTGTTCATTGTTTAAACGAGCTGCTGGCTCCAAAGGGGATTCTGGCGCGCAACGACGCGGCGGTGCGTAAGCTGGAAAGCCTGCCTCTGGAGGTCGCCGTCTTGTCTGGCGAGGTTCCGGAACGGGTGGCGATCGAGATGAACGGGCTCCATCTGGAAGCGGACCTGTTGAAGGGTCAGAAGACGGGAGTTTATCTCGATCAGAGGGAGAATTACCTGGCCGCCGCCAACTTTGCACACGGCAGGGTGCTGGATTGTTTCACTTCCACCGGAGGATTCGCGTTGCATGCGGCCCGGCGGGCGGAATCGGTGGAAGGCGTCGATTCATCGGCGGGGGCTTTGGCGACGGCGGAGGCGAACGCGCGGGCGAACAGCCTTTCGAACATTCAGTTCCGGCAGGCGGACGTGTTTGACTTTCTATCGGGGATCGACCGCAAGTACGGAACGATTGTCCTGGACCCTCCGGCGTTCGCGAAGTCGCGGAGGATGCTGGATGAGGCGGCGAAGGGTTACAAAGAGATCAATCTGCGGGCGCTGAAGCTGCTGGGCCCGGGAGGGATTCTGGTGACGTGTTCCTGCTCGCATCATGTGAGCGAGGCGATGTTGTTAGAAATTGTCGCGCAGGCGGCGCTGGATACGGGGAAAACGCTGCGGGTGCTGGAAAGAAGGACCCAGGCGGCGGATCATCCCATTCTGCTGACGGTGCCGGAGACGCTGTATTTGAAGTGCCAGGTTCTAGAGGTCCTGGGAGGGTAGCGCGGTTGCCAGTTCAGCGCTACCTGCGGTATGGTGTCTTAAGTCGTTACACTCATTTCACGTCTTATTCAATTTGGAGGATCTTCCGGAATGCTGTTGACCTCGTTGTCCGCCTGTTTCAGGCGCGCCTTCCCGGTTCTGTTGACTCTTTTGGCATGTGCGCCGTTGCGTGCGAGCGAGGCAGAGTTGAAACTGCCGGACCTGCACTCCGCGTCCTTTCTGGGCGGCGCGATTACGGGGCCTGCGCTGCTGATGATCGGGTTGGGAATCAGCGCGCTGGGCTTTGTGTTCGGCATCGCGATGTACATGCACCTCAAAAACCTTCCGGTGCACGCGTCGATGCTGGAAATTTCCGAGCTGATTTATGAAACCTGCAAAACCTATCTGCTGACGCAGGGGAAATTTTTGCTGGTGCTCGAAGCGTTCATCGGCTCGATTATCGTGTTTTACTTCGGATTCCTGGCGCCCAACGGCTCGTCGTTCGGTTTGCCGTGGAACGAAGTCGCGATCATTCTCGCGTTCAGCCTGGTGGGCATCGCGGGCAGCTTCGGCGTGGCCTGGTTTGGAATCCGCGTGAACACGTTCGCCAATTCGCGCACCGCTTTTGCCAGCCTGCGCGGGAAACCATACCCTTGTTACGCCATTCCTCTGAAGGCCGGCATGAGCATCGGCATGCTGCTGATCAGCGTGGAGCTGTTCATCATGCTCTGCATCCTTCTGTTCGTTCCGGGCGATTATGCGGGGCCTTGTTTCATCGGCTTTGCGATCGGCGAATCGCTGGGCGCGGCGGCGCTGCGCGTGGCGGGCGGGATTTTCACGAAGATCGCCGACATCGGCGCGGACCTGATGAAGATCGTTTTCAAGATTAAGGAGGACGACGCGCGCAACCCGGGCGTGATTGCGGATTGCACGGGCGACAACGCGGGTGATTCGGTGGGACCGTCGGCGGACGGCTTCGAGACGTACGGCGTCACGGGCGTCGCGCTGATCGCGTTCATCCTGCTCGCGGTGAACAGCGATCTGGTGAAGGTGGAGTTGCTGGTCTGGATCTTCGTGATGCGCGTGATGATGATCATCACCAGCGGCACCTCCTATTTTCTAAATGAAGCCATCGCCAAAGCGCGGTATCAGAACGTCGACAAAATGAACTATGAGGCGCCTCTCACCACGCTGGTGTGGCTGACGTCCTTCCTTTCGATTGGCGCCACCTACTTGGTTTCTTACTTCATGATTCCGGATATCGGCGGCGATCCCACCATGTGGTGGAAGCTGTCCACCGTAATCACGTGCGGCACGCTGGCCGGCGCGGTGATTCCGGAACTGGTGAAAGTGTTCACATCGATGGACTCGCGGCACGTGAAGGAAGTCGTGTCCTCGTCGAAGGAGGGCGGCGCGTCGTTGAACATTTTGTCGGGATTGGTGGCCGGCAATTTCAGCGCGTATTGGCTGGGCATGTCCGTGCTTGCCTTGATGGCGACGGCTTACTCGGTGAGCACCTACGGCATGGAGGGACTCATGAAAGCTCCCGCCGTGTTCGCGTTCGGGCTGGTGGCGTTCGGATTTTTAGGGATGGGGCCGGTGACGATCGCGGTGGACAGCTACGGACCGGTGACGGACAACGCGCAGTCAGTGTACGAACTGTCGGTGATCGAGACGATTCCCAACATCCGCAAAGAGATCAAGAAGGATTTTGATTTCGACGTCAATTTCGATAAAGCTAAGCACCATCTGGAAGAGAACGACGGCGCGGGCAATACGTTCAAGGCGACGGCCAAGCCGGTGCTGATCGGCACGGCGGTGGTAGGCGCGACAACGATGATTTTTTCGATCATCGTCAAATTGACCGACGGGTTGAAACCCGAGCTGATCCAGAATCTATCGCTGATGCATCCGCCGTTCCTGCTGGGGTTGATTACGGGCGGTGCGATGATTTACTGGTTCACCGGCGCGTCGATTCAAGCGGTAACCACGGGCGCGTATCGCGCGGTGGAGTTCATCAAGGCGAACATCAAGCTGGAAGGCGTAACCAAGGCATCCGTAGAAGATTCGAAAAAAGTCGTGGAGATCTGCACGCAGTATGCGCAGAAGGGCATGTTTAACATCTTCTTAACCGTATTCTTTGCCACGTTGGGATTTGCGTTTATCGAGCCGTACTTCTTCATCGGATACCTAATCTCGATCGCTCTGTTCGGGCTGTACCAGGCGATCTTCATGGCCAACGCGGGCGGCGCGTGGGACAACGCAAAGAAGATTGTGGAAGTGCAGTTGAAGCAAAAAGGCACGCCGCTGCATGATGCGACGGTCGTCGGCGATACGGTTGGCGATCCGTTCAAGGACACATCGTCGGTGGCGCTGAACCCGATTATCAAGTTCACGACGCTGTTCGGGCTGCTGGCGGTGGAGCTGGGCGTTTCGATGACCGAGAAGCAGGGGGCCAGCTTCAGCACGGCGCTGGCGGTGGTGTTCCTGCTGATCTCGATGATTTTCGTGTGGCGGTCGTTTTACGCGATGAGGATTGTGGGGTCGACGAAGTAGGGGCGCGTTGGGGTTAGACCAGGGTGAGCTTTACGGGCTGCGACTCCTGGCTGCGGCAATGGATTGAGAGTTGGTATTCGCCGGGGTCCAGGCCGGCGGGAACCATGGCGTTGACTTGCCGGCCCTTCGCCTCTGCCGTGGGAGAAACGAAGCAAGAGGGCAGATCGGTGCCGTTGAGGCGGAAGCTAAGTTCGGCTCGCGCGAGGCCTTCGGGCAATCCGGCGACCCAGGCGGAGACGCAACTGCCGAGGCCTGTGCGGACCTGATTCCGCTCCCAGGTGCGGCCGTCGCAGACGATCGAGATTTCGAAGGCGCGCGTGGTGGGAGTGCAGACTTGCGCCTCGCGAGGCAGGTCGACGGCGATGCGCGCGCGGTTTGACCATTCACTGTTACGCACTGCGGCCGAGACATCATGCCAGCCGGGGGCAAGGCCTAAAGGGAGCTTGCAGTTCGCCTGCCATCCGGCGCCGACGTTGGAGACAGCCGCGGGTCGCGCGCCGTATGGACCAACCTGCACGCAGATATCGTCACAGGTTAAATCCTGTTCGCCGGAATGAATCCAGACTGTGATGTAATCGTCGCGACGGGCGCTGAAACTGTGATTTTGCAGTTCGCTGTTTTCGACGACGATCAGATCCGGCGCGGGCCCCGCGCGTGGGACGTCGGCCCACTTGCGGTGGCAGATGACGTGGGCGCGGGAATCGTCGACACTCGATAAATCGACGCGCGCGAAGCCGGCGGCGCGGCACATGGCCATTAAACAAGAAACGTTCGGACCGACCCAGTTGTCGAACTGCCCGGCGAGTTGCGTCCCTTCATAGAATTCCATCACGGGAACGGTACTGGAGTCGTCGGTAACGAAGGATTCGATGCAGGCGAAGTCGGTGGAGAGCTCGCAGACGCGTTCGAGCGCCAGCATCGGATGCTTCAGATGATAGAGAACGCCGAAGAACAGGACGATATCGAAGTAGCCAATATCGCGCGGCGTCAGGAAAGAGATGTCGGCGACGACGTGCTCGACCTTGGAGTTGAGCATGGCCTTGGCTTCGAGAAAGCGCGTCTTCCTGCTCGCATCCACAGCGACGACCGCCGCGCCGCGCCGCTCCATTTCGAAGCTGAACCAGCCGTCCCAGGCGCCGATGTCGAGCACCCGTTTTCCGCGCAGATCCTGGGGAATGGGGAATTGCGCGAGGCGCCAGCGCTGCTTCTCGATGCTCTGAATTCCGGGGATGACCTGCCCATCGGGCAGTTCGATGGAGTGGTAGTAGCCGAGCTCGGCGAGCTTGCCGCTGAGCCGCTGGAGGTCCGCGGTGTATTCCAGATTTCGCGCTTTTTGCATGCCGGGAATTTAATTATACTGAGCGCAGTTTTGCAATCGAATCGGTATGGTAACGCGACATGTTGGTATGATCGAAACCGTTGCAGGCAACGACTGACCAGCAAGACTCCGATTTCAGCGTCCAGTGCGACGATGCCGTGTGCTTCACCGCCGGGCTGCACGGCGTTTCGTTCGGAGCGGGGACGATTCACGCGTATCTGGCGTCGGACCGGACGCCTCCAAAGATCGCGGCGGGAATTTCGGTCGGCGCGCTGACCGCGGCGGTGATGGAGCGCTGCTACGTGGAGCTGCGCGAGTCGCGTACAGAAGCCGCGCGGTGGACCTGGTTCCGGCGATATCTTTCCTTCCTGCTGGACCGTCCTTACGACGTTGCCTGGCATGCCATTCCCAACCCCTCCGATTTCGTCGCCGATCTGCCGCCGGTGGCAGAGACGGGGCTCCCCACGGCGCCTGACGGATCGCTCGATAAGGAGTGGGAGTTGCGCGAGGCGAAGGCGCGCCGCAAGCTGCACATCATCGCGCGCTTCGGACGATGGTGCTCCCACCTGCCGGTGACGCTGAGCTCGGCCGGCTGGATTATGGTTCGCTACACGCGGCATGAAGAGCGGAATCCGACGGTGCGCGTGGCGCAGTGGTGGAATGCGCTGGCATTGTGGGCGCGCGTGCTGTGGTTCGAATGGCTGGTGCTGTTGCAGATCATCCTGCGGCCGCAGTTTTTCCCCGAATGGCAGTTTCGCGCGGGCGGAAAAATGATTTCGTACTTCCCGCTGCGTCCTTTGTTCGGATGGAAGCTGTGGTTGGCGACCGTGTTTCTCGGCTCGGCGACCATCGCGCTGTGGATCGCGAATTTGTGGGTTGTGGTGCAAGGGATTTTTCAAGAACAGACAACGCACGTGCTTCATCTCGGGCTGCTGCTGGGGTTCACTTGCGCGCCGCTGGTGCCGATTTTCCTGCGCCGCTGGATGTGGCGGACGAACAACTGGGGATTCAAGAAAATCCTTACACATTTGGGGATTCGCCGATCGCTGATCGACGATTTTTATCTCCGCCTGAAATTATTTCGCTTGTTTGAGGCTCACAGCAAGACGCCTGTTCTTAGGGATCTGACGTTTCCGGTGCTGATGGTCGCGGCGCCGCTGCAGATAATCGATTCGTCTCCGAGCCAGCTCTGGCCAGGCACGAAGAGTGGCGTGTCGATTGTCGACGCGCTTCGCGCCAGCCTCGCGATTCCGCGGTTATTCGCGCCGACGGTGCTGACGGGCCGCGACGTCGACCATTGGGTGGAGGGCCCGCAAAAACCTGCCCGGCTGGATCTGGTGGACGGCTCCGTAGTGCGCCACAATCCTCTGCCGGCGCTGATCCGTTTTCTTTCGGAGCCGCAAAACGGCGAGGTCGCGGAAATTTTGTCGAAGCCGGAAAGCCGCGTCCACCTGGTCTACGACATTCCCATTCTGCCAAAACCTCTGCCTATCGCCGCCGGGGCGCCGAACGAGGAGCCGCGCCTGCCGAACGTCGTGGATACCGGGTTCGCCGGAAATCGCCTGGAACGGCGGCGCGACAGCCGCCTGGAAGTGGTACGTACGAATTACGTCAGCGAAATCGAGCGCGTACTGCGGACCGCGACAAAAAGTGACTTCAGTTGCTCCGACGTCCACACCATAACTGTGGACGAAATCGCGCCGGAACACGAGCTGACGCTCGAAAATACTCTTCAGCCGACGGAGACCGAGATCCTCACGCACATCGCCGAAGGATGCCGGCATACTCTCTCGGTTTTATATCGCGAAGAGATCGCCGAGTTCGGAAAGGAAGAGGCGGTGGAATGTAACGCGATGTTGCGGCACATCGCTCCGAAGAGGGACTGGCGGATCGCGGATCGATACGGCATGCCGGGATTGAGCGAGGTTTGCCGCCATTGTCCGCGAATGCTGCGGGCGGCGCCGAAGCCAGTGGATCGGACCTTGCCGGCGAACTTCCAAGCGCACGGGGATGCGGCCGGCGAACTGGCCAAGAGGTTTCCGGAGCTGGCGGGCCACCGGCCGCGGATCGTGTTTATCGCCAGCGGCGGCGTGTTCCGGGGCTCGTTTCACGTGGGTATGATCGGCGCGATGCATGCCACCGGGTTCAAACCGGACATGATCGTCGGTGCGTCGGTGGGGACGCTGCTGGGAGCGGCTCTCGGGTCGATGTATTCGTCCAGCGGTCAGCAGGCCGGCGTGAAATTGCGGCGTCTGACCAACCTGTTTCTGGAGATAGACCGGCGCGTCGCGCTGACCAAAACGCTGAAGGCCGCGATGAAGGACGTGGGAATCCGCAGCCGCGGCGCGAGCATGAATCTTTCGCCGAACACGCTGCGGAGGATGGTTCGCGCGGGCAGCCGGCAGGACCCGGGCAGCGCGATCACCGGAGCTCCGCCGGCGCTGATCGACGCGATTTCCGATCTATTCCTGATTCCCTATCGCGCCACGGCCCGGATCGCGGCGGAGTTTGTCGCCGGGCATGTAACGCGGGCAACGCACACATTCTGGACGCAGATTAAGACGGAGACGATCGACCGGCTGGGAATTTACGACGCGCTGATTGGCTCCTCGCTGCTGGAGCGCGAGACCAGGCTTGTGCTGGGCGATGTGCCGCAGGATGTGCAGCCGTTCCTGGAACAGAGCCGCATCGCGTTTTTCGCCACCGCGGTGAACCTGGTGACGGAGTGGATCACGATTCTGGGCGCGCAGCTTACCGCCGACCGCTACGATCTGATCGAGGCGCTGCTGGCCTCGAGCGCGTTTCCCATGGCGTTCGCGCCGCGGCGCGCCAGCGCCCTTTATCCGGGCGTCGGCCGGCGCGACGTATTCTACGGCGACGGAGGAATGTTCGACAATCTGCCCTTCATGCCGGCGTTGGAAGTGCTGCGCGAAGTGCAAATCGACCGGCTGCAATCGACGCTGGGGCACGGGCGTTGGCGCGAAGAACTCGTGCGCCGGCATCGGGAGCCGGATCTGTTTTTGGTGGGAGCGCTGAACATCAGGCAGACCGAGGACGAGCCCGACGCGTACGATTCGCTGCGCAAAATCGCGGCCCGCGCGACCTCGCTCGAGGATAACGAGAAGATCTACGGCACGGAAAGGGCGTCGCGCCGGATCGATCGACAGTTGGGGCAACTGCGCGCGGACGCTGTGCCCGGCGACAGGGAGTTGCCTGAGAAGCAGGAATCGTTTCTCAGCGGCATCGTCAACGCAGCGGTGATGCCGGTATACCCCGCGGATGCGGAACATCTGAACGGCACCTACGAATTCTGCGCGGCTATGGGGATGGACCATGGCAGGATCCGCCGTTCCATCGCCGACGGATGTTTTCAAACGATGCTCGGCATCGCGCGGGCGCAGGAGGAAGTGCCGCATTCGATGGTAAGTCGCAGCGTCGCGGCGCTGACCGCGATGGGGCGCGTGCCGGGAATCGCGATCGCGTACAATGCGTCCGCGAAACATTATGGCCGCTGTCCGTTTTTTCGGTTGCGGACGGAGGAAGGCGGCACCAGGTCGATTCCATGTCCGTTTGAAGGGATGCAGGGAATTTACCGGACGTGCCGGGAGGATTTGGTGCACATTGAGGCGTTGAAATGATCGCTTCCTGCGGTCGCGGCTCGGTAAGTATCGAGCACGCATCGCGCTGATGTCGGAGCCGCGACCATAGGGAGCGATCGGCTACGCTAAATCCTCACCGCGCAGATCTGCGAGCAGATCGGGGCCGGCGTTGCGAGGATAGCCGAAGTCCCAGAAAGGTTCGCCGGGGGCGCTTTCCCACACTCGGATGTCGCACGCAGTAAGAAGTTTTTTCAGGCGTTCATCGAGAGCCAGAACAGTATCGTCTTCGGCGCCGGCCTGCGCGAGGATCGCGCGCACGTCGAGGTCGTTGCGATAGTCCTCGAGGCCGAGGGAGTAGCCGTGCTCCACCTGCTCCACAAACTCGCGCCACTTGCGGATCAGTCCGCCCCGGCCTTCGCGGACGACTTGCTCCGGATAGCCGTTTTCGCGCAGATATTCGTCGACGGTCATGGCCGGCTTGCCTGGCGGCGGAAATAACGCTCGCCGTCGTTAGGTTTGAAAAACGTCCGGATCGTGCGGTCGCGATTGTAGGCTCCGAAGGCGCCGGATCCTCTGTCGAAACGGGTCACAACGCCGTCCGGTTTCACGATTTCGAGAATCGGCCCGCCGGCCGGCGCGTCGCGCAGCTCCTGAGCGAGGCCCAAATACTGTTCCGGCGTCACGTTGCCGAATTCGCGGCCGTGTGCACGGCCGCATTCTCCGCAGCCCGCACGCCCACGCTCTCCTCACAGCATCGATGTCCGCAAGGCCCTCAGCTGCCGGGCGTCGAGGCGGTCGTACGACCGGCCGAGCCTCCCGATCCCGGCAACCGCATCGCCGAGCTGGGCGAGGGAGCCATCCGGCTGCGCGCGATCTGAGCTGCAACACCCTGGCCCGCGAAAAGGTCCTGTACAAGGGCCATGCCGTCGCCGCCGTCGCCGCCAGCAATCCGCACGTCGCCGAGGAGGCCCTGGCACTCATCGACGTCGAGTACGAGCCGATGGCCGCCCGTCCTGGACGTCTGCGCCGCCATGGAAGACGGGCGCCCGATCCTGCACCCCGACCTGCGCACCGAATCGCTCGCCGGCCCCGAGGGCAACGGCGCCGCGGCGAAGCCGACCAACATCGCCAAGCATTTCCAGTTCAAGATGGGCGACCCGGATCAGGGCTTCGCCGACGCGGCGGTGGTCATCGAGCGCGCGTTCAAGACGGCCACGGTCCACCAGGGCTACATCGAGCCGCACAACGCCACCGCCCTGTGGAACGCCGACGACACGATCACCGTCTGGTGCAGCACGCAGGGCGCGTTCACGGTGCGTGCCCAGCTGGCGGAGCTGCTGCAGACTGCCGGTCTCGCGCATCAAGGTCGTGCCGATGGAGATCGGCGGCGGCTTCGGCGGCAAGATCCGCGTTTACCTCGAACCGGTCGCCGCCCTGCTCAGCCGCGCGGCCGGCCGCCCGGTCAAGGTGCTGATGAACCGGGCGGAGGTCTTTGAAGGGACCGGTCCCACGCCCGGCTCGTTCATCCGCGTCAAGCTGGGCGCGGACACGAGCGGCCGGCTCGTCGCGGGCCAGGCTATCTCGCCTACGAGGCCGGCGCCTACCCCGGCTCGCCGGTCGGCGCCGGCTGCCATGTGCATCTTTGCTTGTTATGACATCCCCAATGTCGTCATTGACGGCTACGATGTCGTCGTCAACAAGCCGGCCACGTCCGCGTACCGGGGCCCCCGGCGCCACCAACGCCGCCTTCGCCGCCGAGACGGTCGTGGACGAGATCTGCGAACGACTGGCCATCGATCCGCTCGACTTCCGCATCAAGAACGCCGCCCGCGAGGGCACGCGCCGGGCCGACGGGCCCGGTCTACCCGCGCATCGGCATGATCGAGACCGTGCGCCGCCAAGGAACATCCTCACTACCAGCGCCGTTGGAAGCGCCTATCGAGGTCGCGGCGTGGCGTCGGGCTTCTGGTTCAACTGCGGGCTCAAATCCAGCGCCAGCGCCAGCATCAACGCCGACGGCACCGTCAGCCTGGTCGAGGGCTCCACCGACATCGGCGGCACGCACCTCGCTCGCCATGCAGCTCGCCGAGACGCTGGGCTTGGCCGCCCAGGACGTCAGGCCGCTGGTGGGCGACACCGACTCGGTCGGTTACACCGACGTTACCGGCGGCAGCCGGGTGACGTTCGCGACCGGCTGGGCGGCCTTTGAGGCGGGTCAGGATCTCCCGCCGGGCTGGTGCCGTGCTGCCCAGATTGGGAAGTTGCGCCCGAGGCGGTGACCTACGAAACGGGAGCGTGACCTGCCGGACCGACCCTGCCAAGCGTTTCACGTTCAAGGAATTGGCCGCCAAGCTGCACCAAACGGGCGGCACGATCGTCGGCCGGGCCAGCGTCGATCCGCCCGGCCAGGGCGGGGCCTTCGCCACCCACATCGTGGATGTCGCGGTGGACCCCGACACGGGCAAGGTCACGATCCTGCGCTACACGGCCGTGCAAGACTGCGGCACCGCCATTCACCCCGCCTACGTCGAGGGCCAGATGCAGGGCGGCGCCGTCCAGGGCATCGGCTGGGCCCTGAACGAGGAGTACGTCTACAACAGCCAGGGCGTCATGACCAACGCCAGCTTCCTGGACTACCGCATGCCGACCAGCCTGGACCTGCCGATGATTGATACGGTGATTGTGGAGGTCCGGACCCAAATCATCCCTACGGCGTGCGCGGCGTCGGCGAGGTGCCGATCGTGCCGCCGCCCGCCGCCCTGGCCAACGCGATCTACCGGGCCGTCGGCGTGCGCATGCAAGAGCTGCCCATGTCGCCGCCGCGGATCTGAAAGAGATGCTGACTTCCAAGCGGTAAGGATGCTTGCCTCTCGACCGCGCACGCAGCGTACTCGCGGAGTAAGCGGTGCCGCGCCCGCTTACTCCGCGAGTACGCTGCGTGCGCGGCTCAGCGGCCCCAAATTGAGACACTATTCGTTGATGGCGGCATTGATGTTGGCTGCCTCGGACCAATCAAAATCCGCTGGAAAGTCAAAGTGGCCGGCCTGGGCCCAGACCTCGTCGGCCACCACGCCGCGGGCAAGAGGCGCCACAAACTGGGGTCATTGTGAATCGCCTTCGAGAACACCTTGGGCAATAGATCGCCGTCCTGGTTGAATTTGCCCAGCTCGTCATCCCATCCCAGCCCCGGATTCATATCGGCCCCCACGCCCAGACTCAAGGTCATGTGCGGCCGCTGCCGAATCTCGTGCCGCACGCTGACCCGCAAAAGCAGGTGATAGCGGACATAAAAGAAGTGCCAGCCCCCGGGGAGCACGGCGTTTTGATTCTTGACTCGAAGCTCAAACTGGTAAACGCTGGTCAAGGTCTGGTGGAAGAGGCCCAGACGCTGAAAACCCACCACGCCGTTGGCGTCGAGGATGACCTGGAACAGGTCGCGGGCAAGTTCGCATTCCTTGGTGGATTCGGGGCAGCTCGCCAGATGCTCGCAGTAGCGTTCAAAACTCAGGAAACTCATGGCGGGTTCTCCGTGCGTGGCCAAGGACCGGACGTTTTGGGAATTGCCGTTGTGCCCGCGAATGGGTTACTGGTAAAGTTCTCAGTTTGGAGTCGCCAAGGCAAGGGAATATGTCCCACCAGCTGATCCAGGATGGACGGCTTTTCCCCCCTCGCATTGGAGGTGCGGCATGAAGCCCACCACTTTGCCGGTCGTTTTATCTCCCTGGCGCTCTTTCTGGCTGGCTTGCCCAAGCTCCTGACGTCCGCGCGACGCCGAACCCCGCCAGCTACTGGCAGGTGGACGACGTTCGCCGGCATGCGCGGCCAGGGCAAGACCGTCATGAAGGGCACCAAGATCGAAACCTTTGAGGCCGAGGTCCTCGGCGTTCTCAAAAACACCAGCCCCGGCCGCGATCTGGTGCTGTGCCGACTGTCGGGACTGAACCTCGACAAGACCGGGGTCATCGCCGGCATGAGCGGCAGCCCCGTGTACCTCGAAGGCAAGTTGCTCGGGGCGGTTTCCTACGCCTGGGCCTTCGGCAAGGAGCCGATCGCCGGCGTCACTCCGTTCAGCCAGATGCACGGCTACGTCGAGGCCTATGAACGCCGCGACCTGGTCGAACAGAAGCACCCGACACGCGTCGGCCTGCGCTGCGCCCTTGCGCATGGGCGGCCGCTCTTTCGACGCGGTGACGGTTGCACGGGATTTTGACGACCCGCAGCCGACGGCCGGAGACGGTCTCTGGATGATGCCGCTGCGGACGCCTCTGGCGGCGACGGGGTTCACTCAGCACAGCCTGGGTCTCTTGCGCGAGCGGCTGCGATCGAGCGGCATGGTGCCCATGATCGGCGGCGGCGTGACCGGCAAGGTCGCCGAGCACGAGAAGAACGTCGCCATCGAACCGGGCGCCGCCCTGACCGTGGCCCTGGTGACGGGCGACTTCGACGTTTCCGGCATCGGCACGGTGACGCACGTCGAGGGCAAGCGCGTCTACGGCTGGGGCCATCCGTTCTTCGGCGTCGGCGCCTGCGATTTCCCCCTCATGACCGGCTACGTCCACGCCATTTATCCCCGGCAAAGCATCAGCTTCAAGATGGGCTCGCCGCTGCGAACCGTGGGCGTGATCAACGCCGATGTCAGCACCTGCATCGCCGGCTGGCTCGACCGCGAGCCGGATATGCTGCCCGTGCGCATGACCGTCAGCCGCGATCCGGGGCGTCAAGTCAAAGACCTTCCATGTCAAGATGGTCCGCCAGCGGGCCATGCTGAGCAGCCTCGTGTACACCGTGCTGACCAACTCGGTGGACATGGAAGGCGAGCTGCCGGAAGAGCTGACGGCCCGGATGAAGGTCACGATCGACGTCGAGGGCCGGCCGCCGCTGGTCATCGAGGACACCTTTTCCGGTTCCAGCTTTCTCCGGCGGCCGCGCTCCGCAGGCGCTGTTCAGCCAGATCGCCGGACTGATCAACCTTCTGACCTTCAACACCTATCGGCCGGTCCGCATCAATCACATTGACTGCACGACGCGTATCCGCTCGGGCCGCCGCGACGGCCGACATCGAGGCGATGGAGCTCGACTCCGAGACTTACGCTCCGGGCGAGACGCTCAAGGCAACGGTTTTCCTTCGGCCTTACAAGGGCCTGCCGCAGCGACTGCCGGCGACGCTCAAGCTGCCCGCCGACCTGCCGGAAGGCGCCTACACCGCCATCGTGTGCGATGACCTGACCAACGCGCAAGGCACCTGGCCGACAATCCAACGCTGAGCAACCCGCAGGATCTGGACCAGGTGTTTGAGGCGCTCAAGGTGCAGACTTCCGCCAAGCGCACGAACCTGGTCGTGCGCGTGCCGATCAATGCCGTCGGCGTGGCCCTGGCCGGCAGGTCGCTGCCGAACTTGCCGCCCGGCATGGTGCAAATCCTCGGCGAAGCGCGGCGCACCGGCACCCAGACCATGGGCGGCGCCCTGGTTTCGCGGCAGGCGACCGACTGGGTCGTGCAGGGCGCCGAATCGGTGCGCTTCACCGTCGCCAAGAACAAGCGAGTCGTCGACCGACCCTGATGTCTTCCGTTAGCCCCCCCGAGCGAGGGGCGTTGGCGTTAGCCCCCTGAGCGGGGGGCGTAAGCCCCCTGAGCAGTCTCAGGGGGCTGACGCCCCCCGCTCAGAAGGCTGTCATCCCTTTTTCCATGAGGCCCTCATGACGCGATTCTCTCCTCGTTGCCTTCTTGCTGCTCGCCACTCTTTGCTTCGCTCCGTCGGAAATCGGCGCCGCCAAGGTGAAGGTCTGGCACCATCACAATGCCGGCCACTACGACAAGGCTCAGCTCAAGCACGCCGTGGTGAGCAGCGAAGGGGCGCTGCGCCTGTCGCGCGAGCTGCAAGCTGCTGGCCGACCTCGACGCCACACACGTGTGGGATGTGGTGGAGGATAAAAATGGCAATCTATTCGTGGCCACCGGCAACGAAGGCAAGCTGTTCAAGGTGAGCCCCGAGGGCCGGCGTTTCCCTGGTCTTCACCAGCTCGGACAGCCAGATCCTCTGCCTGGCGCTGGCTCCCGACGGCACCGTCTACGCCGGCACCGGTCCGACCGGACTGATTGTCGCCCTGCCGCCCGAGGGCAAGGCCCGCATCGTGGCGGAGAGCCTGGATTCCTATGTCTGGGCCATCGCCCTGGATGCCGCGGGCAAGATGATCTACGCCGGGACGGGCCCCAAGGGACGCATTTACCAGGTCACGCCGGAAGGCAAGAGCCAGCGTCTTTTATCGCACGCGGCAGGAGCATATCCTGTGCCTGGCGACCGGGCCGGGCGACACGCTATATGCCGGGACCGACAAGGGCGGCCTGGTGTACCGGATCGACGCGCGCGGCAAGGGCTTCGTGCTGTACCAGGCACCCCAGGGCGAGGTGCGAGAGCTTGCTGCGTCAGCGCCGACGGCGGCGTCTACGCCGGCACCAGCGCCCCATCCCGGCGGCGGCTGAATGGGCGAATGGTGG